>JAQVSP010000151.1 GCA_028700425.1 Sphaerochaetaceae bacterium | reverse complement strand
CAGGATCCGCACCATAAGCCAGGACGTCTGCGTCTGGGCTGACAGGACTGCCTTGCATGTCCTGGACAACACTGCAGCAAGACAATATAGCTTTGACTGGGACAAGGTCTCTGCCTTCGTCATCAATGCAAAGCAGACAATGGAGCTTATCTACGATCATGTCGTCTTCAGGCTTCGCCTTGAGCCAAAGGCCAGTGCACTCAAGTACATGGAATTCTACGATAGCATAAAGCGCAATTAAGGAGAGCAAGCTATGGACTTCACCTATGTCATTCATTTCGCCGTCATATGCATATCGCTTCTGCTGGGTGCCTTCCTGAGGGCCCGCATCAAGCTTTTGCAGAGGTACCTGATACCTTCACCGATCATCGGAGGGGTGTTTCTCCTTCTGTTCTACAACTATGTCGCTCCTAAAATGGGCATGAACAATGTCTTCCTTGGAGACCTTGTCTATCATCTGCTCAACGTATCCTTCATCGCGATGATGCTTCGCAACCCATCTGAAAAGAGAAAGAACGGCAGCCGCGGGGTGAAGGCCAATGTTGTGGGCACAATCGGCCAGTATGGGCTTCAGACCTTCTTCGGCCTCGTCCTAGCTGCCATACTGGGAGCTACCATATGCAAGGGCCTCAACCCAGCCTTTGGCTTCCAGCTCACCCTGGGCTTTGAGCTCGGGCCTGGACAGGCATACTCAATGAGCAAGGTATGGGAATCCATGGGCTACGAGGGAGCCGCCTCTGTGGGCCTGACCATGGCAGCCATAGGCTTTTTGGTCGGATCGGTAGGCGGTGTTATACTGATCAATACTGCAATAAAGCGAAAATGGATTTCAGAGGAACAGGCAGAGAAGCTTCGCAGCCAGGGAACCCGCAGCGGCTTCATCTTCTCAAGCAAGCAGCCAGGAGCCTACAACACCACTGATGGCGAATCCATAGACAGCCTCACCTACCACCTAGCACTTGTCGCATTCACCTATTTTCTGAGCTACCTTGCTCTTTCAGGCATGGAGAAGCTGCTTGGACTTGCTGGCGACATGGGCCTTGGGCTTGCAGAAAGCCTCTGGGGCATAAACTTCGTCTTCTCCTCGCTTCTTGCACTTCTGGTAAGAGCTGTCATGACAAAGCTCCATGTGAACCAAAGCATCGACACGGACACCATGAACCGCATAAGCGGGCTTTCTACAGACTTCACGGTCGCAGCAAGCCTTGGAGCCATTAGCATCTCAACTGTAAGCGGCTACTGGCTGCCTATAGTGCTTATGGTGATTCTTGGAATATTCATCACATGCTTTGTGCTTCCTTGGTACTCAAGCAGGCTCTTTGACGACAATCAGTTCAACAGGACCCTCATGCTGTTCGGCTCTGCCACTGGCACCATGCCCACCGGCCTCTCGCTTCTGAGAGTCGTCGATCCGAACTTCGAGTCTCCAGCGGCTCAGGACTTCATCTACGGCACAGGCCTTGTGTTCCCCTTGGCCATCCCCTTGATCCTTTCCGCCAATCTTCCTGCCAAGAGCGTCCTGGATGGCAAGCCTGCCTTGCTGTGGATCTCAATAGCCATTGCAGGAGCCTATCTTGTGGGCTCAATCATAGCCTATGTGATCATGAGCAAGAAAAGAAGCTTCGCAGACAGGGACAAGTTCTTCTTCGTCTCAAGGAAGAAGGAATCAGAAAAATAGCATTCATCCCCCGTTGACAAGAAAAGCCGTGATAGGTATCATTGCTTTGTTCCTACGGGGGTGTAGCTCAGATGGTAGAGCGACTGAATGGCATTCAGTAGGTAGTCGGTTCGATCCCGATCACCTCCAAGAAAAGCAGCTTGCTGATATTGCAGGTTGCTTTTTTTATGAACATTTCATCCAGGCATGCCGGTCCAAATGCCAGCAGCTTGATGCTTGGGCAATGAGAAAGACTATGCACCAGGCTTTGCCGAATCCCATGTCAAACATGAAAACAGACTGCCAGGATCAAGGATATAAGCAGCTTTCCTGCAATTGCCTGCAGAATTAAGGCAGCTGGGCTTATTAATAGAAAAGGGGTCGTCATGAAACGAATCTTGATCATCATAGCTTGCTTGCTCTTAATGCCAATGGCCTTTGCCGATGTACTGACGGATCTTCTGGATCTAGCCTTAGGAATCCATGACATGGTCAGCTCTGGCATAAGAGATTCAAGTGATGCCTTTAAAAGCGGCAATGACAGCCTTGATGGTGCGATCATCAGCGAAGATCCAGGGCTGGCTGTTAAGAGCGTTGCCAGCCTGGCAGCTCCCTCTCTGGACCTGGCTGGACGAATTGAGATGTATGAGAACTACCGAAGAAGGACCCTTGAGCCCCTCGCGCTGTCGCTGTTTGTGGGATGTGGCTCTGGGCAGCGAGCCCTGGGAGACTATAAGGGCTCTGCATGGCTGACCCCCATCGATGTAGTCGGCTTGTCCACAGCTGCTGCAGGAGGCGTCACCTACTTTCTTGGATGGCTCGCCTGCGCCTTCTGGCTCGAGGCGGCAGACATGCCCTCGGATCTGGAAGGCTTCATGGGCGCTGAGCTTGGGCAAGGCTGCGCGGTCATAGCCATAGCTGGGCCTGGAGTGTCAGTCTTCAGTCGCCTGATAGCTTTCATCAGGGTCTTGTCATGGGCAGACAGCAACAACAGAAGCCTTCGCGAGAGCCTAGGGCTGGACAGCGTTGTGAGATTGATGATTGAGCCTTCTGCCAGCGCAAGATTCCCAGGCCTCAAGCTTGGAGCTGCCTTCTCCTATTGAAGATCCCCTCTGCGGGCCTCTTCTAAGCTCAAGAGCCTCAAAGGGTGCATATTGAGCTTGCTGGCTGACCCAGGGCAGTGAGTTTACTGCTTGATTTTCTCAATGACCCTCTGGGCTATGTCGCTAGGAGCGTCGGTGAAGCTCGGAAGGCTGTGGACCGGGAGCTCAAGGCACATTCGCCTTGCAGCTGTCCCCTTCAGGACATGACGGCTTCTTGAGCTGTCATAGACCCCAAAGGATTCAAAAAGCTGCTCGTCGTAGAGCTCAAGGGCATCCTTGAAGCCTGCATCAATGACCTCGCCTATTGTCAATGAGTCATCTGCCTCAATTGGAAGAGCTGAAGACTTGATGTTTATGCTCACAGCCTGCTCGACGTTTCGGCTGTCCATTCCGAGGCCTATGGTGTAGATGCCGCTCTCCACATGCCAATCCTCGATCCTCGTCTCGTAATAGGAGAAGGCTCTTCTATCCAGGAAGAAGGAGACGTCCCCTGCCTCGCCGGCCTTGAGCATCACCTTCTCAAAGCCCTTTAGCTCATGGCTTGGCCTGTTCACATGACCTTGAGGTGGGTATACATAGGCCTGTATCACAGCCTTTCCATCCTTCTTGCCTGTGTTTTTCACAGATGCGGTGACCAGGACCCCGTCATCCTTGGCGCAAGCCTTGATGCTCTCTATTGAAAAGCTGGTGTAGCTCAGTCCATAGCCGAAGGGGAACAGCACATCCATCTTTCGTGTGTCATACCACCTATACCCAACATAGATATCCTCAGCATAGACGCTTCTCTTGCCATCGCCAGGGAAGAAGCCGAAGCAAGGGGTGTCCTCAATGCGCATTGGGAAGGTCTCAGCAAGATGCCCACAGGGGTTGGCATCGCCATAGAGCAAGGCAACCGCTGCCTCTCCGACGGCTTCGCCGGCAAGGTACATCTCCAGCACCCCGTCAACCTTGTCCAGCCATCTCATGGTTATTGGGCTTCCATTCTGAAGCACTACAATGGTAGACCTTGCCACATTGGCAACCTTCTCAATGAGCTCTTCCTGTATCTCCGGCAGCTGCAGGCTTGAGCGATCGAAGCCCTCGCTCTCGTAGCTGTCAGGAAGGGCTGCAAAGATCACAGCCACATCGCAGCTTGAGGCCAGCCTGATGCCTTCCTCCTCCAAGGCCGGTGTTGTTGTCTCACCGTCCTCGTTCCAAAGCTCTGCATATGCTGTTCCTTCAGGAGCGCACTGCAAGGGGCTTCTCAGC
>JAQVSP010000150.1 GCA_028700425.1 Sphaerochaetaceae bacterium | reverse complement strand
AGGCTCCCTCATGGCGGACGGGTTGACTACGCCCTTGTCTCCAGCAGGAAGAAGGATTTCCTGTTCAAGGCTGCAGGGGCATTCTTGAGCCTAGCCTCTCGCAGCGAGCTGGCACAATTCAAGGGCTTTTGCGAAGAGAGGGCCTGGTGGCTTGACGACTACAGCCTCTACAGGGCCATAACCGATGACCTGGGAGACGGCAGGTGGGGCCTGTGGCCCCAGGGCCTAAGGCTTAGGGAGCAAAAGGCTCTCGAGGAAGCCAGGAAGCGCCTTTCAAGCCAGATCGAGGCCTACAAGGCCCTGCAGTACTTCTTCTTCGAGCAATGGCATGGCCTCAAGAGCTACGCAAACTCCATCGGCTTGACTGTCATCGGCGATGTTCCGATCTTTGTCTCTGCCGAGTCAGCTGACGCCTGGAGCGAGCCCAGGCTCTTCAAGATCGATGCCAAGGGCCATCTTGCCGGCCTTTCCGGCGTACCGCCCGACGCATTCTCCTCAACAGGCCAGCTTTGGGGAAACCCCCTCTACAGCTGGGCTGAGCACGAGAAGGATGACTTTGCCTGGTGGAAGAAGAGGCTTAGAAGCTGCCTGGCCCTCACTGATGTAGTCAGGATAGACCACTTCAGAGGCTTTGAGGCCTGCTGGGAGGTAAGCCCAGAAGAAACCACCGCCATAAACGGCAGATGGGTCAAGGGTCCTGGAATCAAGATCTTTGAGTCTCTCAAGCGCGAGTTTGGCAGCAAGCTTCGCATCATAGCCGAGGACCTTGGCGTCATAACCGACGAGGTTGAGGCTCTTCGCGACCAAACAGGCTTTGCAGGCATGCGCATACTGCAGTTTGCCTTCGCCCTCAAGGACGGCAAGCTTGATGCGACCAACGTCTATCTTCCTCACAACTACATACAAAACTGCGTTGCCTATACCGGAACCCATGACAACAACACCTCTAGAGGCTGGTTTGCCAGCCTGGATCCTGCCACCCAGGACGCTGTAAGGCGCTATCTCCAGTGCCCAGACCACGAGGTGGTATGGCAGATGATCAGAGCCCTCTGGTCAAGCTGCGCAGATCTGGCGATCATCCCGATGCAGGATCTCGCAGGGCTGGGAGAGGAAGCAAGGATGAACCTTCCCTCTACAGTCGGCTCCTCCAACTGGAGCTGGCGAATGGACGAAGGCTCAATAGAGCCCTGGATGATCGAGCGCCTGAGATCCTTCTCTGAGCTGTACGGACGGCTTTCATGAACCGCATCCTTCTTGAAAAGCCTGCTCTCAGCCTGAGCCTTTCAGATTTCAGGGCTGACCATATAAGGCGCGTCCTGAAGCTCGGTGTGGGCGACAGCTTCGACATCGGCGTTGTAAATGCCTTCAATGCAAAGGCTGTAATCACGGCCATTGACAGCGATGCTCTCAGCTTCACAATCTCCGAAGAGTCAGATCCGGGCCCTTTGGCCCCTGTGGATCTTCTGATTCCACAGGTCAGGCCGATCTGCATGAAGAGGATTCTTCGTGACTGCACCATGCTTGGAGTTCGCACCATAGCTGTATGCTCCTGCGATACCTCTGAGAGGTCCTACGCCCAGTCAGGGCTTTGGCTTACGGGCGAATACCTCAAGTACCTGCTTGATGGAGCCATGCAGGCTGCAGACTGCGCCATGGGCGAGCTTGTCTTCTTCGATTCAATAGACAAGGCTGCATGCGCTCTGGGCAATGGAAAGGCCAAGCTCATCCTGGACAACAGGGGCGCCTCCCGCCCTCTTAGCCAGATGAGCTTCACTTCCGGCCAGCAGGTTTGCATGGCCCTTGGGCCGGAAAGAGGATGGTCTGACCGCGAGCGCGGAATCTTGCAGGCATATGGCTATGTGCCTTGCCTGCTTGGGTCCAGGATACTTCGCACTGAGACAGCGTTGAATGTAGGACTAGGAGTACTTTATGCCCGGATGGGCTTGATATAGGAGTTATCATCATGGCACATTGCATAGTTGAGGCCGCAGAGGCCATACTTGACAAGGAATATCCCGTTCTCGACCATGGCTTTGTAAGGCTGGTTGACTATCTAGGGTCCGATGCACGCATAGTTCAGAGCGCAAGGGTCTCCTACGGGGACGGGACGAAGACCTACAGGCAGGACAAGGGCCTGATAAGCTACCTTATGCGCAATGACCACACCTCGCCCTTCGAGCAGGTCAACTTCACCTTCCACATCAAGATGCCGATCTTCGTGGCTCGCCAGTGGATACGCCATCGCACCGCCAGGGTCAATGAGATCTCCGGCCGCTACAGCATAATGGCAGACGAGTACTACACCCCGTCTCCGGACTGCATCTGCACCCAGAGCGAGGACAACAAGCAAGGCCGGTCTGATGAGCCTGTGGATTCCCAGACTGCCCAGAAGGTTCTTGACATCCTTCTCAGGGGCCAGGAGCAGGACAAGGAGAACTATCATGAGCTTCTTGACCTAGGCATTGCACGAGAGCTTGCCAGGATCAACCTTCCGCTGAGCCAGTACACCCAGTGGTACTGGCAGATGGATCTGCACAACCTCTTCCACTTCCTGTCACTAAGGCTGGACAGCCATGCCCAGTACGAGATAAGGGTCTATGCCCGCATCATCCTTGAGATGGTCAGGCTTGTCTGCCCCATTGCCACCGAGGCCTTCGAGAACTACAAGCTAGGATCCACTACCCTCACTAGGCGCGAGATGGATGCGGTTCGAGCAATGCTCAAGGGCCAGGCCAATCCCCTTGAAGGCAGGGAGAAAGAGCTCCTTGAAGAGAAGCTCTGATGAATAACCCTTATGAGGGCTTTCTTGAAAAGGACGACTTGTCCTTCATCGATGAGCTAGACAGAACATATGGCCTGAGCTTTCAGGACAGGGGCATGCTGAGCCAGGCCGCCCTTGAAGTCAGGCAATGGCAGGAAGGGACTCTGAGAGACTTCATTGACACAAGCCAAGAAAGCCGCAGGCAGGCTCTTACATCTCTGAACGAGAAGATGAATGCTCTTAGATCCAAGGAGAATGACTATTCAACCTTTCATATGCCTCAAAGGCCTGCCTCGCAGATGAAGGTTGAGTCAGTCGAAGCCCCTGAGATCATATTGGGCCGATGCCCTTGCCCGCCTATCGACAACCCGCTTCGCTGCTGCTCGCTAAGGACTCTGGATGCAGTCTCCCAATGCTTTTTCGGATGCTCCTACTGCAGCATCCAGAACTTCTATACTGAGGGGCGCATCAAGGTTGCCAAGGATCTAGACAAGAGACTGGAAGAGCTCCAGCTTCCCAAGTCCTTGTGGCATATAGGCACAGGCCAGGCCTCAGACTCCCTTCTTCTTGGGGACAGCCAGAAAACCTTGACAAGCCTTGCCAACTTTGCGGCAAAGCACCCAGACATCATTATTGAAGCAAAAAGCAAAAGCGCCAACACAAGCTGGATTGATAGCCTAAGCTTTCAAAAAAACATGATATTTACCTGGTCACTTAATGCAAGGACCATCATTGAAAACGAGGAGCGCTATACTCCTAGCCTAGAGCAGCGCCTTGAGGCAGCCCAAAAAGTCGCAGAGAAAGGCTGGCTGGTAGGCTTTCATTTTCATCCGATGGTCCTCTTCTCAGGCTGGGAGGAGGAATACAGGCAGGCTGTGGACCTGCTGGTCAAGGCCTTCGATCCAAGCCAGGTTGTCATGCTCAGCATGGGCACTCTGACCTTCACCAAGCCTGTGCTCAGGACCATAAGGACCAAGGGGCCGCAAAGCAAGATACTTGAGATGGAGCTTGAGGAGATAGCCGGCAAGTGGTCCTACCCTCTTAAAACCAAGCGCAAGCTATTCTCCACCCTCTGCTCGCTCTTCCCCGAAAGCTGGAAAAGCCAGGTGTTCTTCTATCTTTGCATGGAGGCCCCTAGCCTATGGCTGGACTGCCTGGGCCATGAATACAAGGATAACGCACAGTTCGATTCTGCAATGAAGGAAGCTTATTTCAAGAAGGTCGGGCTAGTGAATGCTGACGGCCGCTAGAAGATCCTTATAGAC
>JAQVSP010000149.1 GCA_028700425.1 Sphaerochaetaceae bacterium | reverse complement strand
TCTTGCCGAGAGGCCGAACAGGCCGCGCTCCGTCTTGGCAGGCTGCACATTCACTGATGCAAATCCAGCCTCAAGCGGGTTGTTCTTGTCATCGTTGGACAGAGCGAAGAAGGCCTCTGGCTCAACTGCAGGCTCGATAGGCTTTGTTTCTGTCACAGCGACTGCTGGCTCAGCAGGCTTTGTCTCCACCGAAGGCTTTGTCTCCACCGAAGGTTTTGTCTCCACCGAAGGCTTTGTCTCCACCGAAGGTTTTGTCTCCACCGAAGGTTTTGTCTCTTCAGCAGGCTTTGTCTCCTCTGCTGGAACAGTCTCCACAATTACGATTGCAGGAGCCTGCTCTTCAGCTGGGCTTGTCTCTTCTGCAGGAGCTGTCTCCTGGGCTGCTGGAGCCTGCTCAGGCGCTGGAGCTTCCTCTTCCGGCTGAACCTGCTGAGCTAGATAGGTGTGCACATAAGCAACAAGAGCTTCAAGGGCCTGCTGTGCATCTTCGGCCTTTATCGGCTGATCGGCTGTTATGATGATCTTGCCAGGTGCGAAGGCCGCCGTTGCATTGACTGCCTTGCTGGCAAGCTCTGCATTCTCCTTGGCAAAGCCAAAGAGGATGTCCTGCACAGCATCCTGGGCAATGATCTCGGGGTATGCAATCTCAATGATGTTGCTGTCAAGAGTGAAGCTGACCTTCTGGCCTTCTATGATGGCTTCCTGGAAAAGGATGACAGGCTTTGAAGGCTGCTGGACTTCCTGAGCCTCCACTTCTGGCTGAGGAGCAATATAGGCATTGATCTCAGCGATCAGGGCTGAGAGGGCTCTTGATGCAGTGCTCTCTGAGATGGTTTTCTCAGCCTCAATTAAGACCTTTCCGCTTTCAAGGCTCACCTCATACTTGCCAGCTTCCTGGGTGAGGTCTGGGTAATGGCTCTTGAGAGCGTCAAGTATGTCCAGTATTGTGAGCATCTGGTCAAGCTCGTCTGCAAAGGCGGGGTAGGTGATTGTTATTGTGTTGGCATCAAGCAGGCAATCGAGACTGATTCCAGCAACTTCCACTGTTGTGGACACTGGACCAGGAATGGATTCCAGAAGGCTCTGGGCGCCAAGGCTCAGAATGTTGGCTTCATTCATGGATAGAGCGGTCTCGAATGTGACTGTGCCATCGATGACGGCTGGTGTTCCAAGCCTTGAAAGGCTAGGCTGCTCTTCCATGATGGAGGCAACAGAGCTTTCGATCAGCTTGTCATCAAGCTCGATTGAAGACTGGATGGTTACCTGGCTTGCATTGAACTTTAGCTCTGCTGTGCCAGCCTTGAATTCAAGCTTTCTGTCAAGGATTTCCTCCATCAGCTGAGGCTTGTATGCAGCATAGTCATTGAACTTTGCGGTCTTGAGAATAGCATCGCGGGCCTTCAGGCTGGCTTGCTTGTCAAGGCTCGATCCAAAGACAAAGGCCATGACATCACCGCTTATTGCAAAGCCTTCATCGGTTGAGCTCTTGACAGCTGATTGTCTTGATATTGACTCAAGGTTGTCTGAGACTGGCGACTTGGTCTCAAGAAGGATGAAATCAGATCCTGCATATGTTCTGAGAAGAGTGTCGCCGATTAGGTAGTTCTCCTGGACCAGCGGGAAGCTTGATGTACCATTGTCGAAGACAAGCTGGCGGGCAAGACGCTCCTCAACAGCCTTTGCAGCCTTCTCGGCAGCTGTCCTTGAGACTGGGCTGTTGAAGATGGCAGTCGCTGTGGACCCTTCCACTCTGAAGGACTGGAGGTTTGACAAGCCATGGAAGCTCTCAAGTATGGATGGCTGAGAGTTCATCGCCTGGGTTGCGACCTCAATTGTTCTTTGCTGGTCGAATGGGGTGCTGAAGGTCACTTTCATGGTGAAGGCAGCATCATATGCGCTCTGGCGCTGATAGGCTGTAGTGCTTGCCAGCTCATCAAGAGCCTTTACGGCTGCATTGAAAAGCTCTCTTGCACTTTCGTTGGTCATAAGGCTGAAGCTTTCCTTGGCGGGGATGCTGGCAAGGAAGCTTTCCTTGCTAAGCCCCTCAGGCAGCGATACCCTAAGCGATGAGCTGTTCATCTCTAGGCTGAATACAAGCTTCTGTCTTGCTGCCTCCACTGTGGTTGTGTAGGAGTCGCTGAAGCCGAATCGCTGTAGAAGATCAGTGTCCTCAAGGCCTGCAACGAGCATTGTTGCAGCATCGTCGAAGATTCTCTGTGCGGTGGAGGTTGCCTGGTCCTGGGACTTGTTGGTGATCACTGAAAGGGTTATTTCATAATCCTTGCTGCTGATGCTGGCTTGGTCAAACTCCTTCTGGGCCTCATTGAAAATGAAGGCTGATGCATCATCGACCTTGTCTTCCAGATAGAGCTGGGCGCCTTGCTCGCCTACATAGCTGGCCACAGGGGCCTTGATGTCGAGCGTGAAGTCATAGGACTTCTGCGCGAACCATTGCTGATAGGCAAAGTAGGCTCCTGATGCCAGTACGAGCAGGAACATGACAATCCAGAAGCCTCGGTTTCCGCCCTTTTTAGGCATCTTGGCCTCTTTCTTAGGCGTCTCCTGCTCTGGCTCTTCCGGCTCTTCAGGGACTTCCTCCTCCTCCTGGACGGGTTGAATCTCTAAGGCAGCAGGCTTGCTTTCCTGCTGCTGATCCTGCTTTTTCATATCTTCGCGAAGTTGTCTATGCTGACTGCTTGTAATAGTCTTCAGGAAGCTGGCAGGGCTCTGGCTATAGTCAAGTATGGAATCTGGGTCTTGGAAGCTCTCATTCTCAGAGCCTGCATCGGATGCACCGTAAGGCACTTGCTTCAAATCGATTCCCTGGCTCTCTTTATCAGAATACTCTTTATCCATCATATTTTCCTTATTCTCAAATGGTTCTTAATCATCAAAGCAAAAATCTCTTGCTTTCCTCTTCATGACGCACCTGCTCAATCAGGTCATAGGCTTTGCCTATGCTTTCATCCATGGCGTGCAAGCTGTCGTCGAGGGCCCTTGCATCAGATAGGTTCAGAGCCCTTGCACAGCTTGAGAACTGGTCTTGGGCCTTGGCAAGCTCACGCTTGGCACCTGCTAGATATGTATAGTCTGGATGGTCGTAGAAGAAGGAAGCCAGCATCCGGTCTGCCTTTCTTGTCTCGCTTGCGCAGGTCTTGAGACTCTTGGAGACCTTTCTTGTAGATTTCCTGTTCAAGGGGAAAGAGACCTGGCCAATGCAGGCAATGGCTCGCTTTACAGTCTTCAATGAGAAGTTAATTCCAAAAAGCCTGTTGCTCTTGTTTCCAGTGGCCTTTGCAATGAGCTGCAGGATGAGGTAGGCGACAACCCATCCAAGGCAGAAGATGGCAGTGGAGAAGAATCGAGTGTCATTCAGCATCTTTGCCCTCCTTTGCCCTGTAGCTGAGCGTCAGCTGTGGATAAGGCAAGCAGATTCCATTATCGCGGAATGCATAGATGGCCTTTTCCCTGACCTCGTTGCCGCAATCATAGGCAAATGGAGTCTCTGTCCAGAAGCGCAGCGTGAATTCAAGGCTGCTGGGCGCAGTGGCTGTCAAGGCGCATGTGGGCTCTGGAAAGGCAAGGGTGCTTGGGTTGCTTCTTGCCAGGTCCAGAAGGATGCTCTTGACCTTGCCTATATCGCTTGAGTAGTCCAAGGAGAAGACCAGCTCCACGCGCCTTGTCTTGTTGGCTGAGAAGTTGGTTATGTCCGAGTTGTAGACATTCTTGTTGGTGAGTATGATCTTCTTGTTGTCCAGTGAGAAAAGTACGGTATGAAGGAGACTGATCTCCTTCACGGTTCCAGTTATGGAGCCGATCTGCACGAAGTCATCAACGGCAAAGGGCTTTGTGTTGATTATCACCAGGCCATTTGCGACGCCTGCAATCAGGTCCTGAAGGGCCAGGCCTATAGCCAGCGAGACTGCAGACAGGGCGGTGACAAGGCCGCTCAAGGGCAGTCCTAGGCGATTCAGGCAATACAGTATGACAAAGAGATCGAGAACATACTGAGTGAGAGTAATGAAGAACGAGACCAGGGACTTGTCCAGGTTTCCTGCA
>JAQVSP010000148.1 GCA_028700425.1 Sphaerochaetaceae bacterium | reverse complement strand
CCACGCTTCCCTCTGGAATGGAGACCACGATCAAGGTGAAGATTGGGGATGCAATAGTCTCATCAGTGGTCTTCGGAGCCATAGACTTTCCTCCCGATCAGCCAGTGAGGTGCAACATAATCGGAAGCAGCATCATCCTGTTTGATGAAAGCACAGGCTTCAGGGCAGCATCAGGAAGCCTGAAGCTCTGAGCTCTAAAAGCATGCCCGCCTGTCGGCTCCTTCATTGGCAGCCTTCTTCAAGATCCCTCATTGAAAAGATTGTCTGGGCTTTATGGGGCAATGCCTCTGAAGCCCAGTCTTTTTCATGCCTCATAAGAGGCAAATGAACTTGTAGAGCCTAGATATAAAACAGGAAGATGATTATTTTTATGGGGCAAGGTCCTCAATACAAGAAGACCGATCTTCTGTTCATTGTCTTGTTGCATTGCAAAGGAATCAATGGTGTGTGATAATAAGGCAGAAGGGTTTGCCTCTGTCATGAAAGCCTTTATGAACAAGCCTCAGCTGCTCAAGCTATGAGCAAGGCCCTATGAACTTTCTAGAGTGTAAAGAACTCCTTGAGGCTGTCCCCAAGGCAGTTGGAGAGATTGGATGAAGCGGGTTCTCTTGGTTGTAGATGACAGCAAGCTTGAAAGAGCTGTCCTGGATGGCTTTCTCAAGGATGAGTACAGCATCCTTGAAGCTGAAGACGGAGAGCAGGCCATAGAGACCGTCAGGCATCATTGTGACGAGCTCTCCGCCATAATCTTGGATAGCGACATGCCAAGCCTTGATGGCTTTGAGACGCTGAAGAGGATCAAGGCCCAGGAAGCATGGGCACAGATTCCTATAATCATGACAACCAGCCTTGAGGATGATGGATCCCGCGAAAAAGCCATCAGCATGGGCGCCGATGGCTTTGCAACCAAGCCCTTCAATGGCAAGCTGCTGCTTCATGCAGTGCAGAATGTCATCAGGCTTAAGGAGACAGCAGCCCTGGTAAGCTCAGCAAGCAAGGACAAGCTGACTAATATCCTGAACGTAGAGGCCTTCTATAATGAAGCCGAAAGGATGATCAGCCAACATGAGGCTGGCTACTACATTCTCACCTGTGTCAATGTAGACCAGTTCAAGCTCATCAACGACCAATATGGCATAAGGAAAGGCGATGAGGTCCTGATATACATTGCCGATTGCCTTTCCCAGATCAGCACTCAGATCCAAGGCCTGTGCTGCCGATACATGGCAGACAAGTTTGGGATTCTCTATCCAGTGTCACTGGTGAATTCTGAAATCATCTCCCAGCATCATAAGACCCTTATGTCGCCTCCTTGCCTCAACAGGCCCATCAGCATAAGCATCGGCCGATACCTCGTCACGGACCTGAGCCTGCCGATCAGGGCCATGTTCGACAGGGCTTCCTTGGCCCAGGAGTCAGTGAAAGGCAACTACGGCAAGTACATCGGCAAGTACGATGACTCCATGCGCCTAAAGCTGCTGAGCACCCAGAAGATCATCAGCAGCATGGAGGAATCTCTGAAGGACCATCAGTTCAAGCCATGGCTTCAGCCTCAGTACAACCACACAACAGGCGCCTTGATAGGAGCTGAAGCCCTGGTCCGCTGGGAGCATGACGGCCAGCTTGTATGTCCCGCTGACTTTATACCGCTGTTTGAGTCCAATGGCTTCATCTATGAGATGGACCGCTACATCTGGAAGGAAGTCTGCAAGGTGCTTCACAGGCAGCTTGAGGAAGGCAAGCCTGCTCTTCCCATCTCTGTCAACATATCACGCAAGGACTTCTTCCATGATGACTTCATGGAGTGCCTGGTCGGCCTAGTCAAGGAGTTCAGGCTTCCTGTCAGCTTGCTTCGGCTGGAGATCACTGAAAGCGCATTCGCAGAATCCAGCGGCCTTATAATGGAGAAGGTCAATGCCTTGATTGATTATGGCTTCACAGTTGAGATCGACGACTTCGGATCCGGCTACTCCTCGCTCAACACCCTCAAGGATGTCCCTGCACAGATACTCAAGCTTGACATGAGGTTCTTCGATACCAGGCCCAACCAGGCCAGAGGCGGCAATATCATCGAGTCTGTAGTGCGCATGGCCAAGTGGATCGGCATGTCGGTTATTGCCGAAGGCGTGGAGGAGAAGGAGCAGGCAGACTACCTGAAGAGCATAGGCTGCAGCTATATCCAGGGCTTCTATTATGCCAGGCCAATGCCTGTGGAGGATTATGAAAGGCTTCTGGTGACACAGCAGGGGCAAAGACGCCTATCAACCCTGAAGACCGTAAAGAACCTGGACAATAACCAGTTCTGGAATCCAAAGTCCATGGAGACACTGATCTTCAACAGCTATGTCGGCGGAGCTTGCATCTTTGAGTGCAAGGGCAGCAGCGTCGAGCTTCTGCGGTCAAATGACCAGCTTGAAAAGGAGCTTGATCCAGGCCTTCTTGATATCCTCCTGGCTAGCCCCGATCTCATCAATGCAAGTCGCAGCACCTTTGACAGTCACGAGGAATGCTCCTTTGATACCAGGATTGCCGCTCCACGGCCTCAGTACCTCAGATGCACAGTCAGATGCATCGCAAGCTGTGAGGACCGATTCCTGATCTATTGCGTGGTCATCAACACAACCGAGCAGCATGAAGCCCAGCTTGAGGCCATCCTGGCATCAGAGAAGGTCAATGCCATCATGAACAACTCCCATAGCGGCATCACTGCATCCATCGTAAGGGATGGCAGGAAGATCCGAAATCTTTTTGTCAACACACGATTCTACAATATGCTTGGCTATACCAAGGAGCAATACGCCAGCGAGGTAAAGGAGCTGTTCGACCTAATACATCCCGATGACAGGCAGGCCGTAATCCAGGCAGTGGGAGAGCTGTCCTCGATAGGCCAGGCCGCAACAGTCCAGATGAGAGTCTACAGGCGTGACGGCAAGCTCATATGGCTGAAGGACGACATATCCATCGTCAAGCTGGCAAACTATGATGAGCCTGTTCGGCTGAGCGATTTCATGGATATCACTGAGCAAAAGGAAGCCGAGATCCGGGAAATGGAAAGCAGCCGGCAGCTTAAGATCATAATGGACAATGTCAATGGAGGCGTATCAGCCATCCAGATAGATGACCAAGGCCATTCGAAAAGCATTTTCCACAACGAGCGCTACTTCAACCTATACGGCTTGACTATGCAGCAGGCTGCAGATGAGAATCTGGACGTCCTGAAGCTCATTGTTCCAGAGGATCTGCCAACAGTCCTTGAGAAGTCAAGGAAGCTGAAAAGCGATAGGCAGTCGACTGTAATCGACTACAGGATCAAAAAGCCCAACGGCAAGATTGCGCTTCTGAGAGCCAACTCCTCGATAATGAGCATTCCAGGCTATGGAGACGATGTCATAGCCTCAGTCATTACGGACATAACAGAGAAGAGATCGATGGAGAGCCAGCTGGAAGCCATCGTCAACAACATCTACGGAGGAGTCTCAGCCTCGGTGATGCAGGACGGAGAGCCTAGATTCATAGTTGTCAACGATCGGTTCTTTGAGATGCTTGGAACGACAAGAGAGCAATTCAAGGCCAAGAAGATGGATAAGTATTCCTTCCTGCATCCCGATGACCGTGAGCGCATAGTCAGGCAATTTGAGACCAATGATGGAGGCAAGTCCAGCTACAATATGGAGTACAGGATCATCCGCACCGACGGCCAGTTGCGCTACATACGCAACAACGTCAGCATAATCCACCTTTATGGGGTTGATGAGCCTGTGCAGCTGTCTGTATTGAATGACATGACCGATGTACATGTCTCCCGGCTGAAGGAGCTGGAGGTCAAGGACCGTCTGCAGGCTGTGATGGATGTCATGAGCTCAGGCCTTACCGCAGTTGCCATACACGACGAGCACACAGAGTTCCTTTTTGCCAACACCCAGTACTATCGCATGCATGGCATCCAGGAATCCCAGCTTGGCAAGAGCGATCTCTCATCCGCCTTGAGCCTTGTACATCCAGACGACATGCAAAAGGTGAGGGATGCCGTCATGAACGCAGGCAAGCCTGCTCACCCTGACTCAGTCACAT
>JAQVSP010000036.1 GCA_028700425.1 Sphaerochaetaceae bacterium | reverse complement strand
AACAGGATCGTGGATCGAGCATGGGCCCACAACACATAAGAGCCTGTCATCCAGGCCCTTTATGATTCTCTCCACTGAGATCCTGCTTTGTGCTATGAATGTGAGCAGGCAATCTGAGAGCTGATAGGTCTTCAGGAGAGAGGCTGGAGTCACCAGGTCTTCCACCCCTTTAAGCCTTACATCAGAAATTCCCGGCATATCTAGAACTCCGCCTGTCCGACAGCTCTTGGATAAGGGATGACCTCCCTTATGTTCTGAACTCCGGTGACGTATCTCACGGCTCTTTCGAAGCCTAGCCCGAATCCGGAGTGTGGCACTGAGCCGTACTTGCGCAAGTCAAGATACCACCAGTAGTCCTCAGGCTTGAGCCCAAGCTGGCTCATCTTGTTGACTAGTACATCGTAATCAGCCTCTCTTTCGCTTCCTCCGATGATCTCGCCCAGCCTTGGGACAAGCACATCCATTCCGCGGACAGTCTTTCCATCCTCGTTCAGCTTCATATAGAAGGCCTTGATCTCCTTCGGATAGTCGGTGACGATTACCGGCCCGTTGCAGATCTGCTCTGTGAGGAATCTCTCATGCTCTGTCTGAAGATCGCATCCCCAATAGGGCTTGAAGTCGAACTTGTCAGCGCTCTTCTCAAGCTCCTTGACAGCCTCGGTGTAGGTGAGATGGGAGAACGGAGTCGTGACGACATGCTCGATGGATTCCTTGACGCCCTTCTCAACAAAGCTCGTGAAGAAATCCATATCCTCGCTGTTCTTCTCCAGAACTGCCTTGAAGATGTACTTCAGGAATTCCTCGGCAGTCTTCATGTTTCCATCAAGGCTGCAGAAGCTCATCTCAGGCTCAATCATCCAGAACTCTGCCAGATGGCGTGTGGTGTTTGAATTCTCGGCCCTGAAGGTAGGTCCAAAGGTGTAGATGTTCTTGAGAGCTGTAGCATAGGTCTCGCCCTCAAGCTGTCCGCTGACAGTGAGGTAGGCCTTCTTGCCAAAGAAGTCCTTTGAGAAGTCAACCTTCTTGTCCTCTCCCAGAGGCAGGTTGTTCATGTCCAGCGTTGTGACCTGGAACATCTCGCCGGCGCCCTCGCAGTCGCTTGCGGTTATCAGGGGAGTGTTGACATAGATGAAGCCCCTCTCCTGGAAGAAGGAGTGCACAGCGTAGGCCAGGGTGTTCCTGACTCTCATGGTCGCTGCAATGAGGTTGGTCCTTGGCCTAAGGTGGGCTATCTCGCGCAGATACTCGATAGAATGCCTTTTCTTCTGAAGAGGATAGTCTGCAGGGCAGGGGCCTACGATCTCGATGTCTGAGCACTTGAGCTCAAGAGCCTGGTTGGCTCCTTCGCTGGGAGCCAGGAAGCCTGTGGCAATGACAGATGTTCCTGTGGCTATATCATTAAGAGCGTTGAGATTGGAGAAGGAATCCTTGCTGATTACAGCCTGGATGCCCTTAAGGCAGGATCCATCGTTGATTTCGATGAAACAGACGTTCTTGCTGTCTCTCTTGGTCCTTACCCAGCCCTCGACCTTGATTGCCTGGTCGCTTGGCTCTCTTTCCAACAATCTAGAAATTCGCTCTTGCATGGTTATGCTCCTCTGAACAATTTAGGTTACGTTATCACAAATGGCAAAACGTCTCAACGGGTTCTATGTCTTTTCAGGCCTTGTTGAGGCATGGTTGATTCAGAAATCCAAGGTCCCAAGCCGGGTTTGCTTCTGAAAGCAGAAGTCCGCTCCGGGGTAATCACAGAAGGCCTTGTTAAGAGCCTCCCTGCTGTTGTTCTCATCGCTTATATGAATGAGATAAAGCTTTTGGCGCGAGCAATTGAAATCTATGTCGCAAAGAAGCTGCCTTGCCTGCATGTTTGAAAGATGGCCTCTCTGGCCTTCGATGCGAGCTTTCAGCCACGGTGGGTATGAGCCATTGTGAAGCATGTCCAGATCGTGGTTTGCTTCCAGGAAAAGGACATCAGAGTTGCGGGCCTTGTCCACCATCTCCTGGTCGTAGGTGCCGGTGTCTGTGATGATTGTAAGCTTATGGCCTTCTACGCCTATGCAGAATCCTGCAGATCCAAGGCTGTCATGGCTTGTGGGGAAGGTGTCGATGTGAAATGGCCCAATGTCAATTGAGCCTGGCATCTCGAACTTGCGTTCCAGGCGGGTATTGAGCTTCAGCCTGTTGTAGGTGTGGTGATTCAGCTTAATGGCCTGGCTTGAGATGTAGTAGGGAATGGGGTTGTTGTTCAAGAAGACCCCAAGCCCATTGTCGTGGTCAGGATGGAGATGGGTTATGAGGCAGGCCTTGATAGAGGAGCTGGAAAGCCCTGCCTGGGCAAGGCGATCTGTCATGGACCTGTAGGAGAATCCGACATCAATCAGAATGCCCTGATCCTGCGCATAGACAACATAGCTGTTGCCTTTCGAGCCACTTCCGAGAACTGCATATTTCACCATAAGGCCTAAGCTAGCACTTTGGTCTCTCTTGTGCAAGACTAGAAATGGAGCAGGAATGAAACCTTTGCCTCATGGCTGCTGCTTATCTGAAAGTCAAGCTTGCCGCCATAAGCGTCAATGCTGTGGCTGACAGTCATCACGGCCTTGTGCTTGCTGAGCTGCACGTGAGCCTTGGCTGTCCAGGCTTCCAGCTTGAGCCTGCCCTTCAGGCCTGGCCTTGTGCAGGCCAGCGAGACTCTGGCTTCAAGGCCCTTGAAAAGAGCACCTGCCCAGAATGTGGACGAAGCCTTCCTTGAGAGGTCGCTTTCATAGCTAAGCGAGCTTTCAAAGCCAGTTCGCAATAAGCCAAGGACAGTTGCTGCTTGAACGCTTGCCACCCTTTTCTGAGCCTGTCCCCTGTAAATGGGTCTTGGGTAGGTCTGTACAATAGCCTCGAAGGTGAATCTTGCTTTCTCATCCTCTGCAGATGCCTTTACGCTGAAGCTCTCAAGCATTTCAAAGGGCGAGCCTGAAACAATCTTCGCTCTATCCAATCCAAGGCTTCTGTCAAGTTCGATGACAAGCTTGCCAAGGCGGCACGAGCCTTTCTCTATCAGCGTCGTGCTAAAGCCGAGGCACCTGTCCCAGAATCCAAGAATCATCGCCTGCATGCCTGTTCCATCCTCAATCTTGCCAAGAGCGAAGCAGAGGCAGTCCATATCGCTTGAAGGCCCCATCCTCCTATAGTCGACCATGGCCTGCTCAAGCTCATGCACCTTCTCCCTTTTTGACAGGTAGGAAAGAAACAAGTCCTCTCTAGCAAAGGAAACAGCAATCAGGTCAATGGAGCCGAAGGCTCTTGTGGGGAAGCTGACGATGAAGCTCATGGACCCTGCAGGCCTTCCTGCAATGCCAAACAGTCCAGCGTTAAGCCCAGGACCAAAGACAGGCTCGTCAAGCCTTGCTGGAATCTGGGCCTTGTCATAGGCAAGCAGAGGCCCTTCCAGGCTGAGGCATCCTATGCTCAGCCTTTCTAGGCTCAGGTGGAGAGATGGAAAAGCCTCTATGCCCTTGAGCGACGAGAATGAGCCCATGATGCCAAGCAATCTGGCCTGGAAGCTGAAATCCACACAGTCCTTGCCAAGACTGAAGCTAAGGCTTGCTGCGTATGCAAGGCACATGACAAGGCTGGCTATTAGCGCTGCTATTGCTTTCTTCATGCCTTATTAAGCAGGAAAAAAGCTAGAATGCTCAAATTCGAAAACTGCTATTGAGAATATTGTTTTTTTAGCTGTTTTGAATTAGAGTGTTCCAGTTGATCATTAATAATCTATATTTGGAGGAAATAAATGGTAATCCTAACCCTTAATTGCGGATCTTCTTCTGCGAAGTACCAGGTTTACGATTGGGACAACAAGGATGTTCTTGCTGTCGGAGTTGTGGAGAGGATCGGATTGGAGTATTCCACCGTCGAGCATAAGGTAAGCGGAAAGCCCACTTATGAGGCACGCTTTTCAAGCCCAACTCACAAGGAGGCCATTGAGCTCATAATCAGCCTTCTCGTTGATGAGAAGCTGGGTGTCATCAAGAGCGTTGACCAGATTGGAGCCGTTGGACATAGGGTCCTGCATGGTGGAGAGCTTTTCAAGCAGTCCACTCTCGTCACCGATGAGGTAGTTCAGCAGCTAAAGACAATCATACCGCTGGGACCGCTTCACATGCCAGCCAATATTATGGGAATCGAGGCTGCACGCAAGGTCATGCCAAACGTGCCTCATGCAATAGTCATCGACACTGCATGGCACCAGACAATGGAGCCAGAAGCCTTTATGTATGCTGTTCCTTATGAGTGGTATACCAAGTACAACGTGCGCCGCTATGGCTTTCACGGAACAAGCCACCTCTATTGCGCCAAGAGAGCAGCTGTGCTTCTTCACAAGCAGAACAAGGACACAAACGTCATCATCTGCCACATCGGCAATGGAGCCTCTGTCTGCGCTGTCAAGAACGGCGTGTGCATAGACACTTCCATGGGCCTCACTCCTCTTGAAGGCCTGGTGATGGGATCCAGGAGCGGCGACATGGATCCAGCTATCATGCCCTATATCATGAATCATACTGGCATGAGCGCAAAGGAAATGGATACTGCTCTGAACAAGAAAAGCGGACTGTTTGGAATCTGCGGCTACACTGACAGGCGTGATGTCCAGAAGGCAGCGCTTGCTGGGGACAAGATGGCGCAGCTTGCCATTGACATGGAATGCCACCGCATCCGCAAGTACATCGGGGCCTATTCAGCTCTTCTGGGAAGAGTTGATGCCATAGTCTTCACTGCAGGAGTAGGCGAAATGGGAGAGCACATAAGGATCGGCAGCACCAATGGCCTTGACAGCCTGGGCATCAAGATCGATGCAGAGAAGAATCTCCTTGCCCATTGCCGCAATGCAGAGCTCTGCATAAGCACCGATGATTCTCCTGTAAAGATCTTTGTCATCCCAACTGATGAGGAGCTGGTCATAACCGAGGATGCCTATGCCTTGATGAACGGCACCTATGATGTGCATACCAACTTCCATTACTCCTTCGAGGATCCAGCCTATGTGAACAAGGCCAGAGAGAGAGGACTTGTGGAGAACCTCAAGAGCAAGCCGCAGCTGGCAAGAATCATCGCTAGACCGTAATCCTATATCATGCAAGAATAAAGGAGGCTGGAGAAATCCAGCCTTCCTTATATCAGGCGAAGTCATATTTTCTATAGAAGGGATAATCATCGAAGCCTACAGCCTGCACTTCAGGCTCCAGAAGGATTCTTGTCCTGTTGTAGACCTTCCATTGGATCAGGCGTGCTAGGTCGACTATGTCGGCTGTTGTGCAGGTGCCGTCGTTGATGTTGCATATGAAGTTGGTCAGCCTTGGATGAACCAGCGCGCCTCCGATTCCCATGCCCGCCATGCCAGCTTCGTCGATGAGCTTCCAGGCTGGCTTCTCAACTGGGTTCTTGAAGAAGCTGCCGCAGCTTGGAAGCTCATACTGGCCCATGATGCGACGCCTTTGACGGGCTTCCTCGATGCGTTCCAGGGTTGACTTTGGGTCTGGGTCCTTCTCAAGAATGAAGGCGGCGCTCAGAACGACCAGTCCTTCCTCCTTGAAGGTGGAGCTGCGATAGGAGAAGCTGAGATCCTTTTTCGAGGCTGTCCTTATCCTGGAATCCTTGTCCAGAAATGTCACTGTTGCCAAGTGGGAGGCTATGGTGCGGCTTTCAATGCCGCAGTTGCCCCATATCGCAGCTCCAATTGTACCTGGGATTCCCCCGAGGTCCTCAAGGCCCTTGAGGCCATGAGAGCAGCATAGGCCTATGGCCTTGACCAGAGATGCACCTGCTTCGACGGTCATCTCATGGCCTTCGAAGTGTATGCCTCTCATCGCCCTTGTGCATATTATCGGTATGCCTGTCATCCTGTCAGCGAATATTGTGTTTGTGCCATTTCCAATCACTGCCTTGGCCTTGAAGTAGGAGCACAGCGATTCGAATTCCTTTAGGTTCAAGGGCAGATGGAATGAGTCGGTAGATCCACCGGTTCGCATCGAGCTGTATTTGCCTAGATCAATGGCATTGTTGATTTTTTCGTTCATATGCCTTACAGTACAAGCTGCCCCTTGCTACAATATTATTTGGTTTTCAAGGGCATGGCAACAGGAAGTTTTAACATGAAGGTATATCTTTACAATACAATGGGGCGCAAGCTTGAGGAGTTCATTCCGATTGAAGAAGGCCATGTCGGCCTATACTGCTGCGGCCCGACTGTCTACAACTACGCCCACATCGGCAACCTTCGCACATATATATTCGAGGATGTTCTCAAGCGCGTTCTAATGCTTGCCGGCTACAAGGTCAAGCATGTCATGAACATCACTGACGTAGGGCATCTCAGCGACGATGCCGATAGCGGCGAGGACAAGATGGTCAAGGCCTCCAAGGCCACAGGCAAGTCTGTCTGGGACATAGCTGCCTTCTACACCCAGGCCTTCTTCAACGACTTTGATGCTCTTAATAACCTGCGCCCTGATGTATCCTGCAAGGCTACGGACCATATAGCCGACATGATAGCGCTGATCCAGCGTCTTGAGCAGAAGGGACATACCTATGTAGCAGGCGGCAATGTCTATTTCAGCATCGACACAATAGATGACTATGGCAAGCTTGCTGGCCTTAAGCTGGATGAGCTTAAGAGCGGCCAGCGCATTGAGATAGACTCCAACAAGCGCAATCCCAAGGACTTTGTCCTATGGTTCACCAACTCCAAGTTCAAGGACCAGGCCATGCAATGGCCGTCTCCATGGGGGGCTTCAGGATTCCCTGGCTGGCATATCGAGTGCTCAGCCATGAGCATGAAGTACCTTGGAGAGCATTTTGACATTCATTGCGGAGGCATCGACGCAATCCCTGTGCATCATACCAACGAGATTGCCCAGTCAGAGGCAGCCACTGGGGAGAAGTGGGTCGACTACTGGCTTCATGGCGAGTTCCTGCTTTCCGGCAAGGGCGACAAGATGAGCAAGTCCAGCGGCGAGTTCCTCACCCTGTCGCTTCTCAGCAGCAAGGGCTATAACAGCCTGGACTACAGGTACTTCTGCCTTACTGCAAGCTATCGCAGCCAGCTTCAGTTCAGCTAGCAGGCCCTCGATGCTGCTCGTTCAGCAAGAGCCTCTGTCAATTCAAGGATTGCTGAGCTGAAGGCCAGCTGCAAGCCAGCTGGCAAGCTTGGCCCCCAGGCAATGACCTACAAGGAAGGTTTTGAGAGTGCAGCATGCAGCGACCTCAACATGCCAAAGGCCCTGTCCTTCTTATGGGGATGCCTGAAGGACAAGGATGTAAGCGATTCCGAGAAGCTTGCGCTTGCGCTTTATATGGACCAGGTGTTCGGCTTGAAGCTGGATGATGTGCAGCCTCAGAAGGAAGAGCAGCTGGACATCCCTCAGGAAGTCAGCGATCTGGTGAACAGGCGCCTTGAAGCCAAGAAGGCCAAGAACTGGGGGCTTGCTGACCAGCTAAGAGAGCAGATCAGCTCTCTGGGCTATCAGATTAAGGATTTTAAGGATACAACATTGGTTACAAAGGCCTAAGATGATAATAAGCAGCGATGAACTAGCCTTCAGGGCAGTATACCAGGAAGTCTTTCCCTTGATACTCAAGGTAGCTCATCATGTGACCTACAACCTAGATAGCGCAGAGGATATCTGCCAGGAAGCCTTCGAGAAGTTCTTTGAATCTGCCAAGGAGTTTCCCACAATGGAGGATGCAAAATACTGGCTTATACGCGTGACTCGCAATCTTGCCATAAACTACATCAAGCGAAAGGGCAGGGAGAAGGACTACATCGACAAGGCCAAGAGGGATTTCTTCACGGTTCCAAGCAAGGCAAATGGAGAGGACGAGGCCATCAAGGAGGAGACTGTGCAAGGCGTCAAGGACGCAGTTGCCAAGCTTCCAGCGAATTACCGTGATGTCATAGTCCTCAAGGAGTACTGCGGCCTTGACTATGCCCAGATGGCAAAGATACTTGGCCTATCAGAGACCAACGTGAAGGTCAGGATGCATAGGGCAAGAAAGTTCCTTGAGAATCTTCTTGCTGATGGCTGATTGCCTGTAACTAAAAGCAACTTGGCTTGTTTATCAGCTGTGAACGTGAGAAGGAGGTGGATGGCTGAATATGTGCATGGACGATCAGATCTTGAGCGCCTACCTAGATGGTGAGCTTCAAGAACCATGGAAGAGCCAGGTAATGGCCCATATAGAGCAATGCCCTGCTTGCAGAAACCGCTTTGAAAGCCTTCAGGATCTGGATCAGTCGGTCAAGGCAGCAGATCTTGATCCTGACTTGATTGCTCAGAGCCAGGCCCGGGTGCTTCACAAGCTTGAAGCCAAGATACTCAAGCCCACCAAGCAGAAGTTCCTCAACCGCAAGATCAAGGTCAGCCTTCCTTCCTTCATAGGAATAGCCGCTGCCTTTGCCCTGGTGTTCACGGGTTCCTTGATTCTTGGCAATTCCCGGCAGGCAAGAAGCCTTGTGCCTGCCAACCCAGCATACAACAGCGTAGATACTGGCAATGTTGTGCTGGTGCATAACACAGACAACTCAGAATTCGACAGCTACACTGTTGAGCAGGCCATCCAGTTCCTGGATAAGAACGGCTACAGCGTGAATGTTAAGCAATGATCATAGCCTTTGATTGCAGAGCCCGGATTCCGGGCTTTTTTTATGCAATCGGCTTTCATTCTGCTATTACATATTTGCCTATTATTGCTAGTTTTCACTGTTTGGGTTAAGATTACACCAGTTTTCGGAGGCGTTTTATGAAACTTAAGGCAGTTGAGCTAGAGAAGGCTTATGACCCAAAGGAGTTTGAGCAGAGGATCTATCAGGAGGACCTTGATTCCAAGTCCTTCAAGCCGGCAGAAAGCGGCAATGGCACTTTTACAATGGTCATGCCACCACCGAATGTTACAGGCATCCTTCACATGGGCCATGCCCTCAACAATACATTGCCAGACATCCTGATCCGCTACAACAGGATGAAGGGTGTCAAGACTCTTTGGGTTCCAGGAACCGATCATGCTGGAATCGCTACACAGAATATAGTTGAGCGGCAGCTGGCCAAGGAGGGCCTCACCAGAAACGACCTTGGGCGCGAGAAGTTCATTGAAAGGACCTGGACCGTCAAGGAAAAGCATCATGACATCATCATCAAGCAGCTTCAGAAGATGGGCTGCTCATGCGACTGGGATCGCGAGCGCTTCACCATGGACGAAGGGCTTTCGGAAGCTGTCAGGGAGGCTTTTGTCTCCCTTTATGAGAAGGGCTTGATCTACAAGGGCAACTATCTGGTCAACTATTGCCCCCATTGCGGCACAGCCCTCGCTGATGATGAGGTTGAGCACGAGAATGTGCATGCAAAGCTCTATGATGTCAACTATAAGCTAGCGGATGGATCTGGCGTGATCACTGTTGCCACAACTAGGCCTGAAACCCTGTTTGGTGATGTGGCTGTCGCAGTGAACCCTGAGGATGAGCGCTGCAAGGCCTTGGTGGGAAGGCTGGTCTGCCTCCCCCTCACTGATAGGCAGATTCCCATTATTGCCGACAGTTTCGTCGAAGCTGGATTTGGAACCGGCTTTGTGAAGATCACCCCAGCTCATGACCCCAACGACTGGGAATGCTCCAAGAGGCACAGCCTGCCGTCAATCAACATCCTCACCCCCGATGGAAAGCTCAATGACAATGTGCCTGAGAAATACAGGAACATGGATGTGCTTTCAGCAAGGAAAGCTGTCTGCGAAGAATTGAAGGAGCAAGGGCTCTTGATCAACGAGAAGCCTTATGACCATGAAGTCGGTCATTGCTATCGCTGCCACAACGCAGTTGAGCCCTATCTTTCAGAGCAGTGGTTTGTGCGCATGAGAAGCATGGCTGACAAGGCTCTCAAGGCCTGGAGAGACGGAGAGATAACCTTCTATCCAAAGCATTGGGAGACCACCTATGAGCATTGGCTTGAGAACATACACGACTGGTGCATCAGCCGCCAGCTTTGGTGGGGACACAGGATACCTGTGTGGTACTGCCATAAGTGCGGAAAGATGATTGTCAGCAGGACCGATGTTCATGAATGCCCAGACTGCCATAGCACTGACCTTACCCAGGACACTGATGTGCTTGACACCTGGTTCAGCTCCTGGCTCTGGCCTTTCTCTACCTTAGGATGGCCAAATCAGACAAAGGATATGGAGGATTTCTACCCAACAAGCACCCTTGTCACAGGCTACGACATAATTTTCTTCTGGGTAAGCAAGATGATCATGGCAGGCCTTGAGTTCACTGGAAAGGTTCCATTCAAGGACATCTACATCACAAGCCTTGTTCGCGACAAGCAGGGCCGAAAGATGAGCAAGAGCCTTGGAAATGGAATCGACCCGCTGGATGTCATCGAACAGTATGGCTCAGATGCCATGAAGTTCACTCTTGCCTTCATGGCAAGCCAGGGACAGGACATCCTGATCGACATGGATGCCTTCCGCCTTGGCTCAAGGTTTGCCAACAAGGTCTGGAACGCCAGTCGCTATCTCTTGATGAACCTTGAGGGCCGCACTCTCATCGATGTCAAGGACATACCCATGAACACCATGGACAAGTGGATCTATCATCGCTTCAATGAGGCTGTGAAGGCTACAGAGGAAGCATATAAGGCCTATAAGTTCAACGAGGCTGCCCAGGTCTCATATGACTTCTTCTGGAACGACTTCTGCGACTGGTATGTCGAGGCTTCGAAGAAGAGCCTCTACAGCGATGATGAGAATGAGAAGGACAGGGCAATGAGCCTCCTTCTAGACCTCCTTGCCAAGAGCCTTAAGCTTATGCATCCTCTGATGTGCTTCATAACCGAGGAGATCTATTCTAAGCTTCCTGGATGCACTGGCAAGCTTATCAACGCCCAGTTCCCCTCCTATGACCAGTCATTGGTCCAGGAAGAGGCCAGCGCCCTGATTGAGACGCTCAAGGAAGCCGTAAGGCTTGTCAGGACCGTGAGGTCTGATCTCAAGATCGAGCCTGAAAAGAAGATAAAGGTCATCCTGAGGCCAGACAAGGGCAACGAGGCTGCATCCTTCTTTACGCAGTACAAGGCCCTTATGGCAGGCTTCATGAACAGCGACCTGTCTGTGGATCAGGAGCATGATCTGTCCATAGCAAATGCAATGCCCGTAGCAGGCAGGGGCTTTGAGCTCTATGTCTTTGTCAAGGATGCCATTGATGCCGATAAGGAGATTGCCAGCCTGGAGAAGGAGATTGAAAAGACTCAGAAGCTTCTTGAAGCAACAGAGAAGAAGCTTTCCAACAGTGCCTTCCTCTCAGCCGCAAAGCCTGAGGCTGTTGACAAGGAAAGAGCCAAGAAAGCCGAGTTCGAGGAGAAGATCGAGAAGGCCAGCAAGCATATAAAGGTACTTGCTGCGCTTTAGGAGAGATAAACATGAAGAGAGGCTTTATTCTGGTGGCAATCCTTTTTCTTGGAGCTATGCTGATGGCTGAAAGCCTGGAAGGCCTTGCAGTCCAGGCAGGAAAGCAGATGGTGATAACCTCATCATCAATCAGCCAGATGCTGATTGATCAGGAGGTGCCCAAGACGCCGGATCCTTCAAGCCTTCAGGTATTCAGCCCAGCCTATCCTGCCCTTGAGCAGGCCCAGCTGGAGAGGTCTGAAGCCTTTACGGCAATCAAGGACTACCTTATGAGGCTCTGGACAGTAGTGAGGGCTTTCTTCATGGACAATTGGTATTATGCTGCAGCATATACCTTTGCATTCATATGCTATATGGTGCTTTTCTTTACTCTTATCAATGGAGGAATCGCTAGAAGAGAAAGAAGCCCTAGGCCTTTCAAGAAACCGCTGAATGAGGATACTGAGGATATAGAGCTTGCTCGGTCTATCGCGCATGATTTTTCAAAGGACAAGGCTTATGAAGAAATTACCTTATGATTTTGCATTTGGCAGCGCTACAGCATCTGTTCAGGTAGAGGGTGCCTGGAACGAGGATGGCAAGCTTCCATCAATATGGGATGACTTCTGCAAGAGAAAAGGCAAGATAGACAATGGAGACACTGTTGAAGTCAGTGTAGACCACTACCATAGGTATCAGGAGGATGTGGACCTTATGGCCTACATCGGCATCGATCATTACCGGTTCTCAATATCATGGCCGAGAGTCATGGATGAAAGCCTAAGGCCCAATGAGAAGGGAATTGCCTTCTACACAAGGCTGCTGGAAGCGCTCCTGGAGAAGGGAATAAAGCCAGCCATTACCCTTTATCACTGGGATCTTCCTTCCTTCCTTCAAAAACAAGGAGGCTGGACAAATCCGCTTTGCGCCTATGCCTTTGAGGCTTACTGCAAGCTTTGTTTCTCACGTTTCTCTCGATACTGTGATATGTGGTTCACAATGAATGAGCCTCTTTGCATCTCCTATGTAAGCTATCTGTGGGGAACCCATGCTCCAGGCTATCACAGCATGGAGAAGACAATGAAGGCTGTTCATAACATCAACCTTGCTCATGGACTTGCTGTAAGAGCTTTCAGGGATGCAGGCTGCAAGGGCCAGATTGGGCCTTGCATAAACGCTTCCTACAGCAAGCCTGCAACCCAGGACCCAAGGGATATAGAAGCAGCCAGAAGAGACAACTGCTACAAGACAGACATATTTACCCTGCCAGTATTCCAGGGCCATTATCCTGAGGAGATTCTTCGAGAGCAGAAGGTCCTCAGGAATGCGCCAAAGGGGGACATGAACATAATAAGCCTTCCTGTAGACATGGCTGGGCTCAATTATTACCACACTGATTATGTGAAATATGCTGACAACGGTCTCGGAGCTGAAGGAGTGATCCTGGATTTTCCAATGACTGACATGCCTTGGACTATAACTGTCGATGACTTTCCATTCTGCATAAAGAGCTTCAGCGAACAGGCTAATGGAATTCCTATTTACATCACAGAGAATGGATGCGCCTATGACGATGTGCTTGAGAACGATGGGGAGGTCCATGATATAAGGCGAATAGATTATCTCAGATCCCATATCAATGCTGCCTTGTCAACCTTGGATATGGGGGTGGATCTCAAGGGGTATTTTGTCTGGTCGCTTCTTGACAATTTTGAATGGTCCTATGGGTACTCCAAAAGATTTGGCTTGATTTACGTTGATTATATGACCAAGAGGCGCTGCCTCAAGGACAGCGCATTTTTCTACAAGGAATTTATAGAAAATGCTAAACAAGTTTAAAAGGATTATTGCCTGTTTTCTTCTATCATTTCTTCTTGCCAGCGCAAGCTACAGTGCAATAACGTTTCCAGCTTTAAGGGTTGAGGTTCCTGCTTCCAGTTCATACGAGGACTTGCTGAAGATGAGCTCAATGGCTCTGACTCCAAGCCTTGATGATAGCCAGCTTGCAAAAGCTTCCAGCCAGATAGACTCGATTGTCAAGGATTCTGAAGCTTCCATGAAGAGCCTTGACTTGTCAAAGGGAATTGAGGCAGACCTTCTGCTTCAAGCCTTGCACCTGAACCTCAAGCAGTACAAGAAGGATGCCTACACTTATGAGAACCTAAGAGATGGCTATTTCAATTGTGTAACCAGCGCAATGCTATATAGCCTCCTATGCGCCAGGCATGGCATTTCAATCCAGGCATGCTATACAAAGGATCATTGCTTTGTCAAGGCTGATGGTGTTGAGGTACAGACAACTGTGAATCATGGGTATGATCCTGGCAGAAGCAAGGAAGTCTTCGATGAACTGGGAATCTTGATTGGAACTAGCTATGTTGATGCTAATTCAGATAAGTATCTTGTCACAGACATAAATGGCTTGATAAGCCTTTGCGCCACCAATCTAGCTGGTGCCCTGACTGAAAGCGGAAGATATCAGCAAGCGCTCCAGGCTTCTTCCATTGCCTTTGCAATCAAGGATTTTGAGTTTACTAGGTCAGCGCTTCTGGCAACATATTCAAACACCATTTCCTATATGCAGAACATTGACATTCCTGGATCTTCAGACTTGATCAAGAAAGCTGCAAGAAGCTATTCAGATGTTGCTGGATTCAAGGATTTGCTTGTTTTATTACAGCAAAATTATGCAATAGAGCTCCTAAGTCGGAATAATTATTCCAAGGCATTTTCAGAGATCTCTTATTTGAATGATGAATCTGAAAGGACTTTGGGACTTCTTGCATCCGCCTATTCAAAGCTGATTCAGGATGTTTCTCAGAAATATGGCTATGAATCAGCAATTGAGGTTCTTGAATCAACACGGCATATGATGAAGGATTCTCAACTATCCGGCATAGGATCCTATGTATATGAGAACGCAATGAGACAGTATGCCAATAGCGGACTGGTCGATAAGATACTGGCCTTGGAGGATAATGGATTTGTTTCCAGCGAGAGCTTCAAGTTCCTGGTAAGCACAGCCTATTCAAATCAGCTGATAAGCATTTCAAGCAGCAAGTCATACACTGTTGCATATATAGAGTACCAGAAGATATCTCCTGACTTTATGTCAGACAGCCTTAAGAGCATAGGGGAAGGCTTGAGGAACAACACCTCAATAGAGATTCATAATAGGTTCGTTGCTCTTTACCAGGAAGGAAAGCTTGAAGAAGGAAGGTCTGTGCTGATGCAGGGCCTTGAGCTGCTTGGCCAGGATGAGAGGCTTTTGAAGGATCTAGAGAGCGTTAAGAAGCTTTAGAATTTGCCTAGATCTATCTTCTTGTAAATTTTGCCATTAAAGTTATATCAAAACATCTATATAAAAAATTATTAGAAAGAATATAGAAATTATATATATTCTATTAAACACTTATTACGAATATTAATCAAAGAAGAAAACTCTTGTATCAAAACAAAAGAAAGTATATACTTATACAAAAAAGGTTAGGTATGTCTAGAACCATTGCATTTCACCTTCAGAAGGGTGGAGTAGGGAAAACAACCATCTCAGGAACTATAGCTTGCGAATCTGCTTTGGCAGGAGCAAGGACTCTTCTTATAGATGCCGATCCCCAAGGCAATTCTTCATCATGGTTCTTGAAGAATCCTCCTAAGTATGAGCTATCTGATGTTCTTCAAGGCCGTTGCTTTCTAGATGATGCCATCGTAGAGCTTGACTCAATCCATAATTTCTTCTTGCTGCCTACCTTTGGCATTGGCGGCACATTGAAGAACTACAGCGAGACAAAGCTAGCCGAGGAACCATTTGTGCTTCAGGATCTTATTGAACAGCTATCCAGTAAGTTTGAGCATATAATTCTGGATATGTCTCCAGGACTTGGCAGGCTTGAGCGTTCTGCCTTGATAGCAAGCGATGAAGTCATTACTCCGCTGACTCCGGAGGTCTTCAGCCTTGACGGCTTGGAGATATTCATTGATGAGCTTGCCAAGATAAAGAAGAACCTTCGCTCAAGCATAAAGTACAACAAGATAGTCATCAATTCATATGATGAAAGGATAAAGCAGCATAGAGACATCCTCAAGGCAGCAGGAGGGGCAAATTACAAGGTATTCAAGGTCCCTGTTGAACCAGTTTTCAGAAAAGCCCAGGAGCGAGGTATAGCTCCTCAGCTTTTCAAGGAAAGAGGAAGAGGCTTGAAACCGGCCACAGTTGCGGTTTTTAAAGAGATGAATGAGATAATTTGGAGATAGGTATGGCACTTAAAAGAAACACTGAAGAAAACGAAAGAGATGAGATGGAGAGCCTTAGTGAGCAGAAAGCCCGTAGGGTTTTTAAAGGTGACTCATCGAGAGAGAAGAAGATCCTTACTACCTTCTCAATTGAACCTTCATTCAAGGAGAACCTTGAAAATCTCTTTGACCAGATGGGATTAGGCTGGGCAGCAGGCATTAGATTTGCACTGAGAGAGTTCTATAAGCGAAACGCAGATGAATAAATTATTCCTTATATAATTGAAAAGAGAGACGGCAGCCATAGCTGCCGTCTCTCTTTTGCATTTTTTATTGATTAATAATACACTTTATCAAAACAAATGGTACTTTAATAAAAATTAATAATAATCCGAAAATGGTAGTATATCAAAGATATAATAAATAACAAAATATAAAGCAATAAATATGTAAAATATATAGAAAATAAGAAAAAATGTATATATATAACTTTAAATAGATATAATAAACTATTTAAAACATATTCAAACAATATCATAAATATATTAAAACAAGGTTATATACATATATATAATATTTAAAAATATAAATATAACATAAAATAAATATCAAATATATAGCCTGTGTCAATACAAGTTCGCAATTTCATGTTGAATAAGTCATGAGAAGCCACACTCATCATGCAACCTCTTCCAATTTCAATCTCTGTTCAGTCAACGACTGGACACTTACATATGCTCTTCCCG
>JAQVSP010000147.1 GCA_028700425.1 Sphaerochaetaceae bacterium | reverse complement strand
ATGACCGTCAGGTCGATCATTGCCGAGCCTCTGGTGATATACAACCAGCGCGACCTTCTTGATGAGCCGATGAGCGTGCTTGACATTGAGAGGAGAGTGGAGGAGCTGATGGAGCTCTGCGGCCTGAACAAGGCCTTCAAGAACCGCTATCCCCACGAGTTCTCCGGCGGACAGAGGCAGAGAATCGGAATTGCAAGAGCCCTGGCCCTGAATCCGAAGATCATATTGGCAGATGAGCCTGTCAGCGCCCTGGATGTCTCCATACAGGCGCAGATACTCAACCTGCTCAACGACCTTCAGAAGGAGCTTGGACTGACCTATCTCTTCATAGCCCACGACCTGGCTGTCATCCAGTACATCTCCAACAGGGTTGCTGTCATGTATCTTGGAGCCATCCTTGAACTGTCAGACAGCACTGAGCTTTATGCCAATCCTCTTCATCCCTACACAAAGGCCCTTCTCTCGGCAGCTCCTATTCCTGACCCGAAGATAGAGCTTGCCAGAAAGCGCATCATCCTCAACGGCGATGTGCCTTCTCCAGACAAGGAGCATAAGGGCTGCTACTTCTACGACAGATGCCCGAACCACTGCCCATATTGCGCCAGCCACATACCTCAGCTGAAGGAAGTGGGCAAAGGCCACCAGTGTGCGTGCTTCCTAGTCCAGAACGATCCTATGAAGGATTAAGACAATGGCTCTCGAAAGAGAGCCATTGCATTAGCTAGGGCTGTCAGGAAACTATCTGAAGATTCCACTCTTGGGAAGGTCTGTGACATTCATCCTTGGGCCGGATTCCGGCTCCCTGTCGGCTTGGTAGTCAAGGTTGGTGAAGGCTCCGATGGCCCTTGCAGCCTGCTCTGTGCGTCCTGCGCTCTTGGATTCCTCGATTATCTCGATCTTGACTTCCTCGTCGCTTCTGAGCTTGGCTGAGAAGCATATTATGGGCTTTTTCCTGCCCTTTCTCTTGCTGTCCTTCTCCTGGGCTTCATCATTCATTGTTCCGCGCAGAAAATGGGTTATCTGAAGCATGGAGACCTCGTCATAGCTTACGACCTGTCTCTTGACCAGTGGGCCGATGCCAAAAAGGCCAGTGATGGTGCGCCTTTCGTTGTCAAAGACCCATGACTCTCGGTAAAGAAGCCCTATAAGGCTCAAGGTGCCGAATATGATTGGCAGAAGAGGGGCTTCCCAGTCGAGAAAAAGGCCATAGACGACTACAGCGACTATCAATGCATAAGGCAGCTTTCCCCATAGGGGGATGCTGTAATGAAGCTTGCTGCCCTTAATTCTGATCCTAAGCTTGAGCATGAGCCAATGATAGCAGAAAACAAAACAAGAAAGAAGGCATGGACCTTTGGTCCAAGGAAACAGGGATAGCTTTATCTTGCAAGGCCAACTGCATAGTAGAAAAGCAATTGTCAAAAGCCAATGCCTATAGGAGCGTTCTAAAGCCCGAAACCTTCTTGACAAAGGCCATAGGTTCTTGGAGGATTAGGCCATGTCAAAGAACCTTTATATTGAGACCCTGGGATGCGCCAAGAACCAGGTGGATTCTGAGGTCCTTGCCTGTCGCCTGGGCGAGGATGGATGGAAGCTGGTGGATGAGGCATCCAAGGCTGATCTTATACTAGTCAACTCATGCGGCTTTCTCGAGAGCGCAAGATACGAATCGATTACAGCTGTAATGAGCCTGAGAAAAAGCTGCCCTGAAGCGAAGATCCTTCTTTGCGGATGCATGGCCCAGAGGTATCCAGAGGACCTTTACAGGGACATGAGCGAGATAGACGGGATCTTTGGAAACAGGGACCTTGGAAAGATCGGCGAAGCAGTCAAGAGCCTTTATGAAGGCCAGAGACCCTCTATGGTTCCCCAGTTTCCGGAACATGAGTATGAGAAGCGCGAAAAGCTGTTCAGCTATCCAGGAAGCGCCTTCTTGAAGATAAGCGAAGGGTGCAATCACCATTGCGCCTATTGTGCAATCCCTATCATCAGAGGGGATCTTAGAAGCAGAGGCCAAGAGGCCATACTGGAGGATGCAAGAAGCCTGATCGCTCAAGGCATCGTGGAGATCAACCTTGTTGCCCAGGATCTTGCAGCCTGGGGCATGGACAAGGGCAAGAGTGCCTTTATCAGCCTGCTGGATGCCATCTGCAAGATTGAAGGAGATTTCAAGGTCAGGCTTTTGTACATACACCCAGACCTTTTCTCCGACGAGCTGCTGGAGGCTATCGCCAATGAGCCAAAGGTCCTTCCTTACTTTGACATTCCCTTCCAGCATGCAGATCCCAGGATTCTCAGGGCCATGGGCCGCACAGGCAGCCTTGAGTCCTACAGCCTGCTTGTAGAGAAGATCCGCAAGCGCATACCACAGTCCACTATCCGAACGACGATCATGCTAGGCTTTCCAGGGGAGACCGACGAGACCTTTGCAACGGCGATGGAGTTTGTCAAGCGCAATCGCTTTGACTGGCTAGGCTCGTTTGCCTGGTCAAGAGAGGAAAGCACCAAGGCCTATGCTCTGGTCACCGATTCTCAGTACGAGGAGCTTTCCAAGCGAGCTGCAAAGTATCAGAAGAAGCTTGAGAAGGTTCAGGAGCAGATCACAAGGGAGAATCTTAAGCGCTTCCTTGGGACTCGGCAGACCGTCCTCATCGAGGAGAAGGTCGAGGAGGAAAGCCTGTGGCTTGGCCGCATAGCAGCCCAGGCTCCAGATGTGGACGGGCTTACTGTGGTTAGCGGCGACAGCCTGTCCTGTGGAAAGACCTGCGAGGTCATAATCACCGAAGTCAATGGAGTTGACCTTTTCGGAGTGCTTGCATGATGGAGGAACTTCTGTCCAAGCTCAATGAGCCTCAGAGGGAAGCTGTGCTCGATACCGAGCACAATCTTCTTGTGTTCGCTGGGGCCGGGAGCGGCAAGACCCGTGTCATAACCACCAAGATAGCCTACGCAGCTTCACAGTGCTCGATTCCTCCTTATCGAATCCTTGCTGTGACGTTTACAAACAAGGCCTGCAAGGAGATGAAGCAGAGAATCGAGACTATGATTCCTGAGATCGACTCCAAGAGCTTCTGCATATTCACCTTCCACTCCTTCTGCGCCTGGTGCCTGCGTAAGTACGGCGAAAGGGTTGGCCTTAAGCCAAACTTCAAGATCTACGATGAGGATGACTCTGCAGCTCTTCTTGCCCAGGCCTGCCCAGGGGACCGCAAGCTGATACGCGCCTCTGCAAAGAAGATAAGCGCCCTGAAGGATAAGATGGAGAAGCCTGATCCAAAGGATTCTGTCCTGCTGAATCAGTATTATGCTTATGAAAAGCGCCTTGCAGAGACCGGCAATGTGGATTTTGCTGATCTGATCTTAAAGACCATTGAGCTTTTCGACACCGACAAGGAAGCCTACGAATGGGTCAGGGGACGCTTCAAGCTTGTTCTTGTAGATGAGTACCAGGACTCCAACGTAGCTCAGTTTGAGCTTTTGCAGAGAATTCACGGCGACAATCAGCAGCTTTGCGTTGTAGGCGATGATGACCAGAGCATCTATCGCTTCAGAGGAGCTGAGGTACAGAATATCCTGAGCTTTGATTCAGTGTTTCCAAACACAAGGGTGATCAAGCTCGAGCAGAACTATCGGTCTACCCAGGCCATAATTGACCTGGCAGGCGCTGTCATCAGCCACAACACAATAAGGGCGCAGAAGAAGCTCTGGACCAATAATCCCAAGGGGCAGCTGCCTGTTGTGATATACAAGGGCGATCAGAACTCCATGGTCTTCGACATCTGCGACAGGATCATGCAGCATGGGGCCGGAGATTCAGCCATCCTCTACAGGACCAATGCCCAGAGCTCAGTGTTTGAGCGTGAGTTCATCAGAAGAAGGATCCCTCACCAGATAGTCGGTGCGCTGAGGTTCTATGAGAGGGAGGAAGTCAAGGACATAGTCTCCATGCTGTCTCTCCTGCTCAATCCAAGCGATTCCGTGGGATTTGCCCGAATCATCAACAAGCCGCCTCGGGGAATCGGCGAGACAAGCCAGGAGAAGATCCTGCAGATAGCCCAGGACCAGGCTAAAGGCGACTGCATAGCTGCCTGTCGCCTGGCAGTCGAGCAGAA
>JAQVSP010000146.1 GCA_028700425.1 Sphaerochaetaceae bacterium | reverse complement strand
AGAGGTCCTTGACCAGAAAGCTCTCCCCTTCTTCAAGCTTCCTTGTCTCCGCCAGCGCCTTTTTCAGCAATGAGTCTATGTCGTTCATGCTTTATCATTATTAATAATAATATGATCTGTCAATAGATAAGAGGGCGTTGTATTAAAACCTTCAACTAGGTTGATTTCAGATTCTGCATTGTTTATTGGGATATGGAAACATTGCTCCTAATTAAACTGAAAAACCATTATCTTTCAGAATCTTAGTAATGATCAGATGAACAGATGTTGAAGGATTATACTTAAAATACTTGATGGAACTGACTTTTGAGGCACAATTGCTTCTCACATTCCAGGCATCCAGTTCCCTGGCATTTCTGCAGGCGTCCTGAACCTCCTTCAACCCGATTCTTGATAAAGCCTGGTGAAAGACAGCATCAGTCTTGAAAGCGCGAATTGATTCACAGTTCAGACTAAAACACTTGTTAAGGTCCTTCAAATAAGAGTTGGCATGGTTTTTAGGCCTTCTGAAACAGGTGAAATGCAAAAGCAGCCACACCTCGAAGGAAAGATTGGAATAACCTAAAATCAACCGTATACCTGGCCTGATTTTATTTGCTTTGCTTATCTTCTTCAGCAAGGTCTCGAATGTCCTGATATCATCATCAGCTTGGCTCTCAACATCACGAAAAACAAAATAATCCGTCAGTACCGTTGCTGGGCAGGACTTGATTATCGACTTGTACCTTGTGCTGTCCACCGTAATACTAAACTTCACCTTGCTTTGCAAATCACCGCTGTTGATCAGGCTCTGAAGATGCTCAAGATACCATTTCTCGGTATCACCCTCGACAATGAATCTGTATTGTTCAGTTGTTCGTCTATCCATTCTGCTCCCCAGCTCAACCTCTGATTACTTGAAAAGCTTAATCAAATCTATATCCTCTATTGCCCCATACTTGCTTCTGAGGTAATTATGCATATAGTCCTCACCCTTTCTCACACCCTTGCTGCCGCTTGTTCCATAATCTGCAAGACAATAGATGGTGCTTGATCCATCCTCTCGGCTCTTCTCGACAAACTTAATCTCGTCTCTTCTGAAGGCTGTCTTTGTCATGTATAAGGGATTCTGTGTGTTGAATACCAATTGTGCGCCCTTGGTGTTGACTTCGTCGTTGTGGAAAATCGATATCAAGCTGAAAACAACATTGGGATGAAGGGAAGCGTCAAATTCATCTGCTATCAATTCCCCTCCATTCTTCAGCACATCAAGGATGACTGGATACATGCGAAGGAATCGGACAGTTCCATACGACTCGAATTGCTCAACCGGCAGAACAGGCTTTCCATTTGCACAGGAATACAGTGTTCCAGTATCCTCTCCTGCTGGGGAGTAATATTTCAAATCGTTCTTCAATCCAAATATCCTTTTGATCTCGGAAAGTCCATAGTAGTCAAAGACAATTTCTTCTGACTTTGGAGCAAAGAAAGAGGCTTTGAACAGGTCTGCATGACAGATAACATGAAGCCTCTTTCGAATATTGAGCAGAAAATCATCTGCAAGCTCTTTATTTACAATGTTCTTAAAGCCATTGGTCAAGAACAGCTCATCGTCCTTTAGCGATTTTCTGGCAAGTTCCTTCACCAATTCATTCCTTGCACCATCCTTTTCAGAAAGGCTAAAATCCACTTCATTCTGCTCACGCTGGAACAGCAAAGACCCATCGACCCTCAAGCTTTCGGAGTTGATAAACCTTTCAAACTTCTCATCATTGAATGAGCCTAGCTCAACAGACAGCTCATAGACATAGCAATGAGTTTCTGTCGCATATTCCAGGCAAAAGACAGTTGGCCTGATCTCATCAAGAAACTGGAAAGGGATAAGCTCCAATGAGCTAGATGCAGGATCGCCTATAAAGGAATTGGAGTTTCTTACATGACTTCGGTTAATTATCCGCACCAAGGTGTTCAAGGCAGATATGATATTGGACTTGCCTGATGCATTTAGGCCATATATCACTGAAGTAGATAGGATTTCCTTCTTTTCCTTGCCGTATTTTCTTTTTATGAGGCTATAGCTCAAGTCCTTCTGCTTTGGCACCTTTTCTAGACTGAGTGTAGCTTTATCCTTGAATGACTTATAGTTGCTTACAGAAAAGCTTATTAGCATGCTCCATGATCTCCCTTCGGTTCTCATATTACTATCAAAGTTAGAACAAGTAAACTGATTTTGCAGATTTCTTGCAAAATCATTATTAATTCTTATCCATCATATTGTACAGAGTCCAGGCTTATCGCACTTTGGACATGATAAAAAACCTCCAAATGTCGTCTCCAATATTTGGGGCTAGTTCAGTTTGTCATCCTTTTTCATGACTGATTCACTAATTGCCTTAACTCAATCAAGGTCAGGCCAGGCTCCTTTCCTGCTCTCTCAACAAGACCTCCTTCAAAGCCGGTCCTTGAGAAGAGCCAGTACTGTCTTGCTTTGGTACTGGGAATGTTCTTGCTGCGTTCAAGAAGTGTATCGTAGACCACATTGCCAACCTTATCATTGGTGAACTTGCATTCTGCAAAGGCCATTTCGCCATCAAGACCCTTGGCAACGATATCTATCTCCTCCTCTCTTCTTGTCCTTGGATCCCAGCCCCACCAAGAACCGATAGCGGTCGCCAACAAGCCGGAGCTACGAAGAAGGTAATCAGCGCACATGCGTTCAAATTGCCTACCCACAAAACGAGGCAGGCTTTCTTTCAGCATCTCTTCAATACCCCCAATTATCCCTCTTTCAATTAGGGAGCGGAATGGATAGATGCAGCTGAAATAGAAAGCAAATAGCCCATCAGAGATGAACCAGATGCTCTTTTTCCTGTTTGTCTCCGAAAAGGGAAGCTTCTTATCGACCAAGCCAAGCTCCTGGAGCATAGCAAGGTGATAGCTTACATTTGGGGCTGACAGGCCACTCTTGTCAGAGAGCTCTGATACCTTGTTGACACCGTTGCCAATGATCTCAAGGAGGTTGAAGGCAACTCTTGGGTCCCCCATTTCCATGTTCATTATCGTCATTGGCTCATTGAATAAAAGCCCACCTGTACGCAGGAACAGATTTCTGATGTTCTCATTCATGGCAAGCCGCGGATCAAAGTAGGAGATATAGAGCGGCACACCGCCTGTGATGGCTTGAACTATCACAGTGTCCTCATCGCTGCCGCCAAAGAGCTGCTTGGTCTGCCTTAAGCCAAAGGCCCTCAAGTGTATCTGCACTGTACGCCTTCCATAGAGAGGGCTTTTCTGCCCAAGGACCTGATGTTCCATGAAGGACACAGATGAACCACAAAGCACCAGCTTAAGATGTGTGCTCTTGAACTTAAGGTCAATGCATCGTTGAAGGATCCCAATAGCTTCAGGAATTGACTGAGCTAGAAACGGAAACTCATCAAGAACCAGAACAAGGCTCTCGTCCCTGGCTTTTAAAGCCAGGTAATCCAAGTAGGCTTCAAATGACGTGAAGCTGATTCCGTCGCCTTCGTTAAGGCTTAAGGCAGTGTTTTTGGCCAAGTCCGCAAGGCTCTTGGCTTCTGTTGTGATCACGGACAAATGAAAAACTGTCCTATAGCCTTCACAAGCCTTGGAAATCAGTGTGGTCTTTCCAATCCTGCGTCTGCCTGATACCACTATGAATTCAAAGCTGGGTGAATCAAAGGCTTTCCTTAATTCCTCTATCTCCTCTACTCTGCCAATGAACATGGATGCCTCCATGGCAATGATAAGCTAACATCAGACAATAGGCAAGTAATTAAATCTAGTTTTAATAAAATCATTTTTAATTACTTTTCTAGTCTAGCAAATCCATCACTGCAAAGAGTTAAAACGGATTCATACATGCCAGCCAATCATCTAGCTAGTCAGTAGTTCTTAAATCCATTCTTTTCTTACTAATAAGCCTAATGTGCATTTTCAAGAGCACCTAATGTACATTAGATACAAATATCTTGATTATTTGTACGCTTTAATATATAAAACCCTCTTTTGCACAGTGTTGGTAAACTGTTAGCAAAATATTGAAATTAGTGGTAAGGTAATAAGGCATTGAGAGGGCGATGGAGCAGAAGATGTGGTAGTCCCTGCCCATTGTTCTCCCAATGC
>JAQVSP010000145.1 GCA_028700425.1 Sphaerochaetaceae bacterium | reverse complement strand
GTTCTCGACGAGGAAAGAGGAAAGCTTGGAATCACCCATTACAGAAGGCTTGGGGTCGAACGCCGGCAAGCAGGGCTTGCAACAAGGCTGGAGCTGATCCCCATCACTGGAAGAACCCACCAGCTTGGCCTTGCCTGCGCCTTCGGCCTCGGCTGCCCAATACTCGGAGACAGGCTGTATGGCGATCCATCGAAGGCGCCTAGGCTTATGCTTCATCAGGCCCATCTAGGCTTCAGGCATCCAGCAACAGCTGAGGATATGAGCTTTGACCTGGATCCTAGCTTCTGATCGAGGGGCCCTCGAAGACCCCTATCGTGCGGTTCTTCTCAACCTGGTCATATCTGAAGATCCTGCCGCTCATGGCTATGTAGACACCGTTGGGAAGAAGCTGTGAGGAAGCAAAGGCGCAGCCTAGGTTGAACACAGCATCTGAGTTTTCCAGGGAATAGGGCACCATGGCTCCAGTGAAGACTATCACATGATCCTTGGGTGCATCACATTGGGCCACAACATTAGCTGTCCTGACCATTGTGTCTGTGCCATGCACGACTATGATCCTTCGCTGAGGGCTTTTCACGCAGCACTGCGCAATGGCAAGGCGCTGGTCCTCATTCATCAGAAGGCTGTCCACCGAAAGAGGAATCTCAAGGCTTACAGGGTCAGAGATCCTGCATTGCCTGAGTATGCGGGGCAGATGGCTCTCCTTGAAGGTGAGCTCACCCCTGATTTCATCGTAAAGCTTGTCAAATGTGCCGCCAGTGGCAATAATGCGAAAACCCTCTTCCATGTTAGACTCCATGAATATTCTGTGAGATTTACATGACCTTTGCAAGAGCTTCAGCGCATCTTTGGCCATCGATGGCTGAACTGATGATCCCTCCGGCATAGCCAGCTCCCTCGCCTGCGGGGTACAGGCCCTCGACAGCCTGAAGAGTGGCTGGATCGCGGGATATTCGAACAGGACTGCTTGTGCAGGTCTCCATGCCGATGAGAATGGCTTCATCGCACAGGAAGGAGGGCATGGCCCTTATCATAGATTCAAGGCCTTGCCTGAGCCTGTGGTCGAGAAAGCCATCAAGCCAGCTTGAGAACATGGTAGGCTTGAGACCTGGCCTGTAGGACGAGGGAGGAAGATCGCTGGAGGCTCTGCCCTCAAGATAGTCCTTGAGCCTCTGAGCTGGAGCAAAGCCATTGGAGCCACCCTGCTCATAGGCGAGCCTTTCCAGCTTCTCCTGGTATTCAAGCACACCTAGCGGTCCGCTGAATCCTGTCTCATCCACACCTAGGGTAGTTACGAAGGCGCTGTTGGCCCATCTGCTTGAGCGAGCGCTGGCGCTCATGCCGTTGACAGCCACATGGCCGGCCTGGGAGGAAGCTGGAACCACCGTGCCGCCTGGGCACATGCAGAAGGTGTAGACACCCTTTCCATCGGATGAGGTGACATAGCGGAACTCTGCTGGGGGAAGATCCTGACAATGGCCATGATACTGGTTCTCATCAACTATTCTCTGGGGCAGCTCCAAACGCATGCCTACAGCTATCTCCTTGGCCTGCACCGGAAGGCCAAGCTCAACCAGGCGCCTGAACAAGGGCCGAGATGCATTGCCTGGAGCGAGGATCACCGGGCCAAGTAGCCTCTGCCCGCTCTTTAGGACAACCCCGGAGCACCGGCCAGCATCCATTATCAGGTCCACAGCCTCGCTTTCAAGCATCACCGTCCCGCCGTTATCCTGTATGAAGCCCGTTATGGCCTCAATGATCGCAGGAAGCCTGTCGGTTCCTATATGAGGATGGGCATCCAGAAGGATTGCCTGGTCAGCGCCGAAGGCCACAAGGGTCCTCAGGGCTCCATCGTTGTCTCCGCGCTTCTTGCTTCTGCTGTAGAGCTTGCCATCAGAAAAGGAACCCGCGCCTCCCTGGCCGAAGCTGTAGTTGGATATCGGATCCAGGATGCCGGTTCGGGCATACTGGGCAATGTCGCGCCGCCTTTGGTGCACCTCTCTGCCCTTCTCCACTATCACTGGCCTGAGGCCCTGCCTGAGGGCCTCCAGAGCTGCAAAAAGCCCAGCAGGGCCGCTTCCCACTATGATGACCTGGCCTCTTAGGCAGGCTGCCACAGAAGGCCTTTCAATAAATGCAGGATCTGGGTTGGGGCGAATCAGGACCTCGACCACAGGCCTTGATCTTCGCGAGTCTATTGATCTGCGAAGAACTGCAAAATCCGAGGTTCCTGAAGCCTTCAGGACTGCTTGCTCCAGCAAGCTGGAATCGAATGCGACCTTCGGATCAAGGCGCAATATGATGTCATCGCTCATGGCTTCACATTAGCACAAAACGGCTCGACAAGCCTAGGAAAAAGAAATATCTTGTAGGCATGAAAGCACTAGTTTTTGGATCTATGAACGTTGATCTCGTCTTCAAGGTGAGCTCTATAGTCGAGGAAGGCCAGACCATAAGCGCAAGCTCAATGGCCAAGAATGCTGGGGGCAAGGGAGCCAACCAGGCCATTGCCCTGGCCCAGGCTGGAATGAAGACCTATCTGGCTGCCTCCATCGGTCCCGATGGGCTGTTCCTGGAGGACATGCTGAAGGACAAGGGAGTTGATGCAAGCCTTGTCACTCATCTGGACAGCCCCAGCGGGCAGGCAATCATCCAGGTCGATTCAAAGGGCCGCAACTGCATCATCGTCCTCTCAGGGGCCAATGGCAATGTAAGCGAGGCTCTTATCGATGAGAAGCTCTCAGGCTTCAGGAAAAACGACTGGCTGGTGCTGGAGAATGAGATCCCAATGATAGATGCAATCGCCGCCAAGGCCAAGGCAAAGGGCATGAAGGTATGCCTGAACCCGTCTCCGGCCAATGAGGCAGCAAGGGCTGTAGACCCTGCCGATGTGGACCTGCTGATAGTCAATGAAGCCGAAGCTGAGTTCCTGGCCCAGAAGAAGGACATGGACTATCCCGAGATCCTGCAATGTCTTGGCCAGATATACGAGACTGCAGAAATAGTGCTCACTGCATCCAGCAAGGGTGCATGCAGCATAGACGAGTCGGGAGCCTTTGTCATGGTCTCAAGCCCGAAGGTCAAGGTTGTTGACACCACTGGAGCAGGAGACACCTTCCTGGGCTATTATCTATGCCTGAGAAGCGAAGGTTCCAGCATCGAGGAAAGCCTGGAAGGAGCCTGCTATGCAGCCAGCCTGGCATGCACCAAGATGGGAGCAGCCAGAAGCATACCAAGCCGCAGCGAGCTGGACTTCTAGAACATCCTCACTGCTCGAACCCTGTCCAGATAAACCTTGTTGACAACGCCTTGAGTGCTGGCCTTGAAGTCTCTCTCCCAGGAATAATCTGGAGAGAACTCGCTTGAAGACCAGTACCAGCCGTCAAAGAAATCACCAAGCCCTTTCTTCTTGAGCACAGAGTACAAGGTCTGCAGCTCAGTCTTCGAGGGAAGGAACCAGTCGTCAAAGCCATTGACTTCAAGCTCATAGCAGTACTTGGCTGCATACTCGCTCTTGTTCTGGTAAGGCTCCACTTCGCCAAGCTTGGCTACTATGAGCTCTGTGTTCCTCTCGCCTTCTCCGATGCCTGTCTTGGTTCCCCCTACACGGGTTCCCTCTCCTCCCCATACAAGGCTTGCAGCCTCAGTGGAGGATGGGGCAGCTTCCAGATAGCGCCAGCCATCTGAATAGGAGCCCTTGTCATAGAATACCAGTCCCCCTGCAGGGCCGGTGTCTCCTACAGCGAACTCCAGCTTTCTGATTGGAGTTGCAGCTATGAGGGAGTCTGTCATGCCTATATGATAAGCCACTGCCTTTATCCGGGTATGGTCGCTTATAGAGAAAGGCTCGCGGTAGACTGTGCCGTGGCTGATCGTTGGATTGCTTCCATCTGTTGTATAGCGGATTATTGCGTTCTCGGTCTCGCAGCTCATGCTTATCATTACGCTGTCGGTGGTGAACCAGTCAAAGCCATCCACCGTCGTTATGACCGGCGTCTTGACTCGAAGTATCTCAACGATGGCAGAGGCAGCTTCCGCGCTGTAGCCAGAGGATGTCCTGTAGGTGAAGGTCTTCCTCTCAAGAAGAGGGGAGCTCAGCATCTGGGCCTGAGTGTCGACGCGGCTGACAACTACCTTGGAGGCCTTG
>JAQVSP010000035.1 GCA_028700425.1 Sphaerochaetaceae bacterium | reverse complement strand
CTCGATCTTTGAGATCAGCGACCTGGCATCGCGACGCGCCTGATCCTCCTTCCGATCCATGAGGAACTTCTTGGCATCCTCCTGGGTCAGCTTGGCTATCTCAGCGATTCGATTCTCAACTTCAAGCTCTGAGGCCTCTACAGCCTTCTCGCTTTGAATAACACGTGCTTCTCTATCTAGTTGTTGCTTCTTTGCCAGATCAAGCTCGCTCTGACGCCTGTCAAGAGCTTCCTCTTTCTGTACAAGGCGTCGTTCGGTACGCTGAGCCTCGGCACGCCTTTCCCTGGCATCCCGTTCCTGCTGCTGCCGCTCCTTGAGGAGCTGATCCCTTGCCTCGAGCAAAAGCTCCTTCTTTTGAGCTTCTGCTTCTTTAACAGCTTCTTCCCTCAGTCTTACAGCCTGCTGTTCAACTGAGGTAAGCTTGAATTTTGCATAAAGCCAGCGAAAAAGCCAGCCGATACCTATACAACCTAGACAAAGAAGGATGAATACGAAAACGTTTATTATCATAAACTTCCTCCAATTGCAAATTACAATATATTGCACCTTGAAAGCTTAAGTCAACAACAAACCCCAACAAAAGGCCCTAAGCCTGCAACAAGGTCATTCCAGGCTCCTTCAATGTGGACCAGAAGCAGCGCTGCTGCCAGTTTGCAGGTGAAGTCCTCAGGCCACAATTATCTGCCTCGCATATTCATGTCAGCAATAAGTCCAGAAGGGCAAAAAAATACCGCCATCAGCGATGGCGGCTTGAGCATGCCTTGACGGCTTACTCCATGTGGGCCTTGTTCCATGCCTGCTGCTTCTCGAGCTTTGCTTGAGCTTTCTTGTTCTCAAGCCTCTCGCGGCTGGTGTTAGGATTGAGCTTGCCCTTAAGCTCAGGATTGCTCTTTGGAGCTTCTTTCTTAGCCTCTTCCTTCTTGGCTGCCTTCTTGTCCTTCTCATCGGGGGTCTTCTTGACCAGCTCGAGAATCACCATCTGTGCAGCATCTCCAAGACGACTAGAAGTCTTGAGGACCCTTGTGTAGCCACCGTTCACCTCTGTGTACAGGGGAGCGATCTGAGTGAAAAGCTTGTTTACAATGTCCTCATCGTAAAGATCGGCGCTGACCAATCTGCGATTCTCGACGCTGTCAACCTTTGCACGAGTGATCATCTTCTCAGCCATGCGACGGACTTCCAAGGCCTTGGCCTTTGTGGTCTCTACGCGCTCATAGCGGAACAAGCTGGTGACCATATTCCTCTTGAGGGCTTTGCGCTGGCTGGCTTTGCGGCTCAAGGCGTTAAATCCAATCTTATGCTTCATTGCTTTCTTCCTTATGGTCCCCGACCTTCAAGGTCTTAAGGACGCTATAATCTGTCATTCCAAGCCCGAGGTTCCAGTCCTTGAGCTTCTCCTTGATCTCGCTCAGGCTCTTCTTGCCGAAGTTCCTGGTCTTGGCGATCTCCTCCTCAGTCATCTTGGTCAGATCCCCGATGGTCCTGATGTTTGCGTTCTTGAGGCAGTTGCTTGATCTTACGGTCAGCTCCAGGTCCTCTACGCTGGTATTCAGGATCTTTGCGATCTTCTCCTCTTCCTCATCCACCTCATCATTCGAGCTTACGATGCTCTCATCAAAGTTGATGAAGATAGAGAAATGATCCTTGGCGATCTTGGCGGCTTCGGCTAAGGCTGCATCTGGAGCTATTGTTCCATCTGTGAAGATCTCAAGCGTGAGCTTGTCATAATCGTTTCTCTGGCCAACCCTTGCAGGCTCAATGCTGTATCTGACCCTTGTAACAGGGGAGAAAGAAGCATCGATAGGAATAGTCCCGATAGCCTCAATGTACTTCTCATTCAATTCGGAAGGAACATAGCCACGGCCCAGGTCTACCTGGATCTCCATGTCTACATCGGAATCCTCCATCATGGTGAAAATATGCTGATCCTTGCTGATGACCTCAATGCGATCCTTCTCAAGATCTGCACCTGTGACTTCACGCGCTCCCTTGAACTCAAGCAGCACAGTGAGAGTCTCAACCTCTTCCGGCAGCCTCAGCTTGAGCTTCTTGAGGTTGTTGAGGACATCAACGATATCCTCCTTCACCCCAGGAATGGCCTCAAACTCGCTGGTCACCTGATGGCGACCAGCTTCCGTTGCGTAGGAAAAGCTTACAGCAGTGACGGCATAGCCTTGAATTGAGGAGAGCAGGATCCTTCTAAGGGTGTTTCCAATAGTAGTCCCAAAGCCCCTCTCAAACGGGTAAGCCACGAAGCATCCGTATGTCGATTCGACTTTGCTCTGCTCGAGATCGATGGAACGCGGCTTCTTGAACCCTTTCATTAAGTTTTTTCTGGCCATTTTCACTCCTTATCTGGAATACAGCTCAACAACAAGCTGCTCATTGATGTTTTCAAGCTCCTTTACTTCGCTTCTTCTTGGAACCGCATTGAAGGTTCCAGTCATCTGGGCCTCGTCCAAGGTCATCCAGGCAACAATTCCAGACTTGCCATACTCGGCAAGGCTCTCCTTGACGGAAGGCATGTTCTTTGCAGTGGCTGAAAGAGTGATTACATCTCCAGCCTTCACTCTGTAGGAAGGAATGTCCACTCTCTTGCCGTTGACAAGGATGTGGCCGTGTCCTACCAGCTGAGTAGCCTGTGAGCGGCTGCATGCGAAATGCATTCTGTAGACCACGTTGTCAAGCCTTCTCTCCAGGAGGGAGATCAGGTTCTCACCAGTCTTTCCAGCCATTCTGTTAGCTTCTACAAAGGCCAGCTTGAACTGCTTCTCCAGCATTCCATAGGTCCTCTTCAGCTTCTGCTTCTCGCGAAGCATGAGACCGTAGTCTGTTGGCTTCTTTGACCTTGCTCTCGGCTCCTTTCCTGGAAGTCCATGCTCAGAGGCGTTGTTCATCGGGCACTTGTCCGAATAGCATCTTTGGCCCTTGAGAAAGAGCTTGGTTCTCTCTACCCTGCAATATCTGCATCTAGGTCCTGTATATCTTGCCATTTCAATTCTCTCCTTGCTCAGACTCTTCTGGTCTTTCTAGGCCTGCATCCATTGTGCGGGATGGGGGTGACATCAGCTATGGTCTTTACCTTGAGTCCGATGTTGCCCAGTGCACGGATGGCGCTCTCACGTCCACTGCCTGGTCCCTTGACATAGACATTGACTTCTCTGAGTCCGCTGTCCATTGCCTTCTTTCCTGCAGTCTCAGCGATTGTCTGTGCTGCATACGGGGTGCTCTTCTTGGCTCCGCGGAATCCAAGGCCACCTGCTGATGACCATGAGATCGCGTTTCCATTCAGATCAGTGATTGTGATGATAGTGTTGTTGAAGGTAGTCTGAATATAGACATTGCCTTCATAAACGGTCTTCTTGGCTTTGACCTTGCGTTTTACGTTAGCTGCCATTTCTTCTTACCTCCTTACTTCTTCTTTCCTGCGACTGTCTTCTTCTTGCCCTTGCGAGTCCTGGCGTTGGTCTTGGTTCTCTGTCCGCGAACAGGGAGTCCCTTCCTATGCCTAAGTCCTCTGTAGCAGCCGATATCCATCAATCTCTTGATGTTAAGGTTCACTTCGGTCCTAAGTCGCCCTTCGACCTTGTAACCTTCCTCGATGACCTTTCTGAGTTCAGCCAGCTCATCGTTGCTAAGGGTATTGATCCTGACATCAGGATTTATATTTGTCTTTTGGCAGATCTCCTCCGCGGAAACCCTGCCGATGCCGTAGATATAGGTCAAAGCGATCTTAGTAGCTTTATTTGGTACATCTACACCTGCAATTCTCGCCATCAATGGCCTCCTATTAAACTCGAGAGGACCTAGCCTCTTTGCCTCTGCTTATGCTTGGGGTTCTCGCAAATGATGCGAACAACTCCACCTCTTCTGATAACCTTGCACTTATCGCAAATAGGTTTCACGCTTGCTCTGACTTTCATATTCGTCTCCTGCTATAAAGTCCTGGATTTTTTGATTTTCTTCACACCGATGAAGCCATCCATGTTATGGGTCTTCATCTCCGCCTCTACCTGCTTCATTGTATCAAGGTCAACTCCGACCAGGATGATGAGGCTGGTGCCGCCAAACAGCATTGCTACAGACTGTGGCATCTTGAAGATGATCTGAAGCAGTGTGGGTATCAAGGCGATAAGTGCTAGGAACAGGGATCCGGGGAGCACTATTCTGTTGAGGACTCTTGTCAGGTATACCTCGAGGTAATCCTTTCCAATGTCCTTTCCTTCAGTGATCTTGCCAGGTCTTACGCCCTTCACTGTTCCGCCATTCTCTCTTATGTTCTTTGCCATTTCAGCCGGATTGAGGCTGACCTGGGTGTAGAAGAACGCAAAGGCGATGATCAGGATGGTATAGATTATGATGTAAGGTGCACCCTGAGGACTAAGCCAGTTAGCGAACTTCTGAAGCCATGCGACTTGAGAACCGAGAGCCTGAGCAATCTGCAGTGGGAATGACAGGATCGCCGAAGCGAAGATCACGGGGATTACTCCAGAAGGGTTGATCTTGAAGGGGATGAATGTGCTCTGTGCACCATACATCTTTCTTCCGACAACTCTCTTGGCGTACTCCACAGGAATCTTTCTCTGGCCTTCCTGTTCGCAGACGATCAAGGCGATTACTATAACAAACATGATGATGACGCCTATCAGGACGACAACGTTCATGCTTCCGTCAGCAATCAGGCCTACCAAGGTGGAAAGAGCGGATGGGATTCGGGCCACGATTCCTGCAAAGATCAGCAGGCTTATTCCGTTTCCGACTCCATGCTCGGTGATCTTCTCGCCAAGCCAGATCTCCATCATGGTGCCGGTTGTGACTGACATCATTGCAATCAAGGTGAAGGCAGTGTTGCTTATGCTCAGGACGCCAGGAATGGACTTGGCGTAGACGGTGACCACATAGCTCTCAACGATACAGATCACGATAGTGCCGTATCTTGTGTACTTCTGGATCTTTTCACGCCCCTGATTATCCTCACCAAGCTTCTTCAAGCTAGGGATGATGAGCATCAGAAGCTGCAGTATGATCTGCATCGAGATGTATGGCATCACGCCCAGCATGAAGAGAGAGAACTGTGAGAATGCTCCACCTGAGAAGAAGTTAAGGTATTCAACAAGGCCGATTGATGTTGCCTCGCTAGCCTGGAAATAGGCCTTGAGGACATCCGGCTTGATACCAGGGATTGGGATGACTGTCCCGATCCTGGTTATCACCAGAATAAGGAGCGTGAAGAAGATCTTCTTCTTTAAGTCCTTGATTCTGAACATGTCTACTAAAGCATTTGACATCTTGACCTTCCTTGTTATTCTTCAACGGCTCCGCCAGCTGCTTTGATCTTCTCTGCTGCTGATGCGGAGATCTTCAATCCCTTGACAGTGACCTTCTTTGTGATTTCGCCGTCGGCGAGGATCTTGGCTTCAGTGAGAGCTCCCTTGGCTATGCCGAGGTCCTTGAGTGACTGAAGGTCGACGACCTCGCCATCCTCATACTTCTCGCTGATGGTATCCAGAGAAACAGCCAAAAATTCCTTCTTGAAAGGATAATTCGAGAAACCACGGCGTGCAACCTTCCTGTAAAGGGGCATCTGGCCGCCTTCAAAGCCTGGCCTCACTCCGCCGCCGGAGCGGGAGTTCTGTCCATCGTGGCCGCGTCCGCAGGCTCTGCCCTTGGATCCATGGCCGCGTCCGACAATGGTCTTCTTCTTATTTGCACCGATTGGCGCTACAATCTGTCCCATTTCTATATCTCCTCAACCTTGACCATGTGGCGAATGACTGTGACCATTCCCCTGTTGACAGGATTGTCCTCAACAACAACGAAGCTGTTGATCTTTCCCAGTCCGATGGCCTTCACGGTCTTTCTCTGGACAGGAAGGCATCCTGCGAGGCTCTTGATCAGTTCAACACGAATCATCTTCTTTGCTTCTGCCATATCCTACCCCCAGAGCTCTGAGAGGGACTTGCCCCTCTGCTTTGCAACGTTCTTGGCATCGAAAAGGGTCTTAAGACCATTCACACATGCCTTGACGGTATTGAACTTGTTCTTGGATCCAAGTGACTTGCTCAGGATGTCGGTTATGCCGGCTGCATCGCAGACAGCACGCACAGCGCCTCCTGCAATGACTCCTGTTCCAGGACAAGCCGGCCTGAGAAGCACGCTTGCACTCTTGTAATGACCGATTACTTCGTGAGGAATGGTCTTGTTCTTTACAGGAACAGTGAACATATTGGCCTTAGCCTTGATTGTTGCCTTTGCGATGGCCTCTGATGGGTCCTTGGCCTTTCCAAAGCCAAGTCCAATCTTGCCCTTCTGATCTCCGACAACGATCATGGCGGAGAAGCTCATTGTTCTTCCACCCTTTACAGTCTTTGAAACGCGATTGACCTTTATGAGCTTCTCGGTGAATTCCTTCTCCTTCTGCTCACTGTTGTCACGGTTGCGCCCGCGGAAATCGCGTCTAGGACCCCTCTGGCCTCTCTGGCCAGAGCGCTCGGAAGTCTCAGTGGTTTCGGCGGCGGTCTCGATGGCCTCTACCTTCTCTTCCTTGATGTCCTGAATATCAGTATCTTTGTCCACAGTAAAACTCCTCTAGAACTTGACGCCGGCCTTTCTGGCCCCGTCAGCGATTGCCTTGACGATTCCATGATAGAGATAGCCGTTTCTGTCGAAAACGACGGTCTCGATCTTGCTGTCCAAGCATCTCCTTCCAATCACTTCACCAAGCTTAGCACCGTTCTCAACATTGTTGCGAAGGCCCTCGAGCTCTTTCTCAACTGTGCTGGCGCTTACCAGGGTCTTGCCGGCTTCGTCGTCAATCACCTGGACATACATGTGGAGGTTGCTGCGGAAGACGGTCATTCTTGGTCTTTCAGCGGTTCCGAAAAGTGTCTTTCGGATGTGTGCCTTGCGCTTTGCGTGCTTTCTGTTCTTATCAATTACTTTGTTCATTTCTTCACCTCAGCTACTTCTTGGCGCTAGCCTTTCCAACCTTGTGCCTGACATGCTCGGATGCATATCTGATACCCTTGCCCTTATATGGCTCAGGTCCTCTCAGACTGCGAATCTCCGCACTTACCTGACCAACCTTCTGCTTGTCAAATCCGCTGATGGAAATCTTGTTTGGTCCATCGAGAACCATCTTGATTCCTGCGGGGATGACATACTCAATGATGGTCGAGTAGCCAAGTGAAAGAACAAGGAGGTTTCCCTTGAGCTCAGCCTTGTAGCCGACGCCGTTGATCGCCAGATCCTTCTGGAATCCGGCAGTCACTCCGACGACCATGTTATGGATAAGCTGGCGGGTCATTCCATGATAAGCTCTTGACTCCCTCTGGTCGTCAAGCCTGGAAACAATTATTTCATTGCCCTCATGAGCGACCTTGATCTCAGGCCTGAGAGCTTGAACCAGTTTCCCCTTTGGACCCTCGACCGTTATGGACGAGTCAGTCAGTGCCACCTTAACCCCTGCGGGAATGATGACAGGTAATCTTCCAATACGAGACATAGTTCACCTACCTTACCAAATCGTGCAGATCAGCTCACCGCCGATCTTCTCTTGAGAAGCAACCTTGCCGGTCGTTACTCCGTGGGAGGTTGACACGACTACGATTCCCATGCCATTGAAGACCCTCGGAATATCCCTATAGCCGGTGTATACACGCCTGCCGGGGGTCGAGACTCTTTCGATTCCATGGATGATCGGAGCTTCATTCTCATCATACTTAAGCATGACTCTCAAGCAAGGCACTCCATCAATGGTGACCTTCTTGAATGTCTTTATATAGCCTTCGCTCTTCATGATCTTAATGATCTGGAGCTTGAGCTTGGAGTTAGTCACGTCAACCTTCTCGTGCTTGGCCTGACTAGCATTTCTGATTTTTGTCAGCATATCAGCAACTGGATCACTTACAGCCATTTCTCTGCACCTCCCTCTACCAACTGGATTTGGTTATGCCAGGAATCTGGCCATCGCTTGCCAACTTTCTGAAGCAAAGTCTGCACATATCGAATTTTCTCATATAACCGTGGACTCTTCCGCAGATTCTGCAGCGGTTGTACTTGCGAGTGCTGAACTTCGGTGTTCTGTTGCACTTGTTAATCAAGGATTTCTTCGCCATTTATTCCGTCCTTACTTCGCGAAAGGCATGCCAAGCTCTTTCAAAAGCGCAAAGCCTTCCTCATCGTTCTTAGCGTTGGTCACGATAGCCACGTTGAGGCCGCTGACTCGCTCGATCTTGTCATAATCGATCTCCGGGAAGATGATCTGCTCAGTGATTCCCATGCTGTAGTTTCCATGACCGTCGAAGGAGTTGGCCTTGACGCCCTTGAAATCCTTTACACGAGGAAGTGCGATGCAGATCAGGCGCTCGAGGAAGTACCACATATTGTCTCCCCTGAGGGTGACCATGGCTCCGATCTCAGAACCTTCCCTGAGCTTGAAGTTTGCGATGGACTTTCTGGCCTTTGTCTTGACGACATGCTGGCCGGTGATCTGCTCGAGCTCCTTGACAGCAGCATCGAGAAGCTTCTTGTTGGAGATTGCCTCGCCGACGCCGACGCTCACTGTGATCTTCACAAGAGATGGAACCTGCATGATGGTTGTGTAGCCGAACTGCTTCTTGAGGGCAGGCACTACTTCGTTGATAAACTTCTGCTTGAAATTAGGTATCATCTTTTCCATTAGATTTGCGCTCCAGTCTTCTTGGCGATCCTGACCTTGTTGCCCTTCTCATCAAGCTTGTAGCCGATGCGGCTGGTGGTTCCGGCCTTCTGGTCGACGACCAGGGCGACGTTGGAAACGTGAATCGGAGCCTCGATCCTGGTGATTCCGCCCTTGTCATTCTGGTTCTTCTTCTTCATGGCCTTGCTGACCATGTTGACTCCCAGAATGTAGACAGCCTCTTTCTCCTGGTCGACCTTGGAGATCTTTCCGATCTTGCCCTTGTCCTTGCCGACCATAACCTTTACGGTGTCGTTCTTCTTTAGTTTCATTGTCTTCTCCTACAACACTTCCGGTGCTAAGGACACAATCTTCATGTATCCATCGCGCAGTTCACGTGCGACGGGCCCGAAGATTCTCTTCCCGCGGGGGTTATTGTTGGCATCAATGACCACGCATGCGTTGTCATCGAACCTGATGTATGTACCGTCAGGTCTTCGGTATTCCTTCTTAGTCCTCACGATGACGGCCTTGAGCACGTCACCCTTCTTGATGGCTCCGTTTGGAAGCGCATCCTTGACTGCACAAACAACAATGTCGCCGATACCGGCAATGAATCTGTGGCTTCCGCCCAGAACCTTTATGCACTGCACCCGCTTGGCGCCGCTGTTGTCTGCAACATTGAGATAAGATTGCATCTGAATCATATGGGAACGCTCCTTACTTAGCTCTTTCGACTATCTGATCCAAACGCCAGCACTTGTCTTTGCTGATGTGGCGGCATTCCACCACTCTGACAGTGTCTCCGACCTTTGCATCATTGTTCTCATCATGTGCCTTGACCTTCTTGATCTTGGTTACATACTTCTTGTAAAGAGGGTTCAGCCTTCTGGTGTGGATGGCTACAACAATAGTCTTATCGTTCTTGTCGCTTACAACCACGCCTGTAAAATTCTTCCTTGTAGATTCCATGACCGACCTTCCTATTTAGTCTGGCGAATACCAAGGTGGTATTCGTTTATCAGTGTGTTAAGACGTGCGATCTTCCTTCTGGTGTTTCTGAGCGCCAGGGGATTGTCCATGTGGGAGACCACCTTGTCCATCCTGAGCTTGAGATAATCGCCTGAAGCAGCGTCACGCTCTTTCTCCAGCTCCGCCAGAGACATTTTTGCGTAAGAGTTCTTCATACCTATCACTCCTTATCCTTAGTGGCGGCATCTGCGGCAGGCTCATCATCATAAGCGCCAGCTGCTCCGGGAATCTCTCCAACGGGATGCCTCTTTGCTATGAACTTGGTCTTGATCGGAAGCTTATCGGATGCAAGAGCAAGAGCCTCGCGTGCGGTTGCCTCATCGACTCCGACCATCTCAAACATTATCGCTCCAGTCTTGACGACTGCCACCCAGCCTTCCGGGTTACCCTTTCCATTGCCCTGCCTTGTTTCAGCCGGCTTCTTTGTAAACGGCATATCGGGGAATATCCTGATGAATACCTTTCCGCCACGCTTGGTGTGACGTGTCATTGCGACTCTGGCCGCCTCAATCTGGCGGTTGGTGATCCACTTTGGCTCCATGGCCATGAGGCCATAGTCTCCGTAGGCTACAGTGTTGCCTCTGTGAGCAACACCGTCAGTCTTGCCCCTCTGATGCTTTCTATGTGCTACACGTTTTGGGCTAAGCATCCTTAACTCCTTGCTGCTTCGTCAGCCTGACTCTCATCAGCTGGCTTCTTTACGATAAGACCTGCATCGCCCTTCTGGACTCTGTTGAGGATCTCGCCGTTGAAAACCCATACCTTCACTCCAATGGATCCAAAGGTAGTATTTGCTGTAGAGAAACCATAATCGATGTCGCTTCTGAGGGTGTGAAGTGGTACACGTCCTTCCTTCATTCCTTCGGTTCTTGCGATATCACTTCCACCAAGTCTTCCAGATACGCGGATCTTTATTCCCTGGGCTCCAGCCAGCATCGCCTTGGAGATGGCCAGCTTCATAGCTCTCTTATAGGAGCCACGGGCTACCAGCTGCTTTGCAACGCTTGCGGAGACGAGCTGTGCATCACGCTCTGGATGCTCAATGCCCTTCACCTTGATCTGGACCTTCTTCTCGGAAAGCTTCTGGAGATCTCCATTGAGCTTCTCAATGGTGGCTCCCTTTGTTCCGATGATCACGCCTGGCCTGCTTGTTGCCACAGTGATTGTGATCCTCTGGGGCTTGCGGCTGATCTCGATGTCGCTGACCTCTGCACCCTGAAGCTCAGGGGCAGCAAGAAGCGCCTTGCGGAGCTTCAGGTCCTCATGCAGGCAATCAGCATACTCTTTCGGGTCGACATACCACTTCGACTTCCAAGTCTTGTTCACTCCAAGGCGGAATCCAATAGGATTAACTTTCTGTCCCATGCTATGCCTCCAAAGCCTTTGATACTACAACGGTGATGTGACTCATTCTCTTGATGAGAATGTCACGCTTTCCGTGGGATCTTGCCCAGACTCTCTTAAGGGTAGGACCATCATCGATGAGAAGCTCTGATATTGTCAGGCCTTCTTCGTCCCACTTCTTGTTTGCATACAGGGCATTTGCTGTAGCGCTGTTGAGAACCTTGAGAATCAAGCGAGCTCCCTTCTGAGGCATTGCCTCGAGGATGGCAGCAGCCTGGGGAACGGACTTGCCGCGGACAAGGTCCGCAACAGGGCGCACCTTGGTCGGGGAGACCAACAGGTACTTAGCAATTGCTTTATAACTCTTTTCTTCCATCTCTGTTACCCTACTTTGCCTTCTTGTCTGTGCCGGAGTGGCCACGGAAGATCCTGGTCACAGAGAATTCGCCAAGCTTATGGCCTACGAGGTTCTCAGTGACAAAGACAGGAATCCATGACTTTCCATTGTAGACAGAAATCGTAAATCCGACCATGTCGGGGATGATCACGGAGTCTCTGGAGTAAGTCTTGAGCATGGGCTTGGAGCTTGCATCCTTGGCCTCTTCTACTCTCTTTGCCAGTGAAGGCTCCACAAAATAACCTTTCTTAATTGACCTAGACATCTGTTTAACTACCTCTTAGCAGAACTTGCGCTCTTGAGAATGAATCTTCCTGAGGGCTTCTTCTTCGATCTGGTCTTAGCACCCTTGGTGGGCTTGCCCCAAGGAGTAACTGGATGGCGACCAGCTGCGGTCTTGCCCTCTCCACCTCCATGTGGGTGGTCGATTGGGTTCATGACAACGCCTCTTACCTTTGGCCTTCGTCCAAGATGGCGACTTGTGCCAGCCTTTCCGAGGGACACGTTCATATGATCCTCATTGCCAAGGAGGCCGATGGTTGCGTAGCATTCGCCGAAAACCAGTCTCATCTCTCCGCTAGGCAGCCTGAGTGTTACATAGTCGCCTTCCTTGGCGATGACTGTAGCTCCCAGTCCTGCTGAGCGAACAAGCTGTCCGCCACGTCCCAGGTTCAGCTCTACATTGTGAACAGTAAGCCCGAGCGGGATGTTCTTGAGCGGCAGGGCGTTAGCAACCGTGAGTGGTGCATTCGGTCCGCTGACGATCTTCGTTCCAACTGTAAGTCCCTTCGGAGCGATGATGTAGCGCTTCTCTCCGTCAACATAATTGACCAGAGCGATGTTTACGCTGCGGTTAGGATCGTACTCAATTGTCGCAACAGTTCCGGGAACGCCGTACTTGTCTCTCTTGAAATCGATGATCCTGTATGCTCGCTTATGCCCGCCGCCTCTGCGACGAACACTGATGCGACCAAAGGTATCCCTTCCAGCGGTTCTATTGAGGCTTGTGGTAAGGGACTTCTCCGGCTTCACAGTGGTGATATCGCTGCGGACCAGAGTGGTCTTCTGTCGGATTCCGGGTGAACAGGGCTTGTAACTTTTAATTACCATATTCCATTCTCCTTATACGCCTTCAAAGGCATTGATGGCGTCACCCTTCTTGACGGTAACTACGGCCTTCTTCCAGGAGCCTGTGTCTCCAGGAATGCTGCCGCCCTTTCCGCGACTGAACTTGGTTTTGCCCTTAACATTGATTACGTTGCAAGATAGGACTGTCACCTTGTAAAGAGACTCGACTGCAGCGACAATCTGAATCTTGTTGGCTCTAGGGTCCACCTTGAAAGTATACTTCTTCTCATCCAGGGAACGAACGATATTTGACTTCTCGCTAAGGATGGGACTGATAATAACCTGATTTGCGTTCATCTGATCCTCCTACTCGGCAAAGAACTCATTGAGGTTCCTGGCCGCGCCCTCGAGCATCAGGACGGTCTTGGCGTACAAGAGCTCCTTAGCACTGAGCTTATCGTAAGCGAGAACTCTTACATAAGGGATGTTCTTTGCTGCCCTTCTGAGCATTGCATCATCATCCTTCATGACAATGACAAGCCTCTTGCCTTCCTCTGTGAATGCCTTCACAATCTGGGCAAGGTCCTTTGTCTTTCCATTCTCGTTTGTGAAATCCTGAACGATCCTCAAGCGATCTTCCTGTACAGAAAGGGAAAGAAGGCTCTTCATGGCAAGTCTCTTAACCTTCTTTGGCAGGGTGTAGCTGTAATCTCTTGGCTTGGGTCCGAAGATCGTGCCGCCGCCTACGAGGATCGGAGACTTCTTGTCTCCTCTTCTGGCATTTCCAGTTCCCTTCTGCTTGAAGGGCTTTGTGTTGCTGTAGTTAACCTCTGACCTAACCTTGGTGCAGGCGGTTCCAACTCTTCTGTTGGCCAGCTCATTGTTCACAGCGTGGTAAATGGATCCGGTGCTGACTTCCCTGTTGAATACAGAGTCGCTGAGCTCGATGGTTCCAACTTCCTTTGCTGCTGTAGAATATACTTTAGCTTCCATGTCAGTCCTACCTCTTCTTTACCGCTTTCTTGACGATAACGGCGCTCTGAGCAGGTCCCGGGATAGCTCCCTTGACCATGATGACCTTAAGCTCCTCGTCAACCTTGACCACGCGCAGGTTCTGCACAGTGACCTTGTCTACACCCATGTGTCCAGCCATATGATGACCTGGGAAGGTTCTTGCAGGTGTTGAAGACATTGCTGTTCCGCCGATGTCCCTATGGAACTTGGAACCATGTGTCTTTCTTCCGCCCTGGAAGCCCCAGCGCTTCATACCGCCTGCAAATCCCTTTCCCTTTGAGATTCCGGTGACATCAACGAAAGCTGTGTCAGCGAATTCCTTCACGGTAAGAGCATCACCGGTCTTGACTTCCTTATCATAATCACGGAATTCGACCATATAGCGCTTCGGCTCGCAGATGTCCTTGTATTGGCCTGCGACCGCTTTATTTACGAGATTCTTCCTGATATCCACTGAACCAAGCACAGCTGCGGTGTAACCGTTCTGCTGCTCGGTTCTTCCTCCGAGGACAATGTTGTCCTCTATTTTGATGACAGTAACTGGTATAAGCTTGCCATTGGCATCAAATACCTGTGTCATTCCAATTTTCTTGCCGATAAGCCCTAACATCTCTTACCTCAACTCACTGTTTGATCTCAACATCGACCCCGGCAGGGAGCTCTAGCTTCATAAGAGCCTCCATAACCTTAGGGGAAGGATCAAGAATATCGATTAACCTCTTGTGGGTTCTCATCTCAAATTGTTCACGAGCCTTCTTATTAACATGAGGCGACTTTAGAACAGTATACTTATTGATGCGGGTCGGGAGCGGGACAGGTCCGGAAACCTTTGCTCCGGCACCAACCACTGTCTGCACTATGGAAAGAGCGCTCTGCTCAACCAGTTCGACATCAAAACCTCTCAGTCTGACACGAATTCTTTCGTTTGCCATTTTTCCTCCAAAAAACAGGTCTTGCTCCTACCCTTGATAGGAGCAAGACATTCGATTTTCCTTATTCGATGATTTCAGTAACCTGGCCAGATGCAACGGTCTTTCCGCCTTCGCGAATAGCGAAGCGAAGTCCCTTGTCCATTGCGATCGGGTGAATCAGCTCAACGATGATGTTGGTATGATCGCCAGGCATAATCATTGGAACTCCCTCGGGGAGGTTCACTGTTCCGGTGACATCAGTGGTCCTGAAGTAGAACTGAGGCCTATATCCGCCCACGAATGGGGAATGGCGTCCGCCCTCTTCCTTGGACAGCACGTAAACAGCGCCGATGAACTTCTTGTGAGGAGTGATTGACTTTGGCTTTGCAAGAACCTGGCCGCGAACGACTTCCTTCTTGTCTACGCCGCGGAGCAGAGCTCCGATGTTATCTCCAGCCTGACCTTCGTCAAGGAGCTTGTTGAACATCTCAACGCCTGTGACGACTGTGTCTCTGGTGTCCTTGATTCCGACGATCTGCACAGGATCATTGATGTGGACAACGCCGCGCTCAATTCTTCCGGTGACAACTGTTCCACGCCCAGAGATTGAGAAGATGTCCTCAATCGGCATAAGGAACGGAAGGTCTGTTGCTCTTACTGGGAGCGGAATGTAGGTGTCCATGGCATGGAGCAGCTCTTTAATGCAAGCGGTGGCTTCAGCATTGTCCGGCTCAGTCATGGCCTTGTATGCAGATCCTCTGATGACTGGGCAATTTGCTCCGTCGAATCCATTGGAAGTGAGAAGGTCTCTCATCTCCTCTTCGACCAGATCGGCAAGCTCAGGATCATCCAGCATATCGACCTTGTTGATGAAGACGATGATGGCAGGAACTCCAACCTGGCGAGCAAGGAGGATGTGCTCCTTTGTCTGGGCCTTGGCACCGTCATCAGCTGCGACAACGATCACTGCTCCATCCATCTGAGCTGCACCAGTGATCATGTTCTTGATGTAGTCAGCGTGGCCCGGGCAGTCGACATGCGCATAATGGCGAGCATCGGACTGGTACTCAACGTGCCTTGTGTTGATGGTGATTCCTCTTGCCTTCTCTTCTGGGGCATTGTCGATCTCATCATAGTTCAAGACCTTGTCACCATACTTACGTGCACAATACATGGTGATTGCGGCCGTCAAGGTGGTCTTGCCGTGGTCAACGTGACCGATGGTTCCGACGTTCACATGTGGCTTGGTTCTCTCAAACTTCTCTTTAGCCATCTGCTTCCTCCTTGTGACATTGTCACAAAATAAAAATGTGCTCTAAAGGCACAAAGCCTTTAACAGTGTTGCTGAGACAAACCAAGAGCATTTACTTGAGAAGGGGGAATCCAGAGGTCGACAGCGTCAAGCGCAGCCGACATAGCACAGACTAAAAAAGAACTGTTCTGGAACCACCTTACCACTTAAGTGATCGGTTTGGCTCATAATGTCCCCATATAAGGACACCTTGAAGAAGGTATCACGAATGCCATAATAATGTCAATACAATTGATAAATCTTTTTGCCAAAAGATTAAGCGATGCCTTTTTTCCCTCATTGAGCCAGCTGGGAGGGTTTTTCCGGTCACTGAAAAGCCCTGTTTTTGAAATAGCCTGCCATGATGGACAGCTGCTCAACGGTGATGGGATCCAGGCTTGAAAAGGTGCAGATCGCCATGCCTGACTGAAGGATGGCCTCTCTCATGTCAGCCGAGAAGCTGACTTCCAGGCCCAGCATGGCAGAAAGATCCTCATCCATTACACTGATGCGTCCTGCCAGCTGCGACTGGACAATGGAAAACAGGGGAGCCCAGCTGGCTCTGAACATTGTAATGCTTATGTAGCAAGGATCTGTAGCAGATATGCTTTGGTCATATATATGCTCATAGCTGGCTATAAGGCTTGAAGAGGACTGGTATCCTGTGCTCCTCAAGGCCCCTGATGCCTTCATCCCAAGGCTTTCAAGAGTGATGGGAGACAGGTCATCGTAAACCCTGACCGTCTGGCCATTGATCTGGACCTGCCTTCCCCTGGAGCCATCCTCAAGCCAAAGGGTGTCGACAGCCAAAAGAAGAGCAAAGGATGCAAGAGAGAAGAAGATCAGCCTGGTTGAGGAATCCAGGAACCTGGAGCCCTTTCTTGTGAAGGCCAGGATGCAATGGGCCAAGGAGATGCAAGCCATGGCCAGGAAGGCGAGGGAGAAGAGGATGTAGACATTGCTGCTTACAATGCGGACAAGGTCGCTTGCCAGCAGCAGGATGAAAGCCGCTATATAAGACAGGCAGAGCATAGCATTGGAGATCTTCTTCCTCAGTCCCCTC
>JAQVSP010000034.1 GCA_028700425.1 Sphaerochaetaceae bacterium | reverse complement strand
GGGAACATGATAGCGGTTCATCTGCCTGTCGACAGTGATGCTCTGGCTCTGGACTCCTCCAACGGAGCAAAGAACCAGTATGGCGCCATCAAGAACTCTCAGGGATCTCTCAACCTCTATGGTGAAGTCAACGTGTCCCGGGGTATCTATCAAGTTGATCTCGTGATCTTTCCATGTCACGCTTGTTGCCGCGCTGGCAATTGTAATTCCTCTTTCGCGCTCGAGGTCCATGCTGTCCATGGTCGCTCCGACACCGTCCTTTCCTCGCACCTCATGTATAGAATGAATCCTGTTGCAGTAAAACAGTATCCTCTCGCTCAATGTGGTCTTGCCGCTGTCAATATGGGCGCTGATTCCGATGTTTCTCATCTTCGATAAGTCTAAACTCATTTTTTTCCTCTAAACCGCAGAACGATAACACAACACCTAGACTTTATTCAAGTACCTAATTGCTTATAATTCTAATGGATAGGTGCCTGCCAATCAATGAGGCAGGCTTTAAAACCCAATAGAAACCATGACTTAGCTCATTCCAAGGGGGTTTGGGAAGGTGTTTGTCATCACTAGTCTTTATCTTTTTTGTGGATTTCATGTATAATGCTGGTTCATGAATCAATTAGGAGTCGTTATGGAAATAGATGTAAAGAATCTCCATCCTCTGGAAGTCAAGGTCCTGCGCCATGTCGATGGCTCGACAGTCATAACTGCAGACCTCATAGTCAGCGAGCTTGGCTACAAGGTCGGACAATGCAACCAGGCTTTCAGCTGGCTTGAGGCCAAGGGAATGCTCGCTGAGACAGGAAGGCATACAGGCGTCTTCTACGAGCTGACGGAGGTTGGAGAGGCTCAGCAGAAGAGCGGCACCCCATCTGAAAGGATAATCGCACTTCTCAAGGAGAAAGGTCCAATGACTCTTCCTGAGATTGCATCCGCCCTTGGAATTGAAAATGCAGATGTAGGGAGCACCTTCGGCATGCTCACAAAGGACAATGTCTGCAAGATGGACGAAGAGAAGAAGGCTTGCCTCACAGGCAAGGAGCCCTCAAGCGCCATCACCGACCATAGAGCTCTTCTCGACATGGCCGTAAAGGCCGAGGGAAGAAGCCTTGAGGAGTCCGCCCTGGGCAGCCTCAAGGACGCCATGCTCAGGATAAGCAAGAAGAGAGGAGCAGCTTCCTCTCCTTTCAAGGTTATAGAGAGAGAGACTGTGACATACAGGCTTACAGAGCTGGGGCTTGCAGCCAAGCAGGCTGTAATCGATGCCAACATGACAGGCGAGGAGCTTGGACCTGTTACAGCCCAGATCCTTTCATCTGGATCCTGGAAGACCTCCAGCTTCAGGCCCTATGGAGTCAATGCCCCAGTGTCCAAGCTGATTCCTGGACGCCTTAACCCATATGGAGAGTACCTGCAGTGGGTCAAGGACAAGCTTTGCTCCCTTGGCTTCGAGGAGTTCGACGGCCAGCTGGTGGAGACAGAGTTCTGGAACGGAGATGCTCTTTTCATGCCTCAGTTCCATAGCGCCAGGGATATCCACGACGTCTACTATGTGAAGGATCCGCAGCACACGAAGAAGATAGATGAGCCTTGGCTCAGCAAGGTGGCCACCACCCATGAGAACGGAGGGGAGACCGGCTCAAGAGGCTGGCAGTACAGCTTTGACCATGAGTTCACAAGACGCCAGGTCATGAGAAGCCAGGGCACAGTCCTGTCTGCTCACCAGCTCACCCATGCAAAGGTTCCAGGAAAGTACTTTGGAGTTGTCAGGTGCTTCCGCTATGACCAGGTCGATGCCACCCATGGCGCCGACTTCTACCAGACCGAGGGAATAGTCATAGGCAAGGACGTCAATCTCAAGAACCTCCTTGGACTTCTCAAGATGTTCGCTACCGAGATTGCTGGAGCAACAGAGGTCAAGTACGTCCCCGGCTACTTCCCCTTCACAGAGCCCTCCATCGAGGTCCACATCAAGCACCCTGTTCTTGGGTGGTTTGAGCTTGGAGGATCGGGGATCTTCAGGCCGGAGGTGACCAAGCCTCTTGGAATAGACGAGCCGGTGCTGGCCTGGGGACTTGGAATCGACAGGATGGCCTTGATGCACCTTGGAATCAATGACATCAGGGATCTCTTCTCACCAAGCATAGACAGCGTCAGATCAAGGAGGGGCTAGAAAATGCCAAAGATCGAAACTACAGAATCCATGTTCTTCGGCCTTCTTGGAAAGACCATGACAGATGACCAGCTTGAGCTTGTCTTCCCAAGGGCGAAGGCTGAGCTGGATGGACATGACGAGCAAGCCCACGTAATCAAGATAGAGCTCAATGACACCAATCGCCCCGACCTGTGGTCAAGCGCAGGAGTGGCAAGGCTTCTCAAGACGTACGAGAGCCAGGATATCCCAAGATACAGCTTCTTCTCAAGCTCATCCAAGTCACAGCCCTCCCAGGAACGCAAGCTCATAGTCGGAGAGAATGCCAAGGATATCAGGCCCTACTCCATCGGCTTTGCAGCCAAGGGCTGCAAGGTGACAGAGGACATTCTGCTATCCCTGATCCAGAGCCAGGAGAAGCTTTGCTGGAACTTCGGAAGGAAAAGGCGCAGCATTGCCATGGGCATCTACAGAAGCGACCTTATCAAGTATCCAGTGCACTATGATGCTGTCGATCCCGACAAGACAAGCTTTGTGCCTCTTGCCATGACAGAGAGCCTGACTCTCAGGCAGATATGCGAAAAGCATCCAAAGGGCCAGGAATATGGCTACATAGTCAAGGACAAGCCGCTCTATCCCTATCTTTGCGATGATGCCCAGGATGCCCTGAGCTTCCCGCCAGTGATAAACAGCGCCCGCATAGGAGCCGTTGAGGTCGGAGACGAGAACCTGTTCATCGAGCTGAGCGGAACCGGCCTGAACGACCTTCTGCTGGCTGCATCCATAATGGCCTGCGACATGGCCGACTTCGGATTTGAGATCCTGCCTGTCGAGGTGGTCTACCCTTATGAGACTCCTTATGGCAGGTCCTTCACAGTGCCTTATTACTTCCAGGCTCCTCAGACCTGCACGCTGGCAGACATAAGGCGAGTGCTTGGAGAAAGCATGAGCGAGAGCGTCGCCCTGCAGGCGCTCAGGCGCATGGGCATTGAGGCTACCGCCGAAAAGGGTGTGATCACGGCCAGATGCCCTGAGTACAGGAACGACTTTCTGCATGCTGTCGACATCGTAGAGGATGTGATGATCGGCTACGGCCTGGGCAGATTCGAGCCCCAGATGCCTGGCGACTTCACAATCGGCCGCCTTACGCCTGCAGAGGAGAAGAGCCGCAAGATAAAGAACATCCTGGTCGGACTGGGATTCCAGGAGATGATGTTCAACTATCTGGGCAGCAAGAAGGAGTACATTTCCAACATGTGCATAGACGGCTCCAATTGCGTATTCATCTCCAACCCGATGAGCGAGAACTATGAGGTTGTCCGCCCAAGCGTAATACCAAGCCTTCTTGAAAGCGAGGCCGCAAGCTCCCAGGCTGTCTATCCTCATCTCATCTTCGAGGTAGGCAAGACTGTTGAGAAGTTCGATGGCAATGACAGCGGAACCCTTACAAGCAACACGCTGGGAATGCTCAAGAGCGATGCAGTCTCAGGCTACAACGACATCTCTAGCATAATCAACACCCTGCTCTACTTCCTCAAGGTCGACTACACACTGCAGACCCTGGAGAACGATCCACGCTTCATCCCAGGCAGGTGCGCCACGATAATCGACGCCAGGGGCCGGAAGATTGGATTCTTCGGCGAAGTGCATCCGCAGGTTCTTGAGAACTGGGGAATAGCAGTGCCTACGACTGCAGCCCAGATCAATGTCGACAGCCTAGTCGAGCTGGATACCAAGTAGCCATGGATTCCCGCCTGGCCATCAGCGCACTGGATAGGATGCTAAGGTCCAGGGCTTTTGAGAATCTCACTGAAAAGGTCTTCTCAGAAGCTGTGCAGAAGGGCTATAGGCTCGGCACCACTCACCTTGCCACCGGCCAGGAAGCTTGCCAGGCAGGAGTCTGCCTGGCCATGGAGGACCGTGACCTAATCACCACCACACATCGCTGCCACGGCTACAACATATGCCGCAGCAGCGATCCCTATGCAATGTTCTGCGAGATCTTCGGGCTTCGCGACGGGCTTTGCAAGGGTCTTGGCGGATCGATGCACATGAGCGACAAAGCTCATAACAACCTAGGCTCCTCTTCTGTTGTCGGCAGCGGAATACCGCTGGCAACCGGTGCAGCCCTTTCCCAGAAAAGGCTTGGAACCGGAGCTGTAAGCGTGTGCATCTTCGGAGATGGAGCTGCAAACAGGGGAACCCTTGCCGAGTGCATGAATCTTGCCCAGGTCTTCTCCCTGCCGCTTCTTCTCTTCTGCGAGAACAATGGCTACGCAATGAGCGCAAAATCAGACAAGGTATCCTGCTCAACTCCAGTCCAAAGGGCTGAGGGCTACTGCGTAAGGACCTATCTGATAGATGGAAACGACCTGCAATCTGTCTACACCACGACAAGGGAGGCTTTATCCTGGATAAGGGAGAACAGCCTTCCTGTTCTCATAGAGGCGACAACCTACAGGCTCAAGGGCCACAGCAAGAACGACAAGCGGCTCTACCGCTCAAGGGAAGAGGAAAAGGAGTGGTCTCTCAAGGACCCAATCGCTCGCCTTGCCAGCACTCTCATAGCCCAAGGGGACCTGACAGAGCAGGAGTTCATGCAGATGCAGGCAGAGGCTTGCTCCATCATGGATGATGCCCTGGCAAGGACACTGCAGAAGCTTGGGGATACGCTGAGCGAATCAGAAGCGCTTGAGCTGGTCAATCCGCCGATCAAGCCGGTTCAGCCCATAGAGCCTGTTATGGGCCTCACCTTCGCCCAAGGCATAAGGCAAGGTCTTGAGCTCATGCTCTACAGCGATGAGAAGGCTGTGCTCATAGGCGAGGACATCGGGCTATATGGCGGATGCTTTGGGGTCACAGGAGACCTGTACTCAAGGCATGACAGCCAGGTTCTCGAGACCCCTGTCAGCGAGGAGAGCTTTGCAGGCATGGCAGTTGGGGCTGCCATGACCGGCCTTAGGCCGATAGTCGAGGTAATGTATGCAGACTTTGCCACCCTGATAAGCGATGCCATCATAAACCATGCTGCCAAGATCTACTACATGACAGGAGGCCAGTATACCTGTCCGGTAGTCTTCCGCTTTCCAGAAGGCGCTGGAACCGGGCATGGTCCCCAGCATACGCAAAGCCCCGAGGCCATGTTTGCCAACACAAGCGGCCTGACAATGCTTGCTCCAAGCTTCCCTGATGAGGCCCAGAGGCTTCTTCACTGGGCTTCCAAGCAGGATTTCCCCATCCTTTTCTTCGAGAGCAAAGCCATGTACAAGAGATCTGGCGACCTATCAAGGGACTTCAGGCCCCTCGAGGCAATCAAGCTCCAGGAAGGCGACAGGCTTACGATAATCACCTACGCCAAGGCAGCTCGCACCGTGATGGAAGCCATAGAAGGCCTGGAAGGCATAGAGGTCATTGAGCTTTCAGCCTTGATGCCGATGGATACCAGGACCTTGATCCAAAGTGCAGTCAAGACCAAGGCGGTCCTGATAGTGCAGGATCCGCCGGTCACCGGCGGCATTGCTGCAGAGGCCGCAGCGGCTCTGAGCGAAAGCCAGGACCTGTTTGGACTCCTGCGCCATCCCATCAGAAGGCTTGGTGGGGACCTGGCTCCTGTAGGAGCTTCCAGGCCTATTGAGCAATTCAGCTTCCCACAGGCCCAAGCCATCAGGCAGGCTGCCATCAGCCTGCTTGACTAGCTATCTTTCGCAGGCAAGCAGGTTATGCTGGTCTATGTCATCAGCATCCCAAGGGTACTTTATCCACACATCACCCACTTCCATAGCTGGATAGTATCTCTTGATCTGGGGCGGAAACTGCGTTTCCTTCTCCTTGAGCTTGTTATGGAGGACGCACACCGCTATATCCATCGGGTCGTACTTCAATAGCTCTCCAAGGCAATAGGAAAGCGTGCCTCTTGTGTCATCGACTTCATCGATGAGCAGTATCTTCTTTCCACATAGAAGCTTCTGGGCTTCCTCAATCCACTGTATCTTCTCAGGGTATGCTCGATGCTTGTGGTCCATCCCATAGTATGATATGCCCACAGTGTAGATTGGCCTGTTCAGGAACGTCTTGGCGATCCTGGCCGGGATGAATCCGCCTGAACCAATGGCGACGATCAGGTCAGGATCGAAGCCGTCAGCCTGCATCCTTCTCACCGCGCTCTTGACCAGGCGATGCACATCCTCATAGCTTACGTACAGTCGAAGCACGTCCTGTGAAGCTTCCTTTCTTTCAAAGTCCTTAAGATTCATATCAGCTCCTTAAGCATTGATTGATCAAGTCTGAAAAGGCCTCTAGAAGGGCTTTGGGATCGGGGCAGAAGCCCTGGTACATGGGCTTTTTCCCTCCCCCCTTGGCCTGGCTCGCCACAAGGGCCTTGCGGTAGTCAAGGCTCTCATAGGAGCCCTTGAGCACCATCAGCCAGCGGTTCCCATCCACAGCGCAGAGACAAAGCTCATCGAGGTCCTTCGAAGCCTGCCCAAGCCCATCGAAGCCAGGCTTTCCCGTAAGATCAAGCAAGGTCACAGGACCCTGGATCAAGGTGGAGGCATATAGGGCAAGCAAGCTGGAATAGGCTCTCTTCTGCTCGGAGGCCTGGTCGATCAGTCTTAGAACCATGGCTTCCAGCTCCTCTGTGGAGCAGCTGAGCATCCTTTCAAGAGCCATGACAGCCTTTTGTCGAGCCTTGCGCGCCTCAAGGGCCTTCTGGCCAACCTTGAAGAACAGCCTTGCATGGCCTCTGATGCTCTCAGATCCAGAATACTCTATTGCCTGTATCTCCCTGGTGTTGCCTACATGCACGCCGCCGCAGGCAATCAGATCCACGCCGGCGATTCTCACAAGCCTCACAGGCCCGTCTACCTTGATGGTTCTTCTAAGGCCTTCAGCCTCAGCTTCCTCGTGGCTTTCCTCGTACATGCTGACTTCATGGCCTTCAATCACCACTGACTGCGCCATTGCTTCCAGGCCATCTATGATGTCCTGGCTTATAATAGCCTTGTCTGTCTCAATGGCGATAGCGTCCTGCCCCATATGGACTGAAAGGGTTCCTATTGAGAACTGGCTGAAAAGAAGCCCGCTGATGATATGCTGGGCCGTATGCTCCTGCATATAAAAAAGGCGATGCGGCCAGTCCAGGTTCAGGACAACCTTATCGCCTTTCTCAAGCTTTCCAGAAACAAGATGGCAGACATGCTCGTCCTCCTTCTGGGAATCGACGATCTTGAGCTCAAGACCATCAGCCAGCCTTGTCAGGGACCCGATGTCCCCACACTGGCCGCCAGACTCAGGATAAAAGATAGTCTGATCAAGGAATGTAGGATAAAGCCCCTTCGGGTCACAGGCACGCACCTCTGTCACCACAGCTTCAAGACTCTTTCTCTCTGGCTCTAGGTAGAATAGCTTTTCCATGCATGCACTATATCAGAAATGACTTTTCTAGACTATCATAATGATGTTGTTTTACCATTTTTCTCACTTGCCCTAAGAAGGCAAATTGAGTAACTTGAAAAATGAAGCAAGCAAGGAGTTGCATATGGGAAGAATCAAGTCAGCATGGGAGATAGCCCTGGAGAAGACCCAGGACATAAAAGTGGATCCTGAGAAGCTCAAGAGAGACGAGCTTCTTACATTGAGCAGAAAGCTTGCAGGAAGCTTCCTCATTGATTACTCCATGACCGATGAGGCATTCCTCAAGGCCCTGGATGATATGGAGAACAAGGCCCTGGCATCCAGGACGATCCTGGAGACCGTAGTGGCCAATCTCAGCCTTCCATCCAATGAATACTACACAGACAGGCTGCAGAGGCTTGGACAGATGATGAACCTTGCCAGCCCGCAGAACGAGGAAGCCCAGGAAGCCTTCTCGCAGCTTGAAGGGCTTTTCGCCCAATACATAGCCGCAAAGGCCGACCTCCTCAAGAGGCTCAAGGACCAATATCAGCAGATGGCTAAGCAGAAGGGGACCTACCCTGACAATGACCCAGAGTTTGTGAAGCTTTGCGACACCTACATAGACAAGCTTCAGTCCCAGTTCTCAGAAGCCTTGGAGCAGATGAAGTCAGCCCTTTCCCAGGCTCTTGGGCTCTAGTTGCGGAATTTCCACCTCCAGTTGCGGATATTCCAGCTTCAGTTGATAGAATTATGCGTGGCCTTCGTGTAACATTCAGCTCATCAAGGAGGGTTTTCAATGAACCTATCGCAGAAGATACTGTATTGTCGCAAGAAGAAAGGGCTGTCACAGGAGAGCCTGGCTGCCTTGCTCGATGTCTCCCGTCAGGCAGTAAGCAAGTGGGAGACTGGAGAGAGCGAACCTGAAGTAGGAAAGCTCAAGACCCTTGCCGAGGTCTTTGGAGTGTCAGCAGACTGGCTTCTGGACAGCAGCGAAAGCGAAGAGACAGCTGAAAAGAGCGACAGCTTCTCACAAGCCACCGGCTTCATCGGACGCATGATAAGAAGATATGGATGGGTTGGCGGGCTTTACATGGCCATAGCAGGAGCCCTCTTCATAGCCATGGGTGCAGTAGCCCGGGCAGCGACAGCAAGCATGACAAGAGGGATGGATCCTTTCTTTCAGCGCGAGGGCATGACAGGGCCAATGGAAATCATGACAGCATTCATCATGATCCTTGGCGGGGCCTTTGTTGTATCTGGTGCAGGCATAATCATTTTCCTGAAGGCAAGGAAGGGCAAGGGCAAGTAGGCTTCTTGCCTTATGAAGGCTGATAGCCTTATAATGCTGGCAGGAAGGTGCTGCATTTGAAATCCAAGGCCAGTCATGTGCTCTTGTTCTCATCGCTGATTGCCTTATCCTTCGCTGTCTTCACTTTATTTGTGCTCCATGAAATCACCGAGAGAAGCGACAGCCTGAAGGACCAGGCAGTTCAGGCAATCTCCTCAGCCAGCATACATACAAGCCAGGTATCCGAGTCCATCTCAACTCGCATCGCCGTTGCAAAAGCCCTTGCTGACTTTCTTGCAGACCAGGGCGTTGACAGCATCCAGGCACAGGAGGCTTGCTCCAAGGCTGCTCTGGAAAGCCGCTTCAAGCACTTCAGCTATGTCCCGTACAATGATTCGACAGACAATGCCTTCTTTGAAGCGGATGCCTACTACAGCAACCTGGAAGGCCGGGCCAGCATTTACTCCCTTTTCAATGAAGAAGGCCGCTTTCTTGTAATCAGCGTGCCAGTGATAATCAAGAATTCCATTGAAGGCATCATATACTGCGCCATGGACAGCCAGTCACTGGGACTGGATAAGGGAATAAGCCGCCTTGTCGACAGCCAAGGCAGGCTGCTGGAGCCTTACACTGAGCTGCTTAAGCTGGAAAACTGGATGGAGGACATACCTTCTGAAGCTTTTGCTGATGGAGCAAGCGTTCGTGACCTCAAGGCCTTGCTAGGCCAGAACAAGGCCGCTTCCTTCAGGTTCAGTATGAATGGCAAGCAGCTCTTTGCTGTCCTCAATCCTATCGTCGATATAGGCATAGAAAGCTCACTGGCAATCATATCAGTCAACCCTATGTCCTATTTCGTGGAAAAGGCATCCTCGCTTAATAATCAGCATCTTGCCTTCTTGGTCATCATCCTGGCCATTGTGCTTGTCATGCTGATCATCTGCATACAGGCTGTTGTGATGGAGACAAGGCAGCGCAGAAGCATTGAAAACAGCTTCGATGCCCTGGCTTCCAGCATCTCCAGCGGCCTTATCGAGGCTCATTACATTGACGGCGAAGTGACTGTGGCATATGCAAACGACCGGTTCTTCAAGCTGATCGGCTATGACCGCGAGCAATTCAGGCTTGAGGTCCAGGACCCAATCTCCCTTCTTCCTTCCGAGGAAAGGCAGGCTGTTCGCAAGCAATATGAGCTGCTCTGCCAGCAAGGCGGAACCTATTGCTTCCCTTCTATCCACATACGCCTCAGAGATGGCGGGCAGAGAACTGTGAAGCTGACTGCTGCTTTCATAGACAAGCATGACAGGACCTTTCATCTTGCCCTGTTCTCTGACATGACAACACAGCTGGATGCAGCCAAGAGCTACCAGCAGACAATCGATTCCAAGGCAGCCGAATCCAAGACCATCATAGGCTCAGCCAGGCTGAACCTTACCCGCGATGTGCTTCTCAGCGAGCCCAGCAACTACCTCAAGCTGATATCCAGGACTGACAATGTAGATGATTTCTTGAGCGCCTGCATCTCCAGGACAGAGGACAAGAGCATGGGCAAGGTCTTTTCATCAGTGCTGAACAGGAAGAACCTTCTTGAGAGCTATGAAAATGGCATTGCCTTCTTCAAGGAGGAATTCAAGATCAACCTGCAGGAGAGCTCAAGGTCCATTTGGTGCAGGACGACCATCAATACAGCCCGGAACCCGATGACAGATGACATCGAGGCTGTCATGGTTGTCATGGACATAGATACCGAGGTCCGCCTGTCACAGGTCAACGACTGGGCAAACAGGCAGGCCTTCGACTACCTTGGCTACGTCGAGGTGGCCACTCAGCAATGCACGTTCTATGGCGGCAAGATTGCCCAGAAGCACTATACAGCCCTGATCAACGAGGATGCATCAGCCATTCCGGATCTTATGGACAAGAAGAGCTACATTGAGAGCATGGCCTTTGAGAATGTCATTGCCATCCTGGATGCTGACAAGCCCTTTGAGCTTCGATGCCAGTTTGCTGAAGGTCCGATGAAGCGCATAAAGACCATAAGGATCTGCTATCTTGACTCAAGCCGCGACTGTCTTGTCATTGCACGAAGCGATGACACAGATGCTGTATCTGCGGAGAAGATGCGAAATGACATGCTGGCAACGGCATTGTCCAATGCAAAAAGCGCCTATGAAGCCAAATCCAAGCTCACTTCAAGGATCAGCTTTGATATGCGAAACCCCCTGAACTCTATAATGGGCTATCTGAACCTAGCCAAGACCAAGGATGACAAGCAAGCCTATATTGAAAAGGCCCTGGCGGCATGCGGCCAGCTCTGCAGGGTGATGACCAGCACCTTAAGCGCTGACAGCGCCAGTGCTGACCAGCTCTCCGACAGCCCGTTCAGCCTCTCGCAGACCTTGCTTGAGGTGATCCGCGAGTACAGAAGCCTTTGCCGCAGCAAGGAGGTCTCATTCAGGACCAGTGTAGATCCAAGATGCTCAGATCAGGTCTTTGGAAGAAAGGCTGAGCTGGTCCACATACTTTCCAATATTCTTTCATACAGCTTGAACAAGACACCTCCTGGAAGCAAAATGGAGCTGGAGGTCAGTCAGCAAGGCCTTTCTGACCAGAAGCAGGACCTTGTCGTGCGCATCAGCTTCACCTGCCCGTCCATGCACCTTGATTCAAGCATCCTCGATGGCGTGGAGGCCAATGACGAAGGCCAGGCCTTCGGCCTTCCTGCAGCCAGGTCCATGGCAGAGAAGCTTGGAGGACAGCTGGAAGTCTCCAATGAGAAGGCTGGCGAGCCTGCCTTCACGCTTTTCATCAGCCTGCTCAACGACTCACAGCGGCTTGGAATGCCTGAATATCAGAATCTCAAGCTCCTGAGCATCATGAATCCTTCTATGCAAGGCGGCCTTGAATGGATCCTAGGCAAGCTCAAGATCAAAGGACGGCTTGCATCCAGCCTAAATGAGGCCCTTCATGCATGCAAGATTTCCAAGTTCGACCTTGTCATTGCAGATGAGTCAGCAGCAAAGGGCATGACTGGTATACGAGCACTTCAGCCAAATGCAATTCTGATAGCCTTCTGCGATTATCCCGATGCTGTCCCTGATGCCGATGAGATTCTTGAGAGCCCATTCTTTGCATCGACCTTCCTTGATGTGCTTGATAGAAGGCTTAAAAGCAAGCAGACCAGGGCGGCAAAGCCAGCTGATGGATCCTTTGGCCAGAATCTCAAGGGCAGGACCATACTTGTTGCAGAGGACAGCGCCATGAACATGGAGATAGCTGTGGAGATACTCAAGGCTGCCGGAATGAACGCAGTGCAGGCCATCGACGGAGAGCAAGCGCTCAACCAGCTTTCCACCTCCCCTACAGGCTATTTCGATGCCATCCTGATGGACGTACAGATGCCTAAGGTCAATGGACTTGAGGCTACAAGAGCCATAAGGGCTATGGATCGTCCAGATGCTGCCTTGATTCCTATCATCGCCATGACAGCAGGAACCATGAGATCGGACATAAGGAAAGTCTATGAAGCTGGCATGAATGAGCACCTAGCCAAGCCCTTCTCCCCTGAAGCATTGATAAAGATGCTTGCAAGCGTCGTTACACCAAAGTCCTTATAAGAGCATATTGACATAAAGGCCTCCATCTCCTATTATCATAATCGTTCAAAAGCGAACAAATTAATTCATAAAGGTTCAAAAGTGATTCCAGCTCAGAGGCAGAAACAGATAATCTCAATGATAAACCAGGACGGCAATGTCCAGGTCAGCAGCCTCGCAAAGGCCTTTGGAGTCAGTGAGCTTACAATCAGAAGGGACCTGAAGGTCCTTTCTGACTCGGGCCTGCTTGAACGCAAGTTCGGCGGGGCAATCCTTGAGAGAAGCCTGAGCCAGGAGCCTGAATACAGCAAGAAGGCTTCAGAGTTCATGGCTGAGAAAAAGGCCATTGCTCGCATGGCCAGCCTTCTTGTGGAGGATGGCGACACGGTATGCGTGAACAGCGGAAGCACAACGGCCTGCGTCATCCAGGCCCTGATTGCCAGCCTCAAGAAGATAACTATCATCACAAACAACATAGATGCAATCACCATGGCCATGAAGACGCCTATGGCCTGCACCTTGATATTCACAGGTGGAATCTACAGAGAGAGGTCCAGGTCGGTCAGCGGGCCGATGAGTGCCCTGGTGCTTGACAACATATGGGCCTCGAAGAGCTTCATTGGGGTGGATGGATTCTCCCTGAAGCATGGCCTTACAACTCCTATATACGAGGAGGCCATCACTACACGCACCATGATAGAGCGTACAAGCGGCATGGTTTATGTGGTTGCAACGGCAAACAAGCTTGGAGTGGTGAGCAACTATAAGACAGTCGATGCGCAAAGCGTCGATGCAATAATAACGGACAGGTCAGGAGCAGCCTTGCTGGAAGGCAAGGAAGGGCTTCCTGAGGTGATAATGGCAGACTAGGGCAGGAGGAATACTATGGCCTACGCAGACGAGTATAAGGATTGTGCATGGCTTTCCTTTGATGAACTTGAGAAGTTCATGATCGAGAGCCTTGAGCATGCAGGGATTCCAGCAGAAGATGCAAGGATCATTGGCGATGTGCTCATTGAATCAGACAAGAGAGGCATTGACAGCCACGGAATCGGAAGGCTGAAGCCGATCTACATCGATCGCATCGACAAGGGCATCATGAATCCCGTAACCAATATTGAGATTCTCAAGGACAACATGGCGACAGCTGTCCTCGATGGACATAATGGCATGGGCCACGTTGTCGGATTTAAGGCCATGAACATGGCTATCGAGAAGGCTCGCAAGTATGGAATCGGAATGGTTGTGGCGAGAAACTCAAACCACTATGGAATCGCAGGCTACTATGCAACCATGGCTACAAAGGCTGGCATGATCGGCCTCACTGGAACCAACGCAAGGCCCTCCATCGCTCCAACCTTTGGAGTGGAGAACATGCTTGGAACCAACCCAATGACCTGGGGCTTCCCAAGCGATGAGGAGTTTGACTTTGTTCTCGACTGCGCCACCAGCGTAACTCAGAGAGGCAAGATTGAGGTCTACGGAAGAGCTGGCAAGCAGCTTCCTGCAGGCTGGGTCATCGATGAGAACGGCGAATCAAGAACCGACACCCAGCAGGTCCTGGTCGACCTTACCACAGGCAAGGCTGCACTCACCCCCCTTGGAGGGCTTGGAGAGACCACCGGCGGCTACAAGGGCTATGGCTACGCCACTGTCGTGGAGATGCTTTCAGCCTGCCTGCAGGATGGAGCCTTCATGAAGGCCCTCAATGGCTTTGACAAGGATCAAAAGGCCATCCCCTATCCGCTTGGACATTTCTTTGTGGCCATCAACCCAGAGTTCTTCATGGGCCTGGATGTCTGCAGGAGAATCGTAGGAGAGATCAGCAGGGAGCTCAGAGCCTCTCGCAAGGCTCCAGGATGCGAGCGCATCTACACTGCCGGAGAGAAGGAATGGCTTGCACGCCAGTACCGCACCGAGCATGGATGCCCAGTGCCTCCAAGCCTTCAGAAAGTCATGACAACCCTTCGCGATCGCTGGTCAATGGAATATCATTGGGATTTTGAGAATAAGTAAAGGAGAAGAGAAATGGACGAACTAAGAGATAAAGCATTGGCTTATCATTGCCTGGATGGAGTTCCAGGAAAGGTTTCCGTAGTGCCCACAAAGCCCTGCCAGACAGCACAGGACCTAGGGCTTGCATACACACCAGGCGTTGCAAAGCCTGTGCTTGAGATTGAGAAGAATCCCGAGGATGCCTACAAGTACACATCCAAGGGAAACCTAGTGGCTGTCATATCCAACGGAACAGCCATCCTCGGCCTTGGCGACCGTGGACCTCTTGCCTCAAAGCCTGTCATGGAAGGCAAGGGAGTGCTCTTCAAGAGATTCGCTGACATCGACGTGTTCGATATCGAGATCAATGAGAAGGATCCTGACAAGCTCATCCAGATAGTCAAGTCCCTCACCCCGACCTTCGGCGGCGTGAACCTTGAGGATATCAAGGGACCAGAGTGCTTCAAGGTTGAGCAGGAGCTCATCAAGTGCTGCGAGATCCCAATCTTCCACGATGACCAGCACGGAACAGCCATCATTGCCACAGCCGGCATGATGAATGCCTGCGAGGTCATCGGCAAGAAGCTTGAGAACATCAACGTTGTTGTCAATGGAGCTGGCGCTGCAGGAATCTCCTGCGCCAAGATGTTCGTTGCAGCTGGAGTCAAGAGAGAGAACATTGTCATGTGCGACTCCAAGGGTGTCATCTACAAGGGCAGAGCCAATGGAATGACTGCTGAGAAGGAGGAGTTCGCAACCTCAAGGCCATGCAGGACACTTGCAGAGGCTATGGTTGGAGCCGACTTCTTCATGGGCCTCTCTGTCGCTGATTGCGTGACAGCCGATATGCTTCTGACAATGGCCAAGGACCCAGTCGTCTTTGCAATGGCAAACCCGAACCCAGAGATCGGCTATGAGCTTGCCACCTCCACAAGAAGCGACCTCGTCATGGCAACTGGAAGGTCCGACTATCCAAACCAGATCAACAACGTCCTGGGCTTCCCCTTCATCTTCCGCGGCGCATTGGATGTGAGAGCATCCAGGATCAGCGAAGGCATGAAGATGGCAGCAGCCAAGGCCCTTGCAGGACTGGCCAAGGAGCCGGTTCCAGAGGAAGTCGCCAAGGCCTACGGCGGACAGCACTTCAGTTTCGGACGCAACTACATCGTGCCAAAGCCATTTGATCCGAGAGTGATCGAGTGGGAGGCAGTCGCTGTTGCAAAGGCAGCTTGCGAGGAAGGTCTTGCAAGCCATCCAATCACCGACTGGGATGCTTATCGCAAGGCCTTGAAGAAGAGAATTGAGAAGAACTGGAAGTAGCTTCTGGCTTTACACAAAAGGGCGCATGGTTTCATGCGCCTTTTTCTATTCCCAATATGCATGCCTTGGGCTATCATTGCCTCATGAATGAAATCAACTACACAGAAGTGAATTCAAAGGCGATCGACAAGTGGGTCAAGGAAGGCTGGATATGGTCCCAGAGCATAAGCCATGAGGCCTTTGTGAAGGCTCAGCAGGGCCAGTGGTCCGTGCTTCTGACCCCGACCAAGCCGGTTCCTCATAGCTGGCTGGGAGATCTAAGGGGCAAGAGGCTTCTAGGACTGGCGTCGGCTGGAGGACAGCAGATGCCTATATTCTGCGCGCTTGGAGCTATATGCACCGTGCTTGACTACTCTGATGAAATGCTTGCCAAGGAGCGTGAGGTTGCAGCTCGCGAGGACTACAGCATTGAAATCATCAAGGCTGACATGACCAAGCCTCTAGGCTTTGAAGATGAGAGCTTTGACATAATCTTCCATCCTGTATCAAACTGCTATGTCAAGCAGGTGCTTCCCATATGGAGAGAGTGCCATAGGATCCTGAGAAAGGGAGGCGTTCTTCTTTGTGGCCTGGACAACGGCATAAACTTCGCATTCACCGATGATGAGTCCGAGCTTGCCAATCGTCTTCCCTATGACCCTCTTGAGAACAGAAGGCTCCTGGAAGAGGATGATGCCATTGAGTTCTCTCACACCATCGAGGAGCAGCTTGATGGGCAGATCCGCGCTGGCTTCACCTTCACGAACATCGAGGGCGACACCAACCAGGATGGACGGCTTGCATCCTTCAACATCCCCTGCTTCTACATGACACGCGCTGTAAAATGATCAAGGGCTCCTGCAAGCAGAAGCCCTTGAAAGGTGCCGATTGGACTCGAACCAACGCATGACGGTTTTGCAGACCGTTTCCTTACCACTTGGATACGGCACCATGTGCACTAAGAAAATAGCAGAAAAGGCTTTCTTTGACAAGCCTTGACTTGCATATTTTAGCCAGCCTGGCTATAGGAGCACTAAATCTGCAGTCCCCGCTTCAAGGCCATCCAGATAGTCCTGGACATCCAGGAAGAAATCCTGCACAGCTGCAAAGGGGTCAGACAAGGCAAGCAGGAAG
>JAQVSP010000144.1 GCA_028700425.1 Sphaerochaetaceae bacterium | reverse complement strand
TTCACCCAGCTAAGCGATATCTATAGAGCCCTGGACCAGCTGTGCATCCCCCATGCCGAGACTGTCGACTGCGAGGCCGATGACTGGATGGCCTCCATGGCCCTTCTCAAGGCCCCTGACGACCAGATCATCATATCAAGCTTTGACAGCGACCTCTTCCAGCTTCTTGCCCCTGGCGTCTCGATTCTTCGCTACAGAGGAAAGAAGACAGCTATATGGACAGCGGATACCCTATGGCAGAAGCTTGGCATAAGGGCTTGCCAATACGCAGCCTTCAAGGCCTTGACAGGAGACCCTTCAGACAACATCAAGGGCATCAGGGGCGTTGGACCCAAGACAGCTGCCAGGATCCTTGGCAGCTGCTGCTTCGAGGAAGCGCTGGATAGGCTCTATCCATTGGAGAAGGACAGGATAATGACCAACCTGTCAATTATCGAGCTAGACAGCTCTTGCAAGGCGCCTTTCACACTGGATGAAATGAGGCTCCCCAGTCCTCTGCCCAAAACCAGGGAGGTCCTTGCCTCCATAGGCCTGGACTATTGATCTTTAGTGTTCACCTAGCCAGATGAACATGCTACAATGCCTGCATGATAAGCAAAGAGACAATCGAGAAGGCCCTGGAATTCCGGGACCAGAGAGACTGGAAGCAGTTCCACAACGCAAAGGACCTGGCCATATCGCTGTGCCTGGAGGCAAGCGAGCTTCTTGAGATCTACCAATGGAGCGCTGATGACCTTTATTGCAAGGAGAAGATTGCCAAGGTGGCTGAGGAGCTTGCCGATGTGCTGATGTACAGCATTGACATAGCCGATGCCTATGGCCTGGACATGGATGAGATCATACTGGCCAAGCTCAAGCGCAATGCCGAGAAGTATCCTGTCAGCAAGTCCTATGGCTCAAAGGCCAAGTACAGCGAGCTCAAGCTGCAAGCCAAGGAAAAAGAAGGCAGAGGCTAGAGATGGCCTGTCTTTACGAAGCCTTTCCATGTCTTCATGACAGAGGCCTTCTGCTGGCCAAGATGCAGGAAACGGATCTTGGGCAGCTTCATAAGATCACCAGCGATCCAGAAATCTATCGCTTCATACCGCCCTTTCTCTACAATAAGAGCAAGGGCAATCTGCTTGCAGCCATACGCAACCTTGGAGGTCGGGACTTCGACAAGAGAAAGAAGCTAGTCCTAGGGGTCTACCTGGACAGCGAGCCTGGCAAGCTCATAGCCTTGGCTCAGGTCTTCGACTACAGGAAAAGAAGCAAGAGCGTGACCATAGGCTACATGGTAGAAAGGAGCCACTGGTCGCGGGGCATAGCCACCTCCATCATAGCCCTTCTCAAGGACTATCTATTGACCCTGGAGGATATCCTTGTCCTAGAGGCCTACGTTCTCAGGTCCAACGACCATAGCTTCAAGGCTCTTGAGGCCAATGGCTTTATACGCCTGGACGAGGATGCCAGGGTCGAGGGCTGGGGCTTTGATGGCGAGACAGCTGCATATCATTATCAGCTTTAAAGAATGCTTTGATCATAGAAACAACACCCCAATTTCAATATATTGATTTAAATTTAAGTATAATTACTACCTTTAGGACATCAGAAAACTTTGAACGCTAATACTTAAAGGCATTCTCAGCCCAGCAGGCGACAGATCAAGAGGAAGTCTCTTGCTATGTGGAAGGGATCCTTCACAGGCAAGGCTACAACCTTGTCCATGGGCCGACCCTCCCTGTCCAGTATCTGGATCCACTCGCCTATGGCCTTGTCTGGATTGGGAAAATGACTGAAGGTGTATTCCTTGATTCTCTCATGAGCCTTCATGAATTGTTCATCATGGCCTATCAGATAGCATCGCAAAGTCGTGTAAAGAGCTTCTGAGTGCACCCACCAGAGCTTGTCGCCCCAGCCCTGGCTCACCAAGGTCTCTGTGGAGGTTCCCAAGCTTAGTCCTCTGGGCTCGCCTCCATTTCTGTCGCAGAAATGAAGGATTCCGCCATGCTCTTCGTCCCAGCCGGTCTCAAGAGCTCTTCTTGCAATCCTGATAGCCTTGTCCTGGATATCCTCTCGTCCCAGAGCCTGGGAAGCGTCAAGCATGAACCAGGCATCCTCAAGGCTATGGCCGGGATTGGCATGGGTGAACAGCAGATAGTCATCACAAATGCCCTTAGAGCTGTCGATTGTCTCCCTTACTGTAAAGCTGTCATCCACGAAATTCTGCTGAACGGTGTCAGTGAAGGCCTCAAGATCGGAAAGATAGGCTTTGTCAATAAGGCTCATCTGCATCGCTACATTGCTCATTATCATGGGAATTCCGTGAGCCATGAAGCCTTGGGGCAAGGGATAAGGCAGGCTGTTGAAGATGCCGCTTGTCACCCTTTGCCTTATGCCTGCATAGGTCTTCCCTGCCAGGGCCTTGGCCTGGCCGTCCTTGGCGGCAAGGCCATAGGCTGCAAAGCCGATGGCCGCAAAGCAGTCAGCATAGATGCTTGCATCAAGCACCTCGCCCTTGGGCCTTCCCTCCTCGTCCATGACAAAGGCGCAATGGCCGCTAGGCAAGAAGCAATGGCTTTTCAGAAAGTCATAGCCGCTCCTGGCATAGGCCAGGAAGAGCTTTTGCTCCTCTGAGGTAAAGCCACAGGCCTCGTCCGTGGCAAGAGTGGAGAAAAGCCAGAGGAACCTGCCCTGGCTCCAGGTATACTTATCCCTGGACACAAGACCAAGCCCACGGTTGTCAAAGCAGTTGAAGTAGCCGCCGTTTCGCTCATCCAGGCATCTCTTGAGCCAGAAAGGCAGTATATTGCCCTTCAGCTGGCCCTTATAGAAGTCCCTGAGGCCTGATAAGTCATCAGCCCATCTTGAATGCATTTGAGATCTTGCTCCCCTGCCTTGAGTTCATGCCGTATACAATGAAGAACACTACGACCAGAAGCACCACAGAAAGAGCGCTGGCTGCTCCCAGCTTTCCATCCTGGACCGCTCCGTAGATCTGGATGGGCACAGTTCTCGTCTTTCCGCTGTAAAGGAGTATAGTGGTGGACAGCTCCTGGAGAAGCGTTGTCAGCGTAAGTATTGAGCCGCTGATTATTGCAGGCAGGATCAAGGGCACACTGACCCGGCGGAAGGTGTAGAACCAGGTGGCTCCAGCGATTGTGGAGGCCTCCTCCAGCGATGGATTGAGCTGAGTCAGGCTGGCTGCCACAGACCTGTATACGTAAGGAGTCCTTCTTATCATGTAGGATATGATGATTATCGCATAGGTTCCTGTAAGCCTTATGGCGCTGTTGCCGCTGAAGGCTGACAGCAGGGCTATGGAGACGACAGTTCCTGGCAGGATGAACGGAGCCATCACCGCAAGGTCCAGCAAGGCAGCTCCCTTTGGCTTCTTGCGCTCTGTGATGTAGGCTACTATGCTGCCAAGCACTGCACACAGCACAGTGGCGAGAATCGACAGATAGAAGGAATTGAAAAGCTCATGAGATGAGTACTTGGGTATCCTGATGTAGTTGGCCAGCGTAAAGCCCTCTGGAAACAGGCCTACCCACTTCTCAAAGAAGGACATTACTATGATTGTGATCTGGGGAAGCAAGGAGACGATCAGGATGATCAGGCAGTAGAGCATGGCTATGATCCTTATGCCCTTGCCCTCATGAAGCTTGATCTCGCTTCTGGAAGCCGATATGGTCTCATACTCATGGCGGCTGACCACATACTTCTGAAGCCATAGCACAAAGGCAGTTATGGCGACATTTATTACAGCTATTGAGGAAGCTCCATTGATGTTCCAGAAACCATTGACCTCAAAGTAGATCAAGGTCGGAAGCACATAGTGATCTCCACCGATGACAGCTGGAATGCCGAAGTTTCCTATGGCCCTGACGAACACCAGCAAGGCAGCAGCTCCCAGAGATGGAAGAATCAGCGGGAATGTCACAGTCCTCATTATCCTGCCCTTGCCAGCGCCCATAAGCATTGCAGCCTCCTCCAGAAGTGGATTGGCTGATGCAAAGGCTCCATAGGAAAGCTGGAATACAAAGGGATAGTAGGTCAGCGTCATGCACAATATCATGCCAAACATTCCATATATGCTTGGCACCTCCACTCCCAGAGGCCCGAGAAGCCAGTTCAGGAAGGTGCGCACTATGCCGTTGCGCCCAAGGAGAATGACCCAGGTGAAGGCTCCTACGAAGCTAGGCATTATTATAGGAAGGATTCCCATCGACAGTACGAGATTCTTGCCAGGCATCTTGACCCTGGCC
>JAQVSP010000143.1 GCA_028700425.1 Sphaerochaetaceae bacterium | reverse complement strand
TGTCCTTGTCACATGCCAGATGATCGAGAACTGTACGACCGATGAGCCAAATAGCGTTATCGCCTGGCTTGCCAGAAAAAGCATTGGCCTTGATCTTCTCATGATCTTTCGAGTCTAGCAAAAAGCACAAAACAGTACAACCAATGTTGCCCTCTATTGCATTTTCTTCTTCTCAGTGCTAGAGGTTACACATGCCAAAAGCCCAACTTACTGCAGACAAGCTGGATCTCTTTGAGAGAAAGCCTGTGCTCCAATCAGTCCTGCTGCTTGCCATCCCGACTATCATCGGACAGCTTGTCATGCTCTTTCACAACCTGGCTGACACCTTCTTTGTCGGCAAGCTCAACGATCCTGGGATGGTCGCTGGCATCACTGTCAGCATGCCTGCGACCATGATCATCAATGCCATAGTCAATCTCTTCGGCGTTGGAGGCGGGTCTCTGATCTCCCGCCTGCTGGGAAGAAGAGAGCTGGACAGAGCCAGGAAGGTATGCTCAGTGAGCTTCTACCTGGCCATCGCCATGACCATGGTCTTCAGCATAGTGTGCGCTGTATTTCTGGACGAGGTCTGCATTCTTCTGGGCTCTCCAGAGCAGAGCCTTGAGTATTCCAAGGATTACCTATTGTGGATAGTCTGCATCGGAGGCATTCCCCAGATGCTGAACGTCCTGTTTGGCCATCTTGTCAGAAGCGTAGGGTCTGCAAGGCAAGCCAGCGTAGGAATCAGCCTCAGCGCATTGGTCAACTGCCTTCTGGATCCAGTGTTCATCCTTCCCTGGGGCCTTGGGCTTGGAGTCGAAGGAGCAGCTATTGCAACAGTGCTGGCCAATCTTTGCTCATGCCTTTACTTCACTGTGCTTCTCATGCGCAGCAGGCAGGATTCTGTCCTGTCTCTTATGCCATCGGACTTCAAGCCAGACAGGTCCATGATAGCGGAGATAGCCAAGATAGGGACTCCAGCCGCGCTGCAGACCGTCCTTGCATCATTTTCAAGCACCATACTGAACAACATGATCGCCAAGTATGGGCACACAGCCTTGGCTGCAGCAGGAATCAGCAGGAGAATCGACATGCTTCCAAGCAAGATCACCCTCGGGCTGTCCCAGGGAGTCCTGCCTCTCATAGCCTACAACTATGCACAGAAGAACTATAAGAGGATGCATCAGGCAGCCAGGATCACCCGCGTCATATCAATATCCTTTGCCTTATGCTGCGTAGCTGTGTTCCAGATCTTCTCAAGCCAGCTTGTCTCGCTTTTCATCCTGGATGAGCCTACAGTGGAGCTTGGGACACGGTTTCTTCGCATCCTCTGCCTTGGAACTCCCCTCATGGCCTTGAACTACCTTACCACCACGACCTTCCAGGCCACCGGACAGGGGCCTCAGGCTCTTGCAATGTCAGTGTTCCGCAAGGGCCTTGCAGACATACCTCTTGTGTTTTTGCTTGACAGGATCTGGCCGATGTACGGCCTCATGGGAGTCCAGCTGGCAGTGGATATTCTTGCCACCGCCCTTTCCATTACGCTTTACAGGATGTTTCTCAAGAAGCTCAGGGGCGAGCTAGGAGTCAAGGTCAATTTCTAGGTAGCTTCCATCCTCCATCTTCTCAAAGAGCCTTTGCACACAGGCCAAGGCTGGAAGGCTGGCTGAGAAGAATTGCACAGATTCCACGCAATCAGCTCCCAGGGTTCTTGGAGCAGGCCGTCTCAGGACAACCAGGCCCTGTTTTTTAAGGCTCATCGAAAGCCTTATGGCATCGCCTCTTGTTCTGACCAGGGCAAAGTAGTTATGGAGCATGTCATTATGCTAAAAGGCCCTGCCTTGCTTGTCAACAGCCTCCATTGTCCCTATAATCGATGCATGGCTATTTATCTGGATAACGCAAGCACCTCATTTCCGAAGGCTCCGGGGCTTGGACATGTCGTAGGGCAATTCATTGACACAAATTCCAGAAGCCTTTCCAGGGGCTTGAGCAGCATGGCCGATGACAACGAGCAGGCAATCTTCTCCTTGCGCCAGAAGCTCTGCCGCCTCTTTGACTGGAACTCAATAGACCAGGTATGCTTCACAGGCAGCATAACCGAATCCCTGGCGATGGTCATAGGCGGTCTTCTGGGACCTGGGGACCATGTCATCATCTCAAGCCTTGAGCACAACGCTGTGATGCGCAACCTCTGTGAGCGCCACATCCAGTATTCAATGATCCCATGCGATGAGCAGGGCTATTGTCTTTGGCCGATGGCCCAGGACCTGGTCAAGCGAAACACCAAGGCCATAATCATAAACGCGTGCTCCAATGTCTTTGGCACCTGCCAGGACCTTGTCAAGGCTCATGAGCTGGCCAGGCGCAACAATCTGCTGTTCATAGTCGACTCTGCCCAGGCTGCCGTCCACCAGGATATCAGCATGACTAGGCTGGGAATCGACATTCTCTGCTTCACCGGCCACAAGAGCCTTCTTGGCCCCACTGGTACCGGAGGCTTCATCATCAACGATGCAAAGGCCAGGCTTGACATCGTCAAGGCAGGAGGCACAGGCAGCCTCTCCTTCAGCCTTGAGATGCCGGATTTCCTTCCTGACCGCTATGAGCCGGGAACCCAGAACACCGCAGGCCTGATTGGCCTGTCATACAGCCTGAACTATGTTCTTGCCAATCTGGAGGAGATTCGAAGCCTTGAGATGGAGAGGACCGAGCAGCTGCTCGAGGGGCTGGCCAGCATCAAGGGCGTAAGGGTCATCGGGCCTCAGGACGCCCAGAATCGAGGCCCTGTAATAAGCATCGATGTACCTGCCAAGGACAATGCTGACATAGCCTACGACCTGATGAGCCTTTACAGCGTAGAGACAAGAGTGGGGCTGCACTGCAGCCCCATGGCCCATAAGGCCCTTGGAACCTTTCCCAAGGGAACCCTAAGGCTGAGCCCCAGCTCCTTCACCACGAAGGAGGAGATTGACTCAGCCCTATTGGCAATAAGCAAGCTAGTCTAGAGTGTAGGTGACAGCAAAGGAGAGCTGAATATCGCTCTTGCTGGCATCCAGAACGTTTCCTGCGTTCTTGATGCTGACAAAGTCCGCCATAAGATCAGCCTTCAAGTCCTCGATTATCTGGTACTCTGCACTTATAGAGAAGATCGTTGTTCTCTCGACTGCGCCCGTTTCTGCTGGATCGAAGGGGTTGGATGTGGATGGAGAAGTCGGGACTTCCTCAGTGCCGTGGTAGCAGCTCCAAACGCTGTCTATCCGGATGACTCCGTGATTGATCAGGGTGAAGTCCACGGCGACGTTGAAAAGGCCCGCTGTGCCATAATCTACATGAGCGCCGTAGACAAGGGCATCTCCGCCGTACTTGTATCCGGTGTAGTCATCGATATAGGCGATACCGCCTCCTGTCCACTTGCGAAGCAGGGCATGATAGCCGACTCCATACTTCCTGGTGGCTGGGTCATACTTCTCTCTCAAGTAGAGGAAGGGGTCTGTCTTTGCAACTTCCAGGCCTGCATTGAGAATTCCTGGCCCCAAGGCAAAGGCTCCCTTCAAGCCAAAGAGAAGGCCATAGGCGTTGGGATTTGCTCCAGAAGCAGGCTCTATAGGCTCGCCGAAGGGGAAATCATCCACTGCGGCCTGGGCATAAAGGTCCATGCCCTTGAAGAAGGCCCAGTCCGCCTCGAATACCAGAAGGGAGTTCGCGTTGGCCCTTATGTACTCATTGTGGAAGAAGCCGAAAGGATTGACCGCACGAAGGTCAAACACTCCCTCAGCTGACTGGTACATTATCGCCTCGTTGATTGTGAAGCCCACCGCATCGTTGAAGAGGCGGAACTCCACCCTGTGGGCCATAAGGAGCTTTATGCCGCTTACTGCGTAATTCTGATGAACTTCAGAAGCGTTGCTGTCTGGATTGAAGAAGGAGGTGACAAGAGAGTACTTGAAGGAATCGAAGAAGGTATTGAACCTCACAAAGCTATGGTAGAGGTACTGCTCGCCAAGCATCAGGTTGCCAGTCAGTCCAGCTCCCCAGCTGAGCTTGTCCCTTCCTCCTGCCAGGTTCCAGTGGTCCGATCCTGCCGATGCTATGCCCTTGTCAGGGAAGGACAGGTTAAGGTCAGGAAGCACTCCCACGGTCAATGGGATATTGGTTGTGAAGGCTTGCTTGTAGATGACGTTTCCAGCAGGCTTGCCATAATCAACACCAAGGCCATAGGCAAGGAAGGGCACAAAGTCTGCATAGAAATAATCTGTAGCCCAGGTCTCCCAGTC
>JAQVSP010000033.1 GCA_028700425.1 Sphaerochaetaceae bacterium | reverse complement strand
GGTGTTATAAGGTTCGTGATCGTTGTCTTGCCAGCTCCTGTGGATCCAACAAGGGCGATCTTCTGTGCTGTCTTGGCATACAGGCTTATGTCATCAAGGACCTTCTTGCCGCTCTCATATTCAAAGTCGACGTCAAAGAAGCGAACATCACCCTGAATTGGAGTGTAGGTGATGCTTCCATCAGATTGGTGAGGATGCTTCCAGGCCCATATGCCTGTCTTGTCGCTTGTCTCGCTAAGGCTTCCGTCCTCATTCTCGATGCATCTGACCATGGTGACATAGCCATCATCGCCTTCCTTCTTCTCGTCAAGAAAGTCGAAGATCCTCTTGGCTCCGGCAAGAGCGCTGAAGATGGAGTTTATCTGCTGGCTGACCTGGCTGATCGGCCTGTTGAAGTTGCGCGAGAGCTGAAGGAAGGTGATTATCATGCCGATCGACAGTCCGCTTGCGGGATTGAAGGCAATCAGGCCCCCAACGATGGCTATGAGCACATACTGCAGGTTTCCAAGGTTTCCCATGATGGGCATCATGGTGTTGGCAATGGCATTGGCCTGGTAGGAGGAGGTGCGCAGGTCCTCATTGAGCTGGTCAAAGCGCCTGATGGCCTCATCCTCGTAGGTGAAGACCTTGATGACCTTCTGGCCGTTCATCATCTCCTCAATATAGCCATCTACAGTGGCTATGGCCTTCTGTCTCTTCTTGAAGTAGTCGGCGCTCTTGGATGCTCTGCTCTTTACAACGAAAAGCGACAGGGCTGTCATTGCCAGCACTACTAGAGTCAGAAGCCAGCTTGTGCCAAGCATGGTCACAAGCACGCTTATGATGCTGATCAAGGCGCTGAACATCTGAGGTATGGACTGGCTGATCATCTGGTTCAGAGTATCGGCATCGTTGGTGAAGAGGCTCATGGTCTCTCCGTGCTTATGGGTGTCGAAGTACTTAAGCGGCATCTCCTGCAGATGCTCAAAGATCTGCTTGCGCAGCTTGAGCAGGATGCCCTGGCTGATCTTGATCATCAGGAAGTTGGAGAAGAAGCTTGAGACGGCTCCAGCCAGGAATATGGCTGCTATCTTCATCAGGAAGACCAGAAGATTGGAGTAGTCAGCCTGTTTCATCAAGAGAAGGGGAGCGATGTAGTCATCCACAAGGCTGCCCATGAAAAGGGCGCTTGCCACCCCTGTCAAGGCTGAGACTGCTATGCAGGCAAGAACCAGTATGAAGCGTCCCCTGTACAGCTTGATATAGGAAAGAAGCCTTCCAAGCACAGCCTTGTCAAGCTTCTTGCCTGCCATCGGAGGGGCATAGCCTCTTCTTGGACCGTTCATAGATTGCCTCCTGTTATGATGTCGATGTCGTTGTCACGGGTCTTGGCCTGGCTCTCGTTGAGCTCTGCATACAGCGGGCATGAAGACAGGAGCTCATCGTGGGTGCCCTTGGCAAGGATCCTGCCGTTGTCAAGCAGTATGATAAGGTCTGCATCCTTCACGCTGAGTATCCTCTGGCTGATGATGAGCTTTGTAGTGGAGGGAAGCAAGGTCTTGAAGCCCTCCCTGATGCGGGCGTCAGTGGCTGTGTCCACCGCGCTGGTTGAGTCATCAAGGATGAGGATTCTTGGCTTGGACAGGATGGCCCTGGCGATGCAGAGCCTCTGCCTTTGTCCACCGGATATATTTGAGCCGCCTTGCTCAATGTGGGTTTCATAGCCCTGGGGCATAGCGCTGACAAAGCCATCAGCCTGTGCTAGCCTGCACGCTTCCCTTAGGTCCTCGTCAGTGGCATCGGCATTGCCCCAGCGAAGGTTCTCGGCCACCGTGCCGGAGAAAAGAAGATTTTTCTGAAGCACCATGGCTACTGAGCGTCTCAGGGCCTTCAGCTCATAGTCCTTCACATCCTTTCCGCCTACCAGGACCCTGCCGGCTGTGGCATCGAACAGCCTTGGAATGAGGGAGACAAGGCTGGTCTTGCCGCTTCCGGTGCCTCCCAGTATGCCTACGGTGCAGCCGCTGGGTATGTCAAGGCTTATGTCCTTGAGGACCAGCTTGTCCATCTCGCCGCTATAGGAGAAGTCAACATCCTCAAGCCTTATAGATCCGTCCTGGATCTGCTGGCAGGTGGAGCCTTCGATTGTGGGCTTCTCGTTGAGGACCTCAGCTATTCTCTTGAAGCTTGCCTGGCTTATAGTAAGCATGACAAGGACCATGCTGAGCATCATAAGGCTCATGAGAATCTGCATGGCATAGCTCAGGACGCTTGTGAGCTGCCCTGTGGTAAGGCTGCCCGCGACAATCAGGCGGGCGCCAAGCCATGCTATGAGCAGCATTGTGGCGTAAAGCACAATGTTCATGATCGGGCCTATGAAAGCTACATGGGACTCGGCCTTGGTTGCCTGGCCTGCCAGGTCCGAAGCTGTTTCATCAAAGCCCTTTATCTCCCTGTCCTCGCTGACAAAGGCCTTGACAGCCCTGATCCCTCTCAGATTCTCCTGGACCTTCAGGTTCAGCTTGTCAGTCTTCTCAAACATCTTGGAGAAGATTGGGAAGGCCTTTCGGCTGATGAAGTACATGGGCAGGGCAATGGCAGGAATCGCAACCAGTAAAAGCATCGAGATCGACTTGCTTACGCTGAATGACATTATCAAGGAGAAGATCAAGGTGAAGGGAGCTCTGATTGCTATTCTTATAAGCATCTGGAAGGCTTGCTGGACGCTTGTTATGTCGCTTGTCATCCTCGTAACCAGGCCTGGGGCTGAGAACTTGTCAACGTTCTGGAAGGAGAAGCCCATGATCCTTGAGAAAAGGTCATGCCGAAGGTTGGAAGCAAAGCCGGTGGAGGCCTTGGAAGCGGTGTAGCCGGCTGCTACGCCTCCTATCAGGCTTAGGATGCTTGCTCCTACCAGCATGGCTCCATACTTCAGCAGTGCGCTAGGGTCCTGTGCATCAATGCCCTTGTCAATCAAAAAGGCAAGAATGTATGGAATCAGGACTTCCATTACAACCTCTAGGCTGATGAAAATCGGAGTGGCAAGAGTTATGCCCTTGTATTGTCTTAGGCTATTCTTGATTGTCTTGAACATAACAAGGAATATAATGAACCACAATCCAGTATTCAATGCTTGTCCTGTGTTTTTAGGTGTTTTTAACATCGAATAAATGATATGCTGACATAATTATGCATGCTTTACAACATTACAAAAGTTTATTCAATGTTCAAATGTTCATTAGAATATCGCCATGTTTATTGTTGAAGATTGTGCACAAATGATGTATCATGACTCAAAAATCGCCTAGGAAGGTTCTATCATATGGAATTGCAGATTCAGGACTTGATCGCCCAGATCAAGAAGGATGGCATGGAGGAGGCTGAAAAGACGGCCTCATCCATCATCGAGGCCGCCAAGCAGCAGGCCAAGAAGATCACCGATGCTGCTCAAGCGGAAGCTGACAAGACTCTCGAAGCTTGCCGAAAGCAATGCGCCTTGGAAGAGGAGGGAGCAAAGGCTGCCATAAGGCAGGCAAGCCGCGATGTGGTGCTAAGCCTTAAGGCGGAGCTTTCCAGGCTTCTTTCAGAAAGCCTTGCACATAGCGTACAGGGAGCCCTCGCATCCAAGGATCTGGCAACTCTTATTCAGGCAGCGATCCAAGGCCGCGATCCAAAGGACCTGGCCGTCGAGGTGAAGGCTGTTGACGGTGCATTGAAAGCTAATCTAGCAAAGGAATTGAACAATGGCCTTGAGCTTAGGCTTCGAAGCGATGTGGCAGGCTTCAAGGTGCTTGAGAAGGATGGATCGGGCTACTATGACTTCACAGATGAGGCTATCGCAGAAATGCTAAGGCCTTACCTTGGCTCATTGAATATCTAGAGGCTATCGTGGGTTCTTACTACTACTTAATGAGCAGCCTTCCCTTACTCAGGTTCGAGGATCCAAGCCCCTTTGACAAGGCTTCGTTTCTCGCCTTATGCAAGAGCCAGCTCAGCCAGTCAGAGTACAGGGATCTTGAGGCATTCCTGTCCAGTAGGAAGGCAGGATCTCATTACGCTCGCTACCAGGAGTTCTGCAGCAAGCTTGATCAGCTCATAAACAGAGCCAGGAAGCTTGTGAATCCTCGCTTTGGAGACCCAGGAAGGGAAGACGGGGATGTTGACAAGGCTCTTGCCGAGCGTGCAAGGGCGTTGGTTGCCAAGACCTATGCTGTGCTAAGCTCGGCAGATGGCGATCCCCTTGCAGCTCAGATTGAGATCCTGAAGCTCAAGTGGGATTACGCAAGCCAGATGGACAGGCTTCATTGCCTTGATGCCTTAAGCTTTACCGCCTACGCCATCAAGCTTAGCCTGCTGTGGCAGAGAGAGGCCTTTGATCCAATCACCGGATCGATGGAGTTCAAGCGCCTCTTCTCTGATATCCAAAGTGAAATAAAGAGTGTCTGATAATTACGGAGTGCATATGAAAAACAACAACGCCCATGTGATAGGCGTAAACGGAAACATGGTCAAGGTCGCCTTCGAGGGGACCCTTTCAAAGAACGAGGTGGGCTATATACACGTCGGGACCAGCAGGCTCAAGGGTGAGGTCATTCGAGTCAATGGCAGTGAGGCCAGCATGCAGGTGTTCGAGATGACCGGCTCCATAGCTGTTGGAGACGAGGTTGAGTTTTCCAGCGAGCTGCTGAGCGTTGAGCTTGGGCCAGGGCTTCTGACACAGATCTACGATGGGCTGCAGAATCCGCTTCCTGACCTTGCAGCGCAGTGCGGCTTCTTTCTTCAGAGAGGAGTCTACCTTGACCCGATTCCAAGCAAGGACTGGGAGTTCACCCCGGTCGTGAAGGTTGGAGACAGGCTGCGTCCAGCTGATGCAGTGGGCACCGTGATGGAAGGCATATTCACTCATAGGATAATGGTTCCCTTCAGCTTCGAGGATGAGGACTGGACTGTGACCCACATAGTCGAGAAGGGCGTCTATAACGTGAGAAGCGAAGTGGCCAGGCTCAAGAGCGCCAAGGGTGTTGAGAGAAGCCTGACAATGGTGTTCTCGTGGCCTGTGAAGAAGGCCATCAAGTGCTATCGCGAGCGCCTTCGACCTGATGAGACCTTGGTCACCAAGATCAGGATCATCGATACATTCCTCCCAATTGCAAAAGGCGGCACCTATTGCGTTCCAGGCCCATTCGGAGCTGGCAAGACTGTTCTTCAGCACATGACAAGCCGCAATGCCGACGTGGACATAGTCATAATCGCAGCCTGCGGAGAGAGAGCAGGAGAGGTTGTCGAGGTCCTCAAGGAGTTCCCCGAACTCACCGATCCCAAGACTGGCAAGTCCCTGATGGAGAGAACCATAATCATATGCAACACAAGCTCCATGCCTGTTGCAGCCCGTGAGGCTTCCGTCTACACCGCAGTGACCATGGCAGAGTACTATAGGCAGATGGGCCTCAATGTACTGCTTCTGGCTGATTCCACATCCCGCTGGGCCCAGGCCATGAGAGAGATGAGCGGAAGGCTTGAGGAGATCCCTGGAGAGGAGGCCTTCCCAGCCAGCCTGGAGAGCGTCATAGCCAGCTTCTATGAGAGAGCCGGAAAGGTTCGCCTGCGCGATGGAAAGATAGCATCGGTTACAATCGGCGGTACAGTCAGCCCTGCTGGCGGAAACTTCGAGGAGCCTGTGACCCAGGCGACGCTGAAGGTTGTCGGAGCCTTCCATGGCCTGTCCAGGGAAAGGTCCGATGCGAGAAAGTATCCAGCCATCGACCCTCTTTCATCCTGGTCCAAGTACAAGGGAATCGCCGACGAGAAGAAGGTGAGCTACGCAAGGTCCATTCTCTTCAGGGGAAGCGAGATAAACCAGATGATGAAGGTCGTCGGAGAGGAAGGCACATCCGTTGAGGACTATATCACCTACCAGAAGAGCGAGCTGCTTGATTCCGTGTATCTCCAGCAGAACTCCTTCGACCCGGTCGATTCAGCTGTTGAGGTCACTCGCCAGCTCTATTGCTTCGACCTTCTCTATTCCATTCTCAAGGCAAAGCTAGAGCTAGCTGACAAGAAGGAGGTCAGAGCCTTCTTCAACCAGGTTCGCCAGAGTTTTTTGGACCTGAACAACTCGGCTTTCAAGTCAGAGGCCTTCATGGCTCTTGAAGCCTCAATCCGGGAGCTTGCTGCTTCCAAGCAAGGGAGGGCCTAGTAAATGCAGAAGGTCTATACCAAGATTGAATCAATTGTCGGAAACGTCATCACAGTCCGCGCCCAGGGTGTTCGCTACAACGACCTGGCGATGGTCGGCAAGTCGCTGGCAAACGTCATCAAGCTTGACGGAGAGCTGGTCAGCCTTCAGGTTTTTGCCGGAGCCCAGGGAATCAGCACCACGGATGAAGTGCGCTTCCTTGGATATCCAATGAAGGTCAGCTACTCCGAGAACCTTCTCGGAAGGGTCTTCAATGGATCTGGCAAGCCCATGGACAATGGCCCTGAGCTTGATGAGAACCTCATAGAGATCGGCGGCCCATCAGTCAATCCTGCCAAGAGAATCATACCGCGCAACATGATCCGCACCGGAATCCCGATGATAGATGTGTTCAACACCCTGGTCGAAAGCCAGAAGCTGCCGATCTTCTCTGTCAGCGGAGAGCCCTACAACCAGCTGCTTGCCCGCATAGCCATGCAAGCTGAGGTCGATCTCATTGTACTTGGCGGAATGGGGCTCAAGTATGACGACTATCTCTACTTCAAGGACACGCTGAAGGAAAGCGGCGCTATGGACAGGACCATCATGTTCATCCATACAGCAAGCGATCCCACCGTAGAGTGCACCATGATACCCGACCTCGCGCTGGCTGTCGCTGAGCGCTTTGCCTTGGATGGCAAGAAGGTTCTTGTACTGCTTACAGACATGACCAACTTCTGCGATGCGCTGAAGGAAATGGCAATCACAATGGAGCAGGTGCCTTCCAACAGAGGTTATCCCGGAGACCTTTACAGCTCCCTGGCTTCACGCTATGAGAAGGCTGTTGACTTCGAGGGTGCAGGATCGGTGACCATACTGGGCGTCACGACTATGCCCGGCGACGATGTAACTCATCCGGTTCCGGACAATACAGGCTACATAACAGAAGGACAGTACTATCTCAAGGGTGGAAGGATTGAGCCTTTCGGCTCGCTGTCCAGGCTCAAGCAGCAGGTCAACAAGGATACCAGGGAGGACCACAGGGCCCTCATGGATGGCATGATCAAGCTCTATGCAGCCTATAAGGAGTCCGTGGAGAAGAAGTCCATGGGATTCATGATGAGCGAATGGGACAACAAGCTCCTGGACTATGGAAAGCTCTTTGAGGCCAGGCTCATGGACCTGAGCGTGAACATTCCACTTGAGGATGCTCTTGACGAAGGCTGGGAGATTCTTGCCAGTTGCTTCGAGCCCAACGAGACAGGGCTCAAGAGCGATCTGATTGTAAAGTTCTGGCCTAGGACGGAGGAGTAAATGGCAGTCAAGCTGACCAAGAACGAGCAAAAGAAGCAGAAGGACAGCCTGAAGCAATTCCAGCGCTATCTGCCGACCTTGCAGCTCAAGAAACAGCAGCTTCACATGGTGATCCGCCAGATTGAGGCGCAAGCTGAAGCCCTCAGGGCCAAGCAGGCGCAGATGGTGGAGGGCCTGAACCGCTGGGTCGCTGTCTTCGGGGAGAACAGGATTCTCCCAAAGGACTTCAGCCTTGAGTCCATGGTTCGCATAGAAAGCCTGAAGCAGGGCAGGGGAAACATCGCAGGTGTATCCATTCCTGTCTTCGAGGAGCTCGTCTTCAAGGATATAGATTATAGGTGCGAGGATTACCCCTTGTGGGTTGATGCTGCCATACGCTACCTCAAGGAATTGTCCATTCTTGATGCACAGGTCGCCACTCTCAATCGCCAATGCGAGCTTCTGGAGAAGGAGCTTCGCACCACAAGCCAGAGAGTGAACCTCTTTGAGAAGGTCAAGATTCCCGAGGCCAAGGAGAACATCCGGCGCATCGGCATATACCTGGGCGACCAGCAGACTAGCGCTGTGGTGCGCGGTAAGATAGCAAAGAAGAAGCTGACGGGGGCCCTGGCATGATTGAGAGGATGTATAAGCTTACGGTTCTGTCAAGAGACACGGACAAGAGAGACCTGGTAAGAGGCTTGAGAGCCTTTGGCCTGGTTCATGTCAACACCAGCCGCCCGCAATCGAACATGGCTTTTGATGAGCTTTTGCAAAGGTCCGACTCGCTTTACAGGGTGAAGTCCGCCCTCTCTGAGAGATTTGACAGGAAGAAGGACAAGAAGGAAGCTCTTGCTGACAGCGATTTCGAGGGCCTTCACAAGAGGCTCTGCTCTGAGCTCGACGAGCTCAAGGAGCTGGAGAGCCAGGCCATTGAGCTGAGGCGGGAGATAGATGCGCGCTCCAAGTGGGGCGACTTCGATCCCAGGGAGCTCAAGGAGCTTGGCTATAAGGTGGCACTGGTTGACAAGAAGAGCCTTGGAGATATCCAGGAGCCATTCATCAGGCTCTCTGAAGTCGACAAGATGATCTCTGTTGCCTTCCTGGCAGACATGCCCCAGGGCCTGTCGCCGGTCAGCTTCTCTGACCAAAGGCTCAGCGATATGAACTCAAGCCTGTCAGAGGTCGAGAGAAAGATTGCAGGCATAGAGTCTGATCTCAAGGCTAGCTCAGTCTATATCGATGCCTACGAGCGCCAGATGAGGCTTTGCCTCCAGGCCCAGAGGCTTGAGGAAGTGCAGAGCGCAGCTGTCTCCACTGATGGGCTATGCCTGCTGACAGGCTTTCTGCCACAGGAGAATGCCAAGGATGCAGACGTCTTCATCAGAGCTCATAGATGGGGCTATCTGATGGAGGAGCCAGGAGAGGATGACCTTGTGCCGACCAAGGTGCGCTACACCAAGGTGACAAGGATCATCAAGCCTGTCTTCGATTTCCTGGGCACTGTGCCTGGCTACGGAGAGTACGATATAAGCCTATGGTTCTTGCTGTTCTTCAGCCTGTTCTTCGCCATGATCTATGGGGATGCTGCCTACGGCCTGATTGTTGTAGGCCTTGGTGCATACATGAATATCAAGGCCAAGAAGCTTACGGACATCAACAAGCTGGTCTACACGCTGGGGCTTGCCACAACCTTGTGGGGAGCCATAACAGGAACCTGGTTTGGGCTGGAGAGCGCTGTCGGGCCCTCAAGTCCGCTCAGGTACCTGGTCATACCAAGCCTTGCCAACTATCCAGATCAGTTCGGGGTTGATCCAAACTATGCTCAGAACAGCCTGATGAAGCTGTGCTTCACCATTGGAATGGTACACCTGTGCCTGGCATGCCTGCTCTCGATCATCAGGAAGGCAAGGGACAGGGACCTTTCCCTGTTTGCTGACTTGGGCTGGCTTGGCTCGATACTTGCCCTTTATTTCCTGGTTCTTTCGCTTGTCATAGGCCAGAGCATAAACGCCAATGCTGTTGTCTATACTGTGATCACCGGCTTTGTGCTTGTGATAGTATTTGGCAACCAGGAGCCTGGACAGAGCTTTGGCAAGGGCCTGGCAAAGGGAGCTGGCGGCTTCTTCTCATCCTTTATCAACACAATAAGCGCCTTTGGCAACATCATGAGCTACATAAGGCTCTTTGCTGTCGGGCTTGCCTCTCTTGCCATAGCCCAGAGCTTCAATGGAATGATGGAATCAATGCCCTTGGCCCTCGGTGTGGTGATAGCGGTCCTAGGTCATGGCCTCAACCTGGTAATGGGGCTTCTCTCAGTCATAGTCCATGGCGTGAGACTCAATGTGCTGGAATTCTCCGGCCAGCTGGGAATGGAGTGGACAGGAATCAATTACGACCCGTTCAGGGTTACAGAAGAGATCAATAAGTCAAGGAGTTGATGTTATGAATATTCAGTTTATCGGAATGGCTTGCGCCCTTTGCCTTTCGGCCATCGGATCAGGACTCGGAGCAGGCTGCGCCTCACAGGCGGCAGTCGGCGGTTGGAAGAAGTGCTATGCAGCTGGAAAGCCGGCTCCATTCATCATGGTCGCCTTTGCTGGAGCTCCTCTTACACAGACCATCTACGGCTTCCTTCTCATGGGCTTCATCCGTGACAATGCCAAGGATCCTCTTCTTGCTCTCTGTGTCGGTGTGCTTGGAGGCTTTGCAATCGGGCTTTCGGCTTATCTTCAGGGCCGCGTCTCAGCTTGCGCTTGCGACTCTCTAAGCGAGAGCGGAAAGGGAACAGCCAACTACTTCACCGTAATCGGTGTTGTCGAGACTGTCGCATTGTTCAGCCTTGTATTCTGCCTGCTTCTCCTGACTTCCAACTGATAGCCTGTATTTTGTTGAGAAGCAGCATGCTCCTTGCATGCTGCTTCTGCATTTGCAGGCTCTGGCCCTACAGGGAAAAGATTTGTTGCAAATTGTTGAATATGTCTTATAATCTCTTCTAGATAACTTTTATTGGGGCTTGACCCCATCGGAGGAAAAAAATGAAAAAAACACTCGTAGTGCTCTTGGTTCTTGCAATGGCCTTCTCTGCCTTTGCACAGGCACAGACAGAGGCAAAGACCTCTGACAAGCCTACCGTACGCTTGCTCACTGATGCAACCGGCATCGATGACAAGTCCTTTAATGCAGCAGCATGGAGAGGAATTGTCGATTTCTATGGCGAGACAGTCGCTAATCCAGCTTCCAAGGGCAAGCTTTATGATGTAGTGACCGCTTCATCATCCGATATGTACATCCCAAACCTGAAGAATGCCGCCGATGCTGGCTATGACCTCATCGTCGTCACTGGCTTCACATGGGCTGATGCACTGATCGAGGTCGCTCCACAGTACCCAGACCAGAAGTTCATGATTGTCGATGTCAACTGGTGCTCACAGCCAAACGTGCTTGAGTACATCTACACAGAAGAGCAGGGCTCCTACCTTGTCGGTCTTGCTGCAGCCCTTCAGGCCAAGGCAGACGGCATAGCCAATCCTAAGTTCGGATTCATCGGTGGAGTTCCATCTTCCACAATCACAAAGTTTGAGATCGGCTACATCATGGGAATCAAGAGCGTGTTCCCGAATGCTGAGATCCTTGACTTCTATGCCAATGACTGGGGAAAGCCGGAGCTTGCAAAGGCACAGGCCAAGAACTGGTACGACAATGGCGTTTACTGCATCTTCTCAGCAGCTGGCGGAACCGGAAACGGAACTATTGCTCAGGCCAAGGAGTACAGGATGGCTGGAAAGAACGTATGGGCAATCGGAGTTGATTCGGATCAGTATGCCGATGGAATCTACGATGGAACCAAGTCCGCCGTTCTGACCTCTATGCTCAAGCTTGTTGAGAACTCAACAATTGATGGGCTTTCCAAGGTTGCAGCTGGCACCTTCAAGGGTGGCGTCATCGAGATGTCCATGGAGATGGGCGGAGTTGGCTATTCCAAGGCCAACCCAGAGCTCAAGGCCGAGGTCATAACGGCTGTAGACGCTGCTTCTGCAGATGTCATCAGCGGCAAGATCACAGTCTACAAGACCTACAAGGAAGCTTTGGCAGCTGGTGCTGCTCCTGCAGGCCTTGGCGCTCTTGACGACTAAGCTGATTATCTCTTGGGACCGCATAAGCGGTCCCATATTTTGCTTGAAAGCCCTTTCAAAAAGGACTTTGAGGCGAAAGGCGGTAGATAGAAATGCAAGATAAGTATGCAATCCAGATGATCGGCATCACCAAGGCCTTTCCCGGCATCATAGCCAACGACAACATCATGCTGAATGTGAAAGAGAACGAGATTCATGCTCTTCTAGGAGAGAATGGAGCCGGCAAGTCAACCTTGATGAGCATTCTCTTCGGTGCCTACAGCCCTGATGCGGGAGAGATAAGAATCCATGGCAATGCTGTCAGGATAAAGGATCCCAATGTGGCCACCAGCCTGGGAATAGGAATGGTGCACCAGCATTTCAAGCTTGTTCACAACTACACAGTTACCCAGAACATAGTGCTTGGACGAGAGCCAAGGCGAGGCAAGGGGCTCTTTGCTCCTCTCAAGCTGGATGATGCAAGGCAGAAAGCAAAGGATCTAAGCGATCGCTACGGGCTTTTTATAGATCCAGATGCAAAAATAGAGGACATTACAGTCGGCCAGCAGCAGCGAGTTGAGATTCTAAAGACCCTGTATAGCGACAGTGACATAATCATCCTGGATGAGCCTACGGCAGTCTTGACTCCCCAGGAGATTGATGAGCTTATGCAGATCATCAGGCGCCTGAAGCAGGAAGGCAAGACCATCATACTGATCACCCATAAGCTCAAGGAGATCAAGGCTGTCGCTGACCGATGCTCGGTCCTCAGGCGCGGAAAGCTGATCGACACAGTTGATGTCGCAGGGGTTTCTGAGAATCAGCTGGCCTCCCTGATGGTTGGCAGGCCTGTCAGCTTTGAGATTGAGAAGGCAGATAAGAAAAGCGGGGCTGTCATGCTAAGCATAAAGGGCTTGAATGTAAAGGATTCAACTGGTGTGCTCAGGGTAAAGGACCTTGACCTGGAGGTCCGCAGCGGCGAGATCATGGGGGTGGCCGGAGTCGATGGCAATGGACAGAGCAATATGCTGGATGCCATATGCGGGCTATGCAAGGTGCAGAGCGGAACCATAGAGCTTGATGGATGCGACATAACCTCCATGCCAATCAAGGAGCGCATTCAGAAGGGCCTGGGCTTCATACCTGAGGATCGACAGCGCTATGGGCTTGTGAATGAGTTCACCATAGCGGAGAACGTCATTCTAAAGGATTATGACAAGAGCCGCTATTCCAAGCCCCTTGGGGTGCTTAATATGGATGCCGCCAAGGCTCAGGCCGATGAGCTTATAAAGCAATTCGACGTACGCAGCGCCCAGGGCTCTGCCACGAAGGCAGGCTCGCTGTCCGGCGGAAACCAGCAGAAGGTGATTGTCGCTCGGGAGATTAGCCTTTCACCGAAGGTCCTTGTGGTTGCCCAGCCAACAAGAGGCCTGGATGTCGGAGCAATAGAATACATACGGCATAGGATAGTTGCGGAGCGTGACAAGGGACGAGCTGTGCTTCTGGTCAGCTTCGAGCTGGATGAGATAATGAACCTATGCGACCGCATAGCCACCATCAGCAAGGGCTCCATAGTCAGCGTTGACGATGCCAAGAGCGTCACAGCTCATGAGATTGGACTTAGGATGGCAGGCTCCAAGGAGGCAAGCGATGAAGAGAAATGACCTGAACAGGACAAGCTTCATAGACTGGTTTCTGGGAAACGATGGGGCGATCTCCTTTGCAGTCGTAATCCTGGGATTCATCTTTGGAACCATAATAGTCCTTCTGGTGGGGAAGAATCCCATCAACATGTACAAGAGCCTTCTTTACTCCATGATTGGGCGCGCTCGAAGCAATGGAGGCTGGAATTTCCGCTATATCGGCGAGACCCTGAACTATTCCATACCATTCGTGCTTTGTGGCTTCGCCATGGCCTTTGCCTACAGAGTCGGGCTTTTCAACGTCGGAGGAGAAGGGCAGTACATCATGGGAATGACAGCTGCCCAGACAGTGGCTCTCCTGCTTCCTCCTTTCCCAGGCCAATGGGTCGTATGCCTTTTGGCCGCTATCATGGCAGGGGCCATATGGGGTGGAATTGTTGGCCTGCTGAAGGCTCGCTTCAAGGTCAGCGAGGTCGTGGCGACGATCATGCTCAACTACATAGCCCTTTATCTTTCAAGGCTCATCTGCCTTCAGCACCCAGGTGCAACCACCTACAATACTGCAGCGCTTCCTGCAACAAGCAAGCTTGCCAAGTTCCTGATTCCTTCAAGCAACCTGAACATCGGATTCTTCTTCATGCTGGCGGCGGTTTTCATCTACTGGTTTGTCATGGAGAAGACCAAGGCAGGCTTTGCCTTCAGGGCCACTGGCTACAATCAGGATGCCGCCAGATGCTCCGGCATTCCAGTGGTCAGGTCGATTTCCGTATCAATGGCTGTTGCTGGAGCCTTCGCAGGCCTGGCTGGAGCCTTGGTGCTTCTTGGAGGCGCCTACCCCAAGGGAAGGATCATTGTCTCGATGGACAACTACGGCTTCAATGGAATGGCTGTGGCCCTTGTGGGCAACTGCAGGGCCATAGGCACCCTTCTTGCAGGACTTCTCTTTGGAGTCATGAAGCAGAGCCAGTCCTTGATGCAGGACATGGACATTCCAAAGGAGATAACCTATATCATCCAGGGCTTGATCGTAGTCTTCATAGCTCTCAGGGCTGGCTTGCAGCTGGTTCGTGAGTACAGGGCCAAGAGGATTGTTGCAAGCAAGGTGGCAAGCGTATGAACATGATCCTTTCAATGATACCTACTATCCTGATGATTGTATCCCCGATTCTCATCACTGCAATCGGCGGCATGATCTGCGAGAGATCAGGAGTGGTCAACATAGCCCTTGAAGGCCTTATGGCCATCGGCGCCTGCACGGCTGCCTCCTGCCATTACTTCCTTGAGCTGGCAGGGTGGGGCCAGGCTGGGGCTTGGCTCTCGCTTCTCATAGGAGCCATAGTGGCAACCCTTTTCTCGACGATACACGCCGTTGCTGCAATAGACCTGAAGGCTGACCAGACAATCAGCGGAACAGGACTGAACCTTCTTTCCGATGGAGTGACCATATTTGCAGCCCAGATACTCTTCAGGGCAGACCGCACCAAGGAGTTCAGGGTTGGAATGCTAAGCGACAGAATCGGTCTCTATCCTACAGCCTACATAGCCCTTGCAGTTGTGCTTGTGGCTTGGTACGTGCTTTACAAGACTCCCTTTGGAATGCACCTTAGAGCTTGTGGAGAGCATCCGGCAGCAGCTGACTCTGTGGGAATAAACGTGCGCGTAATAAGATATGCAGGAGTCCTGACCTCAGGCTTCCTTGCAGGCCTGGCAGGCGGCTGCTGCGTTCTTACCCAGACGATACAGTACACCTCCAACACCATCAACGGCCGCGGCTTCATAGCCTTGGCGGCAGTGGCCTTTGGCCGCTGGACGCCGCTAGGGGTCACAGGAGCTGCCTTCCTCTTTGGAGCAGCCCAGGCCATGAGCGTAATTGCCACCAACTTTGCCTTCCTTAAGAGGCTGCCAAGCGAGATCTTCAATATCCTTCCTTACGCCGTGACCTTGATTGCACTTATAGCCTTCTCCGGCCGTGAGTTTGCTCCAAGATCCAGCGGAAAGCCTTACGACAAGGGAGCCTCCTGATGAGCGTTGAGAAGGCGATGGAAGATCGCTATAGCTCCAGAAAGTACCTTGACAAGCCAATAGAGAAGGAAAAGCTGGACCTCATCCTAAAAAGCGGCCAGCTCTGCCCATCTACCTTTGGCCTTGAGCCGGTGAGGTTCGTTGTAGTGCGTCCAGCCTCCTTGCTTTATGAGGCCTGCTTCAGCCAGCCCTCGCTTCAAACCGCTGATATTGCTATTGTATACGCTTCAAGCATCAAGCGCCTTGAGCCTCATGGGCCAAGCGCCATGGAGCATTTTCGGCGCACTGGCCTGGACATCCAGGCTCAGATTGATGACTTTGAGCCTTTCTACAGGCTTCTTGAGTCAAAGGGCAGGCTTGAAAGCTGGGCAAGAAGCCAGGCCTATATCCCTGCAACTGCCATGTGCATCCAGGCTAGCGAGCTAGGAATCCAGTCGTGCATACTTGAGGGCATTGACGAGGACCTGGTTAAAAAGGCATGCAAGCTTGACTCTGATGAGCTTGTAAACCTTGTTGTTGTATTTGGATACCCTGCAGACAAGCCTTATCCAAGACTCAGGAGAAGCATTGAGGAGCTTGCAAGGACTCTTTGATCCTTTTAGCTTTTATATCAGCTTTCAATTAATTGCTTAGAACATTCAGGTCCAAAGCTTTTTTTGAGAAAGGCCGAAGTATAAAATCCACTCTGCTGGAAGTGGATTCTACTTAATTTCCTTAACATCGGTTCACTCCTATATAGCAATAAAAGGGAAACTGATGTATCATTGGCACCATGAAGAAAATCATACTTGATGTTGATACAGGCCACGATGATGCAATAGCCATCGAGATGGCTGCAGGTTCCAGCGATCTTGAGATTTTGGGAATAGTCGCTGTCAGTGGAAACCAGACCTTGGACAAGACCCTTGAGAACACTCTCAACCTCTGCGATAGCCTTGGCATCAAGGCTCCCGTGTTCAGAGGAAGCGAGTTTCCTCTTATTCGCCAGCGCGTTGTTGCCGGCAAGATCCATGGAGAGACAGGCTTCGACGGCCCAGTCTTCGGCCCTAGGAAGAAGCAAGCAGAGAGCCAAAGGGGAGTGGACTTCATAGTAAACTCCGTGCTTGAGGCTCCAGGGGAAGTGTATCTTGTTCCCACAGGACCTCTTACCGACATAGCTCTGGCCATGAGGCTTGACTCTCGTGTTGCCAGCCTGGTCAAGGGCATAGTGCTCATGGGCGGCTCGCTGGGCAAGGGCAATGTGACCCCTTCAGCAGAGTTCAACATCTACGCCGACCCAGAGGCGGCAAGCATCGTCTTCTCCTCCGGCGCTCCAATAGTCATGATGGGCCTAGATGTGACGCTTTCTGTGGTCCTGGATCCTCCAAGAATCCAGCAGATAACCTCAAAGCCCGGCAAGGCACGCTCCATTCTCAAGGCTTCAATGGAATTCTACACCCAGTCCTGCCTTAGGTATGCTGGCTCCTATCCTGCGATGCATGACCCCTGCACCATAGCCTATCTCCATGACCCTTCCATGTTCTCGGTCAAGCCCATGAGAATCGAGGTTGAGACCAAGGGCAGCCTGACCTATGGCCGAACAGTAGGCATAGAGGATTCCCAGTCAAGGACGCTGGTTGCCTGCAAGGTTGACCAGCAGCGTTTCTGGTCCTTCCTGGACAGTGCGCTGGAGGACAGAGCTTAATGACAAGGATTGCTAGAATAGGGGACCTGCGCATTGGCGGAGGATCTCC
>JAQVSP010000032.1 GCA_028700425.1 Sphaerochaetaceae bacterium | reverse complement strand
ATTGGAAAAAGTTCAGGTGCCGCCAGACCTTCTGCTTTGAATCGTAGATGCGGCAGCTCTCACCGCATTCGTGGCAGGGGAACTTGCTCCCTTCCTGGCAATCAACAGTGATGTGTACTTCCATCTTGTCCGGATTCTTCTCTGAGGGGACCATCTCAACATTCGTTACCCTCCAGGGTTCAGTCAAGCCAAGGGCCATGATGAAGACGTCTGTCTGGGAGTATCCGTTCATCGTGAATTTCCTCTCTGTCCTATGATACCAAAACAGTACCACAGCACTCCCAGAGTCTTCCACTATCACTTTGCCTCTTTAGGATTCTACCCACTCAAAACAGCGAAAGGCCGATAAATAGAAGAATGCTAGACTGTGATAAGCATATATCTTTGAGTGGGAATAGCTAAGCTCTTCGTCCACAAGCTTGCATTTGCGAACCAATCATTCTATGTTAATAAAAGAACCTGCATTCTTGATTAGAATGCAGGTTCAGTTTATCTTGCCCAAGCTGTCTTGAAGTCCCAGCTGTCTTGGTTCAATTACTTAAGCTTCCAAAGAAGGTCGTTGACTGCCAGCTCCCTTTCGATGCTGTCTGGCGTAGAGTCCTTGGATATGTGAACAAACTCAATGTCCATGATCCTAGCCCAGTCCTTGAGCATCTGAGCATCTACATCGTAGGACAATACAGTGTGATGAGCTCCGCCTGTGAGCAGCCAGCATTCCAGCCCCGTAGCCAGGTCTGGCATAGCCTTCCACATGACTCTTGCAACAGGAAGGTTCGGCATCTTCATGATAGGCTTGACGGCCTCAATGTCCTGGACAACCAGGCGTAGCCTTCCCCCCATGTCAATAAGCGAAGCGACAATCGCCTTTCCTGCCTTGCCCTCAAAGACCAGGCGAGCAGGATCCTTTCTGTTCATTCCAATGCCAAGCGGATGTGTCTCGATTCGGGGCTTTCCTGCAGCCAAGGATGGACATACTTCAAGCATATGGGCTCCAAGGCTGTATTCCTGGCCCTTCACAAGGTGATAGGTATAATCCTCCATGAAAGCAGAAGCACCATTCTCATCCTTTCCCATGGCCTTCATTATGGATGTCATTGCAGAGACCTTCCAGTCTCCTTCACCGCCGTAGCCGTAGCCCTTTGACATAAGGTTCTGGGATGCAAGGCCAGGAAGCTGGTCCATTCCATACAGGTCCTGGAAGGTGTTTGAAAAGGCCCTGCAGCCATTTGCATCCATCATCCTCTTCATTGCGATCTCTTCGCGTGCCTGATAGCGGATAGCCTCGATGTCGTCAGTTGCAATGTCATACTTTTCCTGGTATTCAGCAAATTGCCTGTCGACCTCGGCTTCTGTAACAGCATTCATTGCCTTCACCAGATCCCCTGTTGCCCAGGTATTCACCTGCCAGCCGAGCTTTATCTGGACTTCTACCTTGTCGCCTTCTGTTACAGCGACTTCTCTCATGTTATCGCCGAAGCGCATGACCCTCATAGACTGTGAAGCCCTGACGCCGATGCAGACACGCATCCATCTGGCAATCTTCCTCTGGACCTCTTCATCCTGCCAAAAGCCTTCTATGATCTTCTGAGGCATCCTGAGCCTTGAGGTTATGAAGCCATGCTCACGATCTCCATGAGCAGCCTGGTTGAGGTTCATGAAGTCCATGTCTATCTCATCATTAGGGATTTCCCTGTTGTATTGGGTGGCAAGATGGCAGTAGGGCTTCTGAAGAGCCACAAAGCCATTGATCCACATCTTCGACGGGCTGAAGGTATGGCACCATGTGATGACTCCAAAGCAGGAGTCATCATGGTTTGCTTCCTTTACAACGTCAGTGATCTGCTGGCTGTTCATGGCTGTAACCTTGTAGACAAGGGGATAGGGCAGGGTATCTGAAAGCCTTGACGCCATTTCCTGGGCTCTTGAAGCAACAGTCTTCAAGACTTCCTCTCCGTAGAGATCCTGACTTCCTACGATAAACCAAAATTCCTTCTTCATCTTTTCTCCTCCTGTCCATAGTAGGCATCCTTTCCATGCTTTCTGAAATAGTGCTTGTCAAGCAATGCCTGGCTTACACCTGATGCCTGTGGGTTAAGCGTCATGGCGTGGTAGTTCATGAAGGCAACCTCCTCCATCACAACCGCATTGTGAACAGCATTCATTGCATCTGTGCCCCAGGCAAAAGGCCCGTGATTGCTGACCAGCACTCCTGGAATTGCAGCAGGATCAAGGCTCTTGAAGGTCTCAATGATGACCTTCCCTGTATTCTTTTCGTATTCACCCTTTATCTCGCTGTCCTCAAGAGCCCTGGTGCAGGGGATGCTTCCATAGAAGTAATCTGCCTGTGTCGTCCCCATTGGCTTGATGGCAAGCCCTGCCTGGGCGAATGCTGTTGCCCAGCGGCTGTGGGTATGGACTATCCCTCCTATTGAAGGGAAGGCCTTGTACAGCTCCAGGTGAGTGGGAGTGTCGCTGGAAGGCTTGAGCCTTCCCTCGACGATTCTGCCTTCAAGGTCCAGTATGACCATGTCCTGGGCAGTCATAGCCTCGTAGCTGACACCTGAGGGCTTGATGACAACAAGCCCTTTTTCCCTATCTATTGCGGAGACATTGCCCCATGTGAATGCAACTAGATCATGCCTTGGCAAAAGCAGATTCGCTTCCAGCACCTGCTTCCTAAGAGCTTCAAGCATTGAGCACCTCCAGGGCCTTTCTCTCTACCTCAAGCAGCTTGCGGTACTTTGCGGCATACTCATCAAAGCCCTTGACTTCGTCATCGCTTGCCAAGACCGTGCTCACGCTGCATGAGTTGTAAACTTTTCTGTCCAGATAATCCTCGAGAGAGGCTCCCTTGCCCCAAAGCATATAGGCACAAAGAAGAGCCATTCCATAAGGTCCTCCTTCACCAGCGGTCTCCATCACTGATACCGGCGAATTTATCGCAGCCGATAGTATTCTCTGTCCTGCCTTTGGAGTCTTGAAATATCCTCCATGGCCAAAGATCTTGTCTATTCTGACATTCTCCTTCTTCAAGATATCCATGCCAAGCTTGAGAGTCGCCAGGGCACTCATCATGTGGCATCTCATAAAGTCAGCCAGCTTCACTTCCTTGTCTGCAGGATGAGTGAAGATAGGAAGCCCCTTGTCAAAATCTGTGACGCCCTCTCCGGAATAGTAGTTGCAGCTGATAAGCCCATTGCAGTCAGGCTTTCCTGAAAGAGCAATGCTGTAAAGCATGGAGAAAAGCTTGTTCTTGTCCAGATCAAGGCCTGCTGCAAGAGCGAACTGTCCAAATAGGCTGATCCACGAGTTGATATCTGTCGTGCAGTTGTTGCAATGCACCATGGCAACTGCCGTTCCAGTGGGAGTCGTGACCATGTCGATCTCCCTGTGCACCCCAAGCCTTGCATCAGTAACCACCATTGCAAAGTCGCTGGTTCCTGCACTGACATTGCCCGTGTTAAGACGGACTGAATTGGTGGCTGTCATGCCTGTTCCAGCATCTCCCTCTGGCGGAGCAAAGGGAATGCCAGGCTCGAGACAGCCTTCAGGATCAAGGAGGGCCGCCCCGGCAGCTGTAAGGGATCCTGAAGGCTGCCCTGCAACCAGGACTTTTGGGAAGACCTTTCTGATATCAAGGCCTGTAAGGCTCAGAAAATCATCAGCCATAGTCTTGTTGAAGTCCATTATGGAGCTGTCAATGGGGAACATGCCTGAGGCATCGCCGATGCCGATGACATTCCTGCCTGTCAGCAGCCTGTGAACATAGGCAGCAAGAGTCTCGACGTGAGCAATCCTGCCAACATGCTCTTCCTTGTTCAGGATCGCCTGGCGAAGGTGGGAGATGCACCACCTCTGTGGGATATTGAAGCCAAAGCGCCTGGTAAGCTCGGAAGCTGCCGGGCCTGTAATGGTGTTTCTCCAGGTGCGAAAGCTGCAAAGCGGAGTGAAGGCTTCGTCAGAGGGTATATAGCCATGCATCATTGCTGAGATGCCTATTGCTCCAGTGGTGTTCAGCTTAAGGCCCAGCTTGTCCTTGACGTCTTTTTTGAGCGAAGAGAAGCATTCTCTAAGCCCATCCAGGATTTCATCGTAGTGGTAGGTCCATATGCCATTCTCGAGGCGGTTCTCCCATTCAAAGCTTCCACTAGCTATAGGCAAGTGGCTCTTGTCAAGCATGACAGCCTTGATTCTTGTAGAGCCAAGCTCAAGCCCTATGACGGTTTCCTTAAGGTTCATGTTCATACCCCCTTTCCAGCTCGCATTAATCAAACCATTCATAGTATAAGCTGAAAATTTAAAAATGTCATTACAAATTACGTTTTATTTATGGTACAACTTTGCTGATTTGTATAAGTATTTGCCCTGATTATAAAAATCATTGTTTTGTATACAACTTTGAGTAACCAGTTGAAATTTGTATTGTTTTTAACTACAGTTATAACAAAGGAAAAAAGAAATATGTCAAAATACCTAGACATCGCCGAGATCCTGAAGAAAGAGATTCTAAACGGCCTATATGATAATACTGGGAAGCTTCCTACCGAGTTCGAGATGGTATCGCGCTTTGGAGTAAGCCGCCAGACCATAAGGCAGGCGATATCCAGCCTGAAGAACGAAGGAATGGTAACCCAGATTCAAGGCAGCGGCACTTATGTGGCCAAGCCAGGAAACTCAAGCAAGAAGAATGGCACATCCTCAAGGACCATCCTTGTGATATGCTCCTACATCAGCGATTATATATTTCCAAGCATCATACGTGGGGTTGAGGCTGAGCTTTCCAAGCAGGGCTATAAGATGAACCTGGCTGCTACAGGCAACAAGGTAGAGATTGAAAGAGGCATCCTTTGCAACGTCCTGAACGATAGCTCTGTTGAAGGGATCATCGTGGAAGGAACAAAAACTGGGCTTCCAAGCCCAAACATCAGCCTATTTAGGAAGCTTCATGAGCATGGGATTCCTATGGTGTTCCTGCACTGCTCGTATCCGGAGCTGAGTGATTCCATAGTGGCGGGAATGGATGATTATGAAGGCGGAAGAAGGGCTGCCCAGATGCTGATCTCAGGTGGTTGCAAGAAGCTTGGCGCCTTTTTCAAGTCAGATGACAGGCAGGGCCTTCTCCGGTATGCAGGGTTTGTTGATGGAATACTTGAAAATGGGCTGAGCATTGATAGCGGGTTGATTCGCTGGTATACCACCGAGGATATGAATGATTCTGGCTTAAGAATAGTCTCCAGCCAGATAAAGAGCTTCCAGGATGCTAATGTAGACTGCTTTGTCTGCTATAACGACATAATAGCAGTTGCCTTGCTAGGTGAATATGACAGGCAAGGCCTTGCTGCTCCAAGGATCATGAGCTTTGACAACAGCTATCTTTGCGCAGCCTATGACAAGCGCTTCTATTCTTTGGGGCATCAGAAGGAAGCGCTGGGGCGTCTTGCTGCTCAGAAAATAACGAACATGATTGAAGGCAAGCAGGAAAAGTCTGTCTTCCTTGATTGGCTCGATTGAAGTTCTCAAAGGCTTTCTCAAGTGCAGTACCTGTCCTGGACAAAGAGAAAAGCATCGCTGGGAAAAATCCGGCGATGCTTTTTCCTTTTCAGAACTGACAGTTGGCTAGATTCCTAGGAATCTGGTTATCATCGAGTCGTAGCCCCAGAACATGAATCTGTGTGAAACATAGGAGGCCAGCCTCCATGCAAGAAGAATGTCCACCATGAATGCTCCAGCCCAGATGCTTCCTGTTGCCTTGTAAAGCTTCCTGAACAGGTAGTTAGTCATTGGAACGAGGAATATGGCAGGCAGCATGGTGTGCAGTCCAAGAGCTGTCATATGATCCGGGGTCGAGAATGTGATGGCATTGGCGATGAGCATGAAGATCCAGCAGCCAAGTGACTGCATTGCAACCAGGATTGCGGTGTCGGCCTTGTCGCTGATGCCCTTGATGGATACAAGGTTGTTGGCATAGCTGAGAATGAATGTCCATGGAAGCAGGATGAGGAAGTACTTGAACATCCTTACAAAGGAATATCCCTTCATCAGCTCGAAGCTGCCATCTATGAACTGGAACCTCACGTCGAAGGCTCCCTCCATGAATGCCTCGAGGATATAGGCTATGACGAACAAGACGACTGTGATGAACAGGGTCTTGAAGATGTTCTTCACTCCAATGTTGAGCTTGATGGCGCTAAGAGGTGCGACGGTGCTTTCCTTCTTGATGATATACTTATATACAAGGAAGAACACGAGCCAGAGGACAACTGCGCAGAGGGCTGTAGCCATCATCTGGAAGATGAGCCTGAAGTGACCCGGCTCGGTGGGCAGCCACTTGGACATGAAGCTGTTGGAGCCATTAAGTCCCAGCGTCTCCCTTGAGCCGAAGTATGCTCCGACAAAGCCAACTACAAGAGCGATTGCGGTGGCAAGCAGGAAGTCAAGGCTCTTGATCTTGAGCCTCGGCTCATAGGTTGGCACCTCGATGCCCTTGAAGGAAACCATCTGAAGCAGGATTCCAGCTACCGCGCAGATGAAAACCAGCATGGCGAAGGTGGCGATGGTGGTCAGTGCGATTGCAAAGTAGGCTGGAGCCAGCTTGCTTGTCGGAATTGGCTGAGTGGCAGCATCGGCAAGCTCGCCGTTGTTGTAGCTGAGAGCCTGGAGGAAGAACTCCATCGTTGGTGTGATAGCCTTCGGAGACCAAAGGTTTCCATTGTGCATTGTGGACGGGTTGTAGGAAATATAGATGCTTCTATTCTCAAAGCCATCTCTAAGCATTGAATTGGATTGGGCAGATATGGCTCCGATTCCGCCAAGGTCAGTGGACTTTGCCCCTGGATTGGCTACAGTATCAGGAATCAGGAAGTAGTGGTTCCTCTCCATGCCAGAATCAGTGCAGTACAAGGTCTTGTACCTGTCGTTGGGCTGTGTGAACCTAGTGGCGCTGGTGGCGCTAGTACCATTTCTCTCGCCGCCGATCTGGAGATTTGTATGGATGGAGCGAACAACATCAATGCCGGCGACCTTTGTCTTGATAAGACAGCAGTTGTTGTCCATGACCCTGGCTGCGCGGACATAGCTGTCCACAGTCTTCTCGCATTCGGCCTTGATGTATTCGTATTGTCCAAGCTGATCCTGGTTTAAGTACTGCTTGGCAATCTCGTTGGCATCCTGGCTCAGCATCTCTGCAGTGACAGGCACCTTGAATTCTTCATAAAGAGCGTTGAACAGCCTGTCGTTGAGGGAGAGAAGCTCTCCATCGAGAACACAGACAGAGCCGATTATTGAATAGGACTGTGAATGTCCCCACATTCCAATACGTGCAGGGTCGACATATGATATGGATCTGGCGTATTCAAGGGCGTCATACAGGCCTGATGTTCCCTGGTTTCTGTTGTAGGGCTTTCCGTCCTCGAAATAATCCGGCATGTCAGCAGTTCCTGCTCCATACATATTGACGTTGATTACGACAATTCCTCTTCTTGCATACTCCCATGCATGAATAGAATCAGCTGACAGGCATTCGGAGCCGCCGTGGCTTATAATCATGCAAGGAAGCTTAGTGTCTGCCGTAACCTTGTAAGGATGGTAGACATCCATTGTGAGATCCGCGCCTCGCACATCAAGAGTAACATGGCTGACGGAAATCTTATAACCGTCGGTTATGATCAATTGAGCAAAGAAGGCACATAATACGATAACAATCAAAGTAATTAATGCAATTCTCTTGCATCTTTCATTTGTCTTATTCATAACAAACTCCTTTTATGCAGTTTAAACCTATAAGTGTAAAATTATAAGTACAAATAATGGAAACAATGCAGGTAATTATATACTAATCTGCAAAAAAACAATACAAATTAGGATTGTTAGTCAAAGTTGTATTTTGCTTACACATTTTTCAAATGAGATTGATTTTGATATGAAACAACAAAGCAAAAAGCTGCCTGGGCTGAGTATAAAAAAGCACCGGAGAGCCAGCATTGCTGAAAATCCGGTGCTTATTGCTTCTAGGCTATATGCTAGAAAATCATGTTGTTTGTAAGTCCGCCTGCGCTGCAGAGAGTCCATACACCCCAAAGAACTGCAGTGCAAAGGCCTGCCCAGACGCTGCGTGTCTTGGAGGATACATAGACGTTGAGGGCGTTTCCGACTGTGATGCCGATTGTCAATGGCAGGATTGCAAGAGCATAGGCGTAAAGGATGCCTGTGCGGAAGCCTTCCATTACAGTGTGTGTGAACTTCAGCTGGAACAGGACCATGAGGTAGAAGACAATCAGGCCGCCGATGGTGATGAGAGTGGTCTTCACTACATTGAGCACTAGGTTCTTGTCAGTGCCATCATATTCAATTCCAATTGACCTGACAGCAAGATGGTTGCAAAGGAAATAAGGAATGAGATAGAGGAAGTAGATCGGCCAGCACATGAGCCTCTTTCTTGAGAGGTTGCTCATCTGCAGCGTGGCAATGTGGAGACCTTGCTGTGTGTACTTTCCGATCAAGGCCATCAGCACATAGCCTGTTCCCACAACACAGATTCCAAACAGCAGCGATTTAAGAAGGTAGACAATGCTGAACTTCTTCTCATCGCTGGTCTTGAAGCCAAGGGTCCTGTAGTTCTCGCCGCCCTTTCTACCCTCAATGAAGTAGTAGGCCAAAAAGACCAGCAGCATGACAAAGGCAACCAGCCACTGCCACTCAACATACACATTTGAGGTTCCGCCAAGAAGCCAGATGCTGTGCTGGACCTTGTCATCGGTTGTCCACTTGGTTGGAATCAGGCACTTGGTAGCAATCTTTGTAACAGGATTGTCTGTGTTATAGGCGATTGGGAAAAGCCCATTCTCTGCACCCTTGACTCCTGGGAGGTAAAGCAAAGGAGGAAGAATGATCAGCAGGACCAGGACAACCCACCACAATGCACTCTTCTTCTTGAACCCGACACTTGGCTCAGCCTTGAGCTGAAGGGACTTGAAGGTGCCGGCCTTGATGAGCTGGGTGGCTACAGTGAACATTGTCAGGCAGATTGCAAGGTACTCAAGAATCCATCCAAGATCCTTTGTTCTCCACACTGTGGAAATGTCCTTGTATCCATCTGGGTCTGCAAGATCGGCATTGTCGATGTTGCCAAAGCCGTTCATGCCAAGTATGAAGCCATAGATGATCTGCTTGACGGCAGCATTGTTGATGTTGTAGTAGGCATGTATTGAGCTTGGGAAGTAGAAGACTCTTAGGTAGGAGTTGCCATCTGTTCCAGCAGCATGGTAGATCTTGCTTGGGATTATCGAGGACTGGGTCTTTTCGCCCCAGGCTTCTGCAATCTTTGGGGAGTTATAGTACTTATGTATGTCCTGGCTTGTCCTTCCAGTGGCCTCATCAAGAACAGTTGTCCTCTTCAGCGCGCTTTCGTCAGAATCTCCGACTATCGTTACATAGTTGAAGTTGCCAGGGTTCGGTGTGACTGCAGAGCCCAGGTGTACAAGAAGCTTGACATTGGCTGCATATTTTGCAGCAAATCTTGAAGCATATCCACCACCCATCGAGTGGCCGAACACAGCAATGTTGTCTATCTGGACGAAGTTGTAGGAGGATAAGGTATTGAATATCGTATCTCCGCAGGAAGTTGATTCGCCGACGCTTGTTTCTGTTGCATAGTCGGAATCATGAGAGCCTTGGTAGTCGAAGTTGACAACTACAAAGCCACGTCTTGCTAGCTCCAGAGCATAGGTCCCTGTATGCTCAAGCATGTCGTTTCCACCATGATAGAGAACCACAGCAGGTGCAGGATTGTCTTTGGTGGCGGTTCTTGGCCTATAGAGCATGGCATTTACAACATCGCCATCTGATGATGAAAGAACCATCTTCTCTACGCGTACCTTGCCCCAGGCTGTGTCTGTGCCGATGATGAGGATCAGTGCAAGGACTGAGAGTGCAGCGATGCAGATGATGGAGATTGCAAGGGCGCTTAGCTTTTTCTGTTTCATGATTTCCTCCCTAGAATATTCTTCATGATGTCAACAGCATAAGGCTGAAATATAAATTTGTAAACACAATTCTCAAATTTCATGAATAAAAGCAATTTTAAACCTGCATTTGAATTCATTCTTGATAAAATGTCTTTACAAATTAACGTTAGGTGCTATTATGTAAGAGGACAGAAAAAGGGGGCATATATGAAAAGCTTGCCAAGAATTCCCAGTACCATGAAGGCTCTTTTAGCTTATGGTGGTTATGACTATAGGTATATGGACATAGCGGTTCCACAGATCAATGAGGATGAGATTCTCATAAAGGTTGAGGATTGCGGCATATGTGCAGGAGATACAAAGGCCTATCATGGCGCTGAGGTCTATTGGGGAAACGGAAAGGATGTAAAGCCCTTCATGGATGGGTCGGTTGTTGCGGGACACGAGTTCATCGGAACTGTCGCTGCCATCGGAGACAATGCTGCAAGAAAGTGGGGCCTGGAGCTTGGAGACAGGGCTATAGCTGAGCAGATCGTCCCCTGCGGCGAATGCAAGTTCTGCAAGGAAGGGAACTGGTGGATGTGCCAGCACCAGCATATCCATGGACATCAGAAGATAGTTGCAGAAGGCGGTATGGCTCAATACATGAAGTATACAGTTCAGGACCTTGTCCATAAGGTCCCCAAGAGCATTCCTGCAAGGAATGCAGCCCTCATTGAGCCTCTTGCCTGCGCTGTTCATACAGTGGAAAGAGCTGGAATACACTTCAAGGATGTTGTTGTCGTTGCAGGCATGGGGCCTATAGGGCTATGCGACCTGCAGCTAGCAAAGCTGAAGAACCCGAAGCTTCTGATTGCTGTTGATGCAAAGGACTCAAGGCTTGAGGCTGCCAGGCAGCTTGGGGCTGATGTTTGCCTCAATCCCCTGAAGTGCAATGCCGCAGATGAAGTCAGAAAGCTTTCTGATGGCTACGGCTGTGATGTCTACATCAATGTAACCGGTCATCCATCAGGCTGCGTACAGGGTCTAGACATGATCAGAAAGCTCGGAACATTTGTTGAGTTTGGCGTCTTCGGCTCAGATACTACAGTCAACTGGTCTGTCATTGGAGACCGCAAGGAAATAGACATCCATGGCGCCCATATCGGCGGTCAGCACGGCTATGAAGTTGCAATCAGCATGCTTGCTAAGGGGATGATTCAGGCCGATAAGATTGTCACTCATGAGATTCCGCTTTCAGATTGGAAGCGAGCCTTTGATCTGGCATATTCTGGAGAGCAATCCATAAAGGTAGTCCTGAACCCTGATCTTTAGCTGAAGTTGTGTAAATGTAAGTTTAATTTGGAGGAACTTATGAAAAAGAAACGTTTGATTGAATTGGCAGCAATAGTTGCGCTTATTGCTCTTTCTCTTCTTCTCATCATCGGCATTGATACCAATTGGGGAAAGACAGAAGTGACAAAGCTGAACCTTGCAAGCGGAGACGGCGACCAGATCAGTGCATTTATGTACAGGCCGAAGGCTGCTACAGCAGAGAATCCGGCTCCTGTTGTCATCTATGCCCATGGTGGATCGGACATGCTTGAGCAGGGCAGCAGCTATGCAGTCGAGCTTTCCAGGCGTGGCTATGTAGTTGTGACCTTCGACTACACAGGATCCCATAACTCGGATGTCCCCACTGGAAAATCTGAAACGACAGCCTCAGAGGGCGGCTCGGCACCTATGGGACTTGAGACAGTATTCAATGCGGTCAAGCTCTTCAACTTCATTGACAAGGAAAAGATCATCACCATGGGCCACTCAATGGGCGGCTCCTATACTGCAGGCTTTGCAGTGCAGCACCAGGACGAGATCTTCCTTCAGGTCAATATCGGCATGAATATGTGGGGAAGCGCCAAGGTTACAAGACGTGACTATAACTTCATAAACATCCTTGGAGACTCCGACGAAAGCACCCTTGCAAGAACAAGCAACGATGTTTCCACAACCTTCCAGAACCCAGACCTCAAGAGAATCTTCTTCAATGACTGGACAACAGACAAGGAAAAGCTGCCAGCCATAGAGATTGGCAAGACCTATACTGTCAAGGGCTCAGACGGAAAGACATACGTAAGAGCAGGCTATATGCCTAACTCCTGCCATGCATACTACCTTGTCGACAATGATGCTATCAGGACTGTTGTCTACGCTGTTGCAAGCGTCACAGGCCTTGGGCTTGACAAGGGCGTCAAGTCCTATGGCGACGTAGACAAGATTGGCCTTGTATGGGCATGGAAGGACTTTGGCTACATCCTGATGCTTGCAGCAGCAGTAGCAACCATGATTGTCCTTGCTAGCTGGATGCTTGATGATACTTGCTTCTCAAGCCTCAAGCTTTCTGCCGTCAAGAAGATTGGAATCGACAGAAAGGAAAAGGGCTGGCTCTACTGGGTTTTCTTCGCTGTGCTTGCTATCCTTCCTGTAATCCTGTTCAGGCCTGGCATCCTATCCTCAAGAAAGTTCCTGGGAATCAACATCAGCCCGATCTGGCTCTTGGGTGGAAATAACAATGCCTACATCTCATGGCAGTGGACAGTGTCCATCGGCATGCTGATCATCTTCCTTGCCTACCATTTCCTATGGGGAAAGAAGCATGGTGGAAATCTTCAGACCTACGGCTTCAGAACCTCTGAAGACGGGTCATTCAAGATTGGCTATATTGGAAAGTCCGCTTTGTTTGGCCTCTTCGCTGTTGGAGCCGGATATCTTGTGTTTGCACTGATTTCCGCTTACACAAAGCAGGGCATGCATATTGCAACCTTCATGATGAGCACTCTCAACGTCAACAGGACACTGGTTGTCATCATGTACTTCCTGTTCCAGATTCCTTACTTCCTCACAAGCAGTCTTGCCCTAAAGAGTGTTGGAGTAGGAGAGACGGAAAACAACTGGAAGGGAACTCTCAAGTCCATCGGCCTTGGAACTGCACTGACCGTTCTTGGATTGCTCCTGCTCTGGGTCTTCTTCGTTGTATGCGTGAACATGTTCAACACTGTCACGACAACCACCTACTTCTCAGCTGACAGAATCTACATCTATACGATAGCAATTCTTCCGCTGTTCATTGGCATGACCATTGCCAACTCCTTGAACATGGTCATTTCCAAGAAGACAAACAGCATATGGCCGGGCTTGTTCACTGCTCTTCTCTGGGGCACCTGGATGATCTCCTGCTGCTGCCCAATGGCAAAGTACGTCTACTGACAAGTCACGAGGCTAGGCTCAATGGGCAGCCTAGTCTCAGATGATGCTATGGACCCCCTGCTAAGCCGCCTTCTTCCTATACGACTATGGGAGAGGCGGCTTAGCTTTTTCTTGCCAAGGGCCTCTTATGCAGGACAGGCAATGCCTGGCAGCAAGCAAGCCTCAGCTATTGCGATTGCAAGTCTTGAACTTGCTGAGTTGCTATTTCTGACAAGAAATCGGGAATCTGTTATTCTGTGGCCGTATTCTTGCCGAATATAGTCCTTGACTCAAAGGCATCCTCCCCCTTTTTCCTCAGAATAGTCGAGGAGATGAAACTTCATAGTAATAAAGGCCTCATCAAGCGAACCTGGCTTGGCCTTATATCAGCCAAATATAAATAAACACGCAGCGCTAATCCGACAATCTGTCTCAAGCCCTTATCAGGATTAATTGAAAAGTTCTCCGAGTATTTAAGATACAGCTTTGCGTATGATTTCATCAGCAGTGAATAATTGATTTCTAGATGCATCGCCAAAGCAATGCTTTTACAAGCTATTATTCCTTGCCGAGTATTGCTTATCCTGCTGGAAATTCTTGTATTCTGTTGCACTGTTAGGCAAGCCAACGATCTACATTGCAGGCCTGTGCTTTTGACACCTATAAAGCATTCATACAAAAAGCGGCCAAGGCAAGTTGCCCTGGCCGCAAGTAAATTATACCTTGATTGAGAAACAAACGGCTTATTTTACGTCTTTGCTTGTAAATACGCGCTTGAGTTCAAATTCTGCCTGGACATCTCTTAAATAGTAGATGAAAATGTCGTTCTTGTTCTGAACAGCATCCACAAGAGAAAGGTTATAAACTCCATCCGAGCTCCTTTCTGCATTCAAGTCCTTCTTGATCTGGTTTATGGCTGCCTCGGCCTTTTGAGCATCTTCCATTTCCAAGAATACTAGGATTCCACGACAAATCTTCTTTCCTTCTTGTTCTGAATAGGCTTCATAGTATCTGCCGTTTACAATATTGATGCTTGCGCTAGTAGAGCCATAATTAAGAGTGTTTGTAATATAGCTCATTTTCTTTGCATCTGCATCCTTAAAGTCAACAACTGTCTTTATGTTGTTTCCAATAAGATCGTCAACACCTACCATTGAGCGGTTATATACTACAAAATCGCCGACTTCGCTAATTGACATCTTGATTTTTGATCCGCTGCATGAAACCAAAACAAGAATCAAGGCTAATGTAATAATTAAGCTGACTGCTTTTTTCATAAATTTACCCTCGTATATATTAAAAATGAGTTTCTCCCCAAGGGGAAAAACTCATTGATGAACACCTAAGCAATCAATAGAAATACTTAAGAACTGCAGTACAAGCAGTTATTGTCCATGTTCCCCAGAGAACTGCGCTGAAGAGACCTGGCCAAATGCTATTTGTCTTCTGAGTGATGAAAACGTTGATTGCGTTGCCAACACCAATGCCAATAAGGATTGGGATAATTCCAACACCAAGGATGTAAAGCCTGTTTACCTTGAACATTGGAAGGATATAGTTGAACCTGCTGAGGCATACTACGAATACAACCCAGAGAATAAACAGGCCAGCAAGAGCGATTGCTGACATGATTCCAACATTCTTGAATGCTGTCCTTGTTGTTCCATCACCATTGATTCCAAGAGTCTTAGCCATAAGTGAGCTTGAAAGGAAGTATGGAACACTCATGAGGAAGTATACCAAGAAGATTGCTGTCCTGTTTGCATCAAGCGTTCTGAGCATGAAGGTTGCAATATGGAGACCCTGCTGTGTGTAGTGCGAGGCAAAGGCCATAAGAAGGTATCCGCTTCCAATGACGATTACACCATAAAGGAGAGCCTTGAGGATATAAGTGATATCAAAGGCCTTTGTATCTGATGTTGCAAAGCCATAGCTTCTGAAATCTCCACCGTTCTTCTTTCCATAGAAGAAATGATAAACAAGGAAGAGAGCGATGTAGACAATGGAGAGCAACCACTGCCAGCAAAGCCAGGCACTGCAGTTTCCATCGAGAAGCCAAAGTCCACTGACCTTGATTCCAAGGAATGTATCCTGAGGGAGCTTTCCAGTTGTGTACAGCGCTGGAGGGAGAATTACGATAAGAGCAAGAGCAACCCACCAAAGCGGGGACATCTTCTTGAAGCCAACATTCTTGGTTGGCTTGAGTTCCATTGACTTAAAGAAAGAAGTTTTAGTAAGTGCAATGGCAACAATTCCCATAAGGCCAATCATTGCAAGGAGCTCAAGAGCATATCCAAGGTCATGGAGCCTGTAGACAAGAGAGATCTTCTCATAGTCATCATAGGATTTAACTCCAGCATCAAGACCAAGACCTACCTGGCTTGTAATGCCGTATATGACAGTTCTAACTGCATCATTATCTACAAGATAATAGGCATGGCATGAATCTGGCATGTAAGCGGTTCTTGTATACTGCTTTCCGTCGCTGCCAGTTACTGTATAAACCTTATTCAGGATGAGCTCTGGAAGATTTTCCTTGGCAACTGCATATGAGTCATCTGCCTTCTTTGTATATTCATTGAAGAAGATTCTCTTAAGCTGTTCAACCTGGAAATGGCTCCAGTTTGTATCGCCAACAGCTCTTGCAAGAGCAGATTCATCAGAATCGCCAAGAATATTCACGAAATTGTAGTTGTGATCTTCAATTGTCGCAGGACCATACATGTTCATTCCCAGGTTAACTTGCATGAAGATTTCATCCTGATGATCAGTTGCAAAACCGTTAGTATGCATACCGCCACCGGAGTGACCCATTGTTATTACATGATCCCAGTCAACGAAGTTAAACTCGTGTACAGCGTTCCAAATGGTATTGAGACCTCTCTTGCCATATCCAGAACGGCCACTGTTGCCTTCAGCAGTGCCAGTTGCAACGTCTGAACCAGCCTGGCCCTGATAGTCATAAGTGAGGACAGCATATCCTCTTCTTGAGAGTTCAATTGCATATCCACTTGCCTGTTCAAGCATATCACTTCCACCATGAGCAATAATTGCAAGTGGGACTGGATTATCCTTATTTGCTTCTTTTGGCTTGTAGAGAAGAACATGGATCTTGTCTCCATCACCTGTTGCAAGTGCAAGATCTGTTACTTCTACCTTTCCCCAGGATGTTGATGTACCAATGATGAGGAGAAGGGAAAGAGCAAATACAGCAAGGACAACAATCAAAGCAATGATCATTGGCTTATTTTTCATATTTTGCCTCCAAAAAATGATTTTAAATTTCCCATTGATTCTAACATGTTTTTTTCAGATGTAAATACAAATATTCATTTTATTCAGCATTTGTATTTTTATTTGCATTTTTTATTTAGAAATGGTAAGTACAATAAAACTTAAATTGAGTTTGCTTAGTAAAAAAAGATTTTCTGTTTTAAAAATGACACTTTCTGAGCTGATACACTGAAGTTGTAATGTAGCAGTCCATTTTATAGAATAGGAGGATGGAGTGAAAACATGTACAGCGAGGAATTAAAAGAGCAAGTATTGAAGTTGTACCTGGAGCATAGAAGGACAATCGGTAGTCTTGCAGATGAATTTGGTCTGAGTAAATCCGGGATCAACAAATGGATCAAGCAATACAGAGAGAATGCCGAGCGGGATGAAAAGCTTAAGCAAGCCCTTGAGACAATGGAAGAAAACAGAAGGCTTCACCGGAAGATTGAGGAGCTTGAGAAGGAGAATGACTTCTTAAAAAAAGCGGCGGCGTTCTTTGCGAAGGAGTCAAAGCAGTAGTCAGGTACCGGTTCATAGAAAGGTGCTGGAAACGGTTTGGACTTAATTGGCTATTCAGAAGAATGGGAGTCAGCCCGAA
>JAQVSP010000142.1 GCA_028700425.1 Sphaerochaetaceae bacterium | reverse complement strand
CTGCCTTCCCGCTTCATGTCAAGGCGCTTGGACAGCTCAATCAACTCCTCGGCTGGAACAGCGATGAGCACTACATCGCCATAAAGCTCCTCTCTTGCTCGCAGCAATGCACTGGCAGCTCCGCTGATCTGGGCGACCTGGAGGTTATGGCCGCAGGCATGGGCGGCTCCAGAGGGCGCTGCATACTTGTTGAGAGGGCTGATTATGGCATCAAGCTCCCCAATCAAGGCCACAGTCGGGCCTGGATGAGAGCCCTTGATTCTTGCCTTCAGGCCAGTGATGCCAATAGGCCCCTGGACCTCAAGCCCAAGACTCTGCCAATAGCGCCTGACCAGATCCGAGGACCTATGCTCGCTGAAGCCCAGCTCAGGATTGTCCCTGAGGCTTTCTGCAAGCTGTACAACAGCATCCTTATCCTTCACATCTATCATCGCATCCTCCCGAGTCCATGTATGCAAGAAGCATATCCTTGACTGCCTTGATCCTCTTTCTCTGGCTTTCTTCGCTTCGCAGGTCAGCCTGGACAATCTCGGTGAGCGTGTCCATGTTTGAGAAGTAGTTGAAGCTGCAGGCTATGAGAGTGAGCATCAGCTGCTTGGAGTCTACGCTGTCTGGAATCCTATGGCTTGCCTTCGCCTCTATGACGATCTGGTCCAGGGCCTTTATGATGGAATCCTTGGTCTTGTTGACCTGCCTGGCCTTGAAATACTTGGCGTGGTTGAGATTCTCCCACATGACCATCCTCACATAGGTTGGATTGTCCTCAAGGAACTGGAAATAAATGTCGATGAAGCCGCTCAGCTTCTGCCTGTAGTCAGAATTGCTGGAGGCTATGATCTGGCTCTCAAGATCCTTAAGCCTTTCATAGACAGAGAGAAGAACACATTGATAAAGCTCTTCCTTATCACCGAAATACTTGTAGATCAAGGCCTTATTGACCTGGGACACCTCAGCGATCTCGTTGATCCTTGCCCCATAGAATCCCTTTTCAGAGAACTCCTGCTCTGCTGCGCTTAGTATCTTGGCCCTTGTGATCTCTGATCTTTGCTGCATCGAATCTCCAAAAAGTAACCATCTGGTTACTTTTTAGTCTAAGGCTAGATCATGTAATCTGTCAACTTTTTTTAGATGTTTTTTTCACTCAAGGCCTGCGAGAGGCACTTGCCAGGAAGCCCAGTCCCCCATCGCTGATGTCTATGGTGTAGTCCTTGGCATCTGCGCTTATCAAGGCCACCTTGCCGCTGGTGAGCGTCAGGGTCTGGTCCTTGGACTTGAGGCTCGCTGTTCCTTCATAGCACAGCAGGATCTGCACAAGATCCTGACGGCCTTCATGGCAGCCGCCCTTGAGCCTTACAAGCTCAAAGTCTGCATCCGGGGCAATATAGTGGATGCCATCTGGTCCTGTCGACGTTTCAAGGTTGATCGCGGCAAAGCTTTCAAAGCGTGTCACCTTCTCAAGCTCATCAAGGTCCATGTGCTTAGGCGTGAGGCCTGCACGCAGGACATTGTCAGAGTTATTCATCAGCTCGACGATGGTGCCATAGACATAGCTATGAAGCACACCTGGGCTGAGGTAAAGAGCTTCTCCTGGATTGAGCCAGGCTACATTAAGGAAGAAGGGAGCCAGCACGCCTGGATCCTCAGGATAGTCCTTGATGCACTTAAGGGCTATCTGCTCGGCAGTCAGGAAAGCGCTGACAAGCCCATCATCCTCCTTCTCCAGGTTGGCCTTGAGAGCCTGGATCATAGGAGCCAGCCTTGCCTTGTCCATATGGTAAAGCGTCTTGAAGAAGCTCTCTATGGTCTGGCATTCATCAAAAGCCTGGCAGAATGATGGAATGACCCTTCTCAGGTTTGCCTTTATCCTTGCTATTGGCAAGAAGCCTACCATGGCAGTGGTGCGGGACAGGGCGCAAAGCATCTCAGCCTTTGGATTGGCATCCTGGTAATTGCACTGGGAAGGCGGAGTGGAAAGCCGCTTGAGAGTCTCTGCCTCATAGCCTAGCCTTGCTGTCTGGGCATCTGGATGGACCTGGATTGACAGGGGATTCTCGATGGAGAGCACCTTGAACAGAAAGTCCAGCTTGCCGGTCTTCTGGCCCCATATGGGATTGCTTCGGAGAAAGTCGCTCAGGTTGCCATTAGGATAGTTGGGTATCCTGCAGGTTCCGCTGGGATGGGTTCCCATCCACATCTCTCCAATCCTCTCAGCATCGCTTTGAATGCCTGAGAGTTCTGACAAGAAGCGCCTTGTGCCCCAGGGACTGGCCTTGAGCACAGGTTCAATCATCACAAAATCCATAGGTTTCCTTCCTTCAAGGCTCCTCGGAGCCGAAGATGTTTATATCAAGATTGCCTGAGGTCTCAGAGGCGGCATTCTCCATCCTGACTGTTGTCTCAAGCACTTCCTGCATGGTTGTTGTCTGAAACTCATCGCTGATAAGCTGACATATGCGGTGTGCTATCACGCCGCCTTCTGTGGAGAGCATCATGGTATCCAGGCTGTTGATGTCCATTATGATCTTGAGCACATCGCTGAGCAGCATATCCTTGATTTGATAGCCTGGCATGAGGCTTGCATACCCATTTGCATCTCTGACTTCGATGAGAAGCTTCGCTTCAATAAGGGACTGTATCTGTCTCTCCATTACAGCAGAAGGCAGGTTCTGTGTCTTCTCCAGGCCCTGGCGACGAATCGGGCCCTTCTTCTGGTCGAAGTTGGCAAAGACAGCCAGCAGAAGGTTGAGCATCTGGGTCACTATCTTGGAGGGCGACACAATCTCCTCGGTCGTCTCCTGAACAGGATAGAACTGATAGGCATAGGAAAGCTCCACCCCGGCAAATACCAGTATCCATATCAGGTAGAGCCATAGAAGCAGAAAGAGCAGGCTCGACAGCGATCCATATATTATCGAATAGCTGACCAGGCTCTTTATGATCCACTTGAAGAGAGTGTTCACCAGCACTATGCCTACAAAGCTGAAGGTGCCTCCTATCAAGGCGGCTCTTGGCTGGACCTGGCCATTTGGCACAGAGTTGATCAGCACTACCAGCACAGTCCAGAGAAGAAGCTTGGGTATGATGAAGCGAAACGCCTTTACCCCAAAGCCAAAGGCCGCTCGCCCAGAAAGCTCTGCCAGAAAATCGCTGAAGAAGGACTTTATGCTTATGAAGGCAGCCAGGAGTATTACACCGGTGAAGAAGTAGGTCAAATAGTTCGTAAACTGACGAGCCTGGCTGGTGATCATCTTGGTCCTGTAGAGCTTGTTGTAGACAACCCATAGCCTGTTGATAAGGAATACAAAGGTTATGACGAAGCTTATAAGGCCAATGAGTCCAAGCGAGCCTGCATTTGTCGACCAGGTGCTCACAAGCTCTCCAATCTGGCTGCCAGTCTGCTCTCCGAATATCTCGATCAGGGATAAGGTGAACCCGTCAAGAAAGCTGGTGACAACTCCTAGGGCCCCGAGGATGTAGATGAGGATTGTCACCACAGGCACTATAGCCATCAGGGAGGAATAAACCATTCCTCCTGCAAGGACTGTCACTGAATCAATTGAGAATAGATATCCCAGGGATTTCAGGAGAATCCTGAAGCTGCGCTTCTGGGCAGCGGGCTCCTCTGTCTCAAGAAGCTTCTTGAAGTGAAGCCTTGCATCATAGAGCTTCTCTGCAGCAGACAGCTCCACAGGCTTTGGCTGCTCCTGGACCTGCTCCTGCACTTCCTGCTTCGGCTTTTTCCTGAATAGATCAAGAAACCTTGACATCAGTGTGAAAGCATCCAGTCAGAGAGAATCCTGAAGGTCTTGCTGCGGTCAGTCTCATTGAGGATCTCGTGGCGTCCGCCATCGACCAGGACAAGCTGGACATCGGTGACGCCCGCATTGCGATATAAGGAATCAACCTTCCTCACACCCTTGGACATGGCACCCACTGGATCCATGGATCCGCTGATTATCAGAAGCGGAAGATCCTTGGGGACCTTGTCGGCATTGGCTGGTGAGTTGGCAAACTCGATGCCACTGAGCAGGTCATAGAAGAACTCGCCTGTGCATACGAAGCCGCAAAGAGGATCGTCGATATAGAGCTTGACCTCGCCGGCATCCCTGCTGAGCCAGTCAAATGAGGTGTCAGCAGGCTCGAAGGGCTTGTTGTAGGCGCTGAAGGTCATTCTGTCCATGAGCTCTGTCGGCTTTGCCGGTCCGTTCTTCCTAGCCTCCGACTTAGCTAATAGCTTGCCCATCTTTCCTTTCAGTCCCATGGAGGCTCCAGTGCCCATTATGATCACGCCGCTGTACAGGT
>JAQVSP010000141.1 GCA_028700425.1 Sphaerochaetaceae bacterium | reverse complement strand
CGCACCAGGCATTCTGTTAAACCCTGACAAACCAAAATTCCCTGTCAGTTGTCGCTGGCAGGGTTCTTAAAATTCATTGGCTGGGTTTAGTCCGGTCAAGTGGTCGGGATGGGCCGTCGAACTCAATAAGATAGTCGCATGCTTAAACGGAGAAGTGGATAGTAATTTTATAGCTTAAAAAACTGAATCACAAAAATGAAATGAGAGGATAAGGATCTTTACAAAAAAGTCTATTGTGTTACTCTGGATGATATGAAAATTGTTGAAGTATCGGCTGCCATAGTTATAAAGGACAAGAAGGTCTTTTGCGCACAGAGGCCAGACAGAGGAAGTCTTGGCTTGTTCTGGGAGTTCCCAGGGGGAAAGGTTGAACCAGGAGAGAATCCGAAGGCTACTGTTGTCCGCGAACTGGAAGAGGAAATGGATACTGAGCTGGAAGCTGGAAGCCTGCTTTGTACAATAGAACATGATTATGAGACTTTCCATTTGACAATGCATTGTTATCTTTGCTCTGTTATATCTGGAGAGTTCAAGCTAAAGGAGCACCTTGCAAGCCGGTGGCTGGACAAGGAACAGCTTTATAGCGTCAACTGGGCGCCAGCTGACTTGAAAATCCTCCCTATTATCGAGGCATATATTTGATAATATACGACGCAGAGCAGCTCCAGAAAGCATTTATTACAAGCTTTGTTGACCGAAGGCATTCTTCGGAGGAGCAGCTGCGGTCTAAGTTGATCTTGAATGGTGTTGATGATAACAACGCTGCCTACAATGTGCTTGGCGTCCTCTTGAAGGAGTATCGGGCTTGTGAGCGCTTTGATTTCTCAGTTGCCTTCATAACCTCTGATGGGCTTGATTCCTTTCTTGCAGATTTTGCCAGCCTGCCAAAGCCTGGGCGCATCCTGACTGGAGATTATCTGGATTTTACTGATCCAGATGCGCTAGAGAAGATATTACGGAACTTCCCGGCAATTCAGCTTCGTGCCTTGAATAGCAGCAAGATGGCCTTCCATGAGAAAGGATACACTTTCTATCGTGGCGGATATGCTGTGTCTATCATTGGCAGCGCGAACATGACCTCAAATGCCTTGCGAAGGAACAAGGAGCTCAATGTCCGCTTGGTTTCCACCGATAACAGCCTGCTATATCAACAGCTGCAGAATGAATTTGAAGACCTTTGGGATAGTGCAGATGTTGTTGACAGCCCCTGGCTTGAAGCCTATCGCAGGCGCAGCCAGGAAGCTAAGGCTCAAAGAGAGAGGATCTTCTCTCGATTGGCATCTCAGACGGGGAAGGCTTTCAAGCCTAATGTGATGCAGGTCACAGCCTTGCAGCGCCTTGAAGAAAGTCGACAGGAAGGAAAGAAAAGAGCTCTGCTTATATCTGCCACCGGAACAGGCAAGACCTTTCTAAGTGCCTTTGACGTTCGGGCTTTTAAGCCCCGCCGTATGCTTTACATAGCCCATAGAGAGCAGATTCTTGATGCTTCGATGCAATCGTTTCAGACGGTCATGCCCGATGTTCAGATGAGCAAGTTTGGAGGCTCTGATGGCAGAAGGGGAAAGGACGCTCCTTTCCTGTTTGCAATGGTCAAGACGATGACTGACAGCCTCGAATCCTTTTCTAGAGATGAGTTTGATTATCTGATAGTCGATGAAGCCCATAGAAGCCAGGCCAACAGCTACAAGAAGGTACTCGACTATTTCAATCCAAGATTTGTGCTTGGCATGACAGCCACTCCGGAAAGAACAGATGGCCAGGAGATCTACAGCCTCTTTGGCAACAACGTAGCTTATGAAATTCGCCTTAAAGGTGCTATGGAAGCAGGGCTGCTGTCTGAATTCATCTACTACGGCATTGATGAGCTTTCGATTGACGGGGAGGCCATAGATGATAAGACAGAGTTCAATCATCTGGTGCTTCCGCAGCGCGTCGAGCATATAATCAATAAGCTAGATTGCTATGGCTATAGCAGAGATGAAGTTCATGGCCTGATCTTCTGCAGCCGCAATGAAGAGGCTGCTGCCTTGTCGGAGGAGCTGAACAAGGCAGGGCTAAGAACCCTGGCATTGTCGGGCTCGGATGATTTTGAAACCAGAGAGAAGGCATTCAGGAAACTTGAGAAGACTGAGCTTCAATACCTTATCAGCGTAGATATTCTCAATGAGGGTGTAGACCTGCCTTATGTTAATCAGATTGTTCTGCTTCGACCAACACAATCAGCAATTGTCTTCACTCAGCAGCTGGGGCGAGGCTTGAGATTGTTCCCAGGCAAGCTTCGCTTGAAGGTCATAGACTTCATTGGGGCCTATGCTAATAACTATATGATTCCCATGGTCCTTTATGATGACCGTTCTTATGATAAGGATAACATGAGACGGGTTTTGGTTGAGAACCCCGTGACCTCTGTTGCAGAGGTCCATTTCGAGCAGGTTGCCAAGGAGCGGATCTTTAAGTCCATTGACTCAGCAAGGACGAACTCAATGCAGCTGCTCAAGGATAATTACCTCGACCAAAAAGCCAGGCTGGGCCGTGTGCCCATGATGATGGACTTCGAGACTTCTGGAAGCTTCTCTCCAAGGCTTTTTCTCAAGCCTAGCCAGAGCTACTATGATTTTGCACAGAAGATGGAAGGCAAGGACTTGCCGTGCCTTGGACTTAAGGAGAGACAAAGTCTCCTGTTCTTCTCTCAGATCCTGACTCCAGGACTACGCTTGGAAGAGATTGGAATAGTGAGTCTTCTTCTTAGATGTGAGACAGTGAGTCTTGCTTCATTAAGAGCCGAAGTGCGTGGATTTGCCTTTTCCAGAGGCTGCGAAGACATGCCCATGCCGTCGGAGATTGGATTCAACAGTGCAGTATCTATTCTATCGAATGGCTTTTTCCCAGATGCATCAAGAAAGAAGTATGGAAATCAGGTTTACCTAGTGGCTGCTAAAATCGATTCATATGAAGCCAGTCCTTCTTTCAAGCTGATGATCAAGAATGCTGTCTACAGAGCTTTTCTCAAGGACAGCCTGGAGACAGGGCTTTTTGAGTACTTCACACTTGTTTCAGCCAAGAAGCCACTTTTGCAGGAGGATGGCTTCTTCCTCTACCGCAAGTATACACGAGAAGACGCATGTCGAATGCTAGGGTGGGCCAAGGATGAGCAAAGCACAATATATGGCTACAAGGTTGACCGGGCTACAAACACAACCCCAATCTTTGTAACCTACCATAAGGACAGTGAGGTGTCTCAGTCGATAGACTATAACGATGAATTTGTAAATGAGCGCATATTCAGCTGGGACTCACGCAACAAGCGAACCTTGGAATCAGAGGAGATCAAGGCGATTCTTCAACACAAGAAATCAGGGATGAGGATTCTTCTCTTCATTAAGAAAAGTGATGATGAGCCGGGCTTTTATTATGTGGGAAATGTCAGCCTGATACCCGGATCTGCCAAGGAAAAAGTTCAGCCAGATACCAAGCTTTCTGTTGTCAATATGCAGTTCTTGCTGCAAAACGAAGTTCCACAAGGCCTTTATAACTACCTTACAGGCTTCATTCCTGAAAGTAAGGAAGTTCTTGCATGATGTCCTTATTTGCTTAAAAGCATTAAAATCTTGGGTAATATGTTGTTTTTATGGCCTCAAAAGCTATAAACAGTGCCACTTGGTCTTGAGTCTGCCAATTCAAGAAACTGCTTTAGGTCTACATCGATTCCCGAGTTCTCAAGACGATTGGCTCGCTCATCATAAAGCTCCTTGAGCTTGTCCTCTCGCTTGGTTTTTTCTGCATAATGCAGGAAGCGATGGCATGTTGGACAGACTACCAGTATGTTGGCAAAGCAGTCTAAGGAATTGATAAAGCAGGATTGCTTATTAAGTGGGATTAAATGATGACCCTCCATGTATTGATGGGAAGTCTTGTTGACAATGAAGGTCTCGTGCTTCACATCAATCTGGCAGGTGTAGTTATAAGCTTGCTCGCATTGTATTATCTTGATCCTGTTTCTATCAGGGGTGTTGATTGTCCTTGTCTTAGGTTCATTGGCAGCCATAGGCCTGTCAACAAGCTTAATAGGCTTGTCCAGGGATGGAAGAATATCCTTCTTGCCTCTGAACATAAGCCCAGAAGCATATTCAAAGTAGCGGTTCATTCCAGCTGAGTACATTTGATTGCCCTTTTTATTGGAGGTGACAAAGTCTGGTTCGCTGAACAGTTTTTTTCGAATAGACGAGAGAACCTCGATATCATCTATCTTGAATTCATAACAAGTTTTCTTACCATAAGTCGCATTTGAAGATGTCCTCCTCGATCCATGGAGG
>JAQVSP010000031.1 GCA_028700425.1 Sphaerochaetaceae bacterium | reverse complement strand
CTGGCCAGCTTTCGCACAGGTGACGGAAATCCGTCTTGTATAGGGGCAGGATGGGCTTGACAGCCTCACGAAACACCCTCGGCTTGACACGGCAAAGATAGTTGATCCTATTGCGGCCAAGCACCCTCCAGACCCCAAGTGTCCTTGCGATGACTCGCTCCTTGGTCCCTAGGCTGACTAGGTTCTCAACAGAGGTCCTCCATTGGGAGAATGACACGGAAAATGCATCCGTTATGTATAGCGGCGAGCCCTGGAGCCATGCCCTGGAGCCAAGGTCGTAGGATCTCCAGCAGGCGTCGAAGATCTCCTCGTCATAGCCCTTTAGCTTGGCAAGCAGGGCCAGGTTGAAGAAGGCAGCTCCATAGACTGGATACAGGGTCCTGGTCAAGGATCGCTCAGGCATGAAGGCTATCGATCCCACCTTCGCCGATCCAAGGATGCGCGGGATTCGGACTGTAGGAAGCAGGTCGCCGGAGCTTCCATAGCACATCGGGCAGAGCGCCAAAGGCCTCAGGTCGGATGTCATGATGCTGACCAGGGCTGGCATGTCCAGCTTGACAAGAGTCATATCGCTTCTCATGACAAGCAGATAGCTGCTTGTAGCGCAAGAGGATGCAATATTTATCATCTGGGCGGGCGTAGGCAGCTCGTCGAAGGCTATGAACATGGCCTTGCTATATATGGATGACAGGCTCTGTACCTGCTCGCGCGTCCAGCATCCAAGCACCATGACCGAGCAATGAAGGCTCTCGTAGCTGGCCAGAAGCTTCGCAAGGCTGGCTGCAGATCCATTGTCAAGGATAGCAAGGCTATAGTTCTCCTCTTGGTGCATCCTGTCCAGGACCTGAGTGAAATCCTGCCTTCCATGGAATATGCGATACTGCTTCATGGCACTAGATTACAATCTTGAAGGCCTTTGAGCAAGTTCATTGACAAAAGAACAGTGTAACTGTAATGTAGGCTGTTGCTCAGCAACAAGGAGCTTATACCTTTAATATGCAGAAGAATATCGCCATCCCACCTCTTACGGAAGACTTGAAGGGTGTCCTCATTGACGCAGACACCATCGCCCGAAGAGTATCCGAGCTAGCCCTACAGATCAACTCCGATTACCAGGGCATCAAAGAGCCGCTTATCCTGGTAGGAGTCCTGAAGGGCTCCTTCATATTTTTAAGCGACCTTTGCAGGAAGCTGACCGTGCCTCATGTCATAGACTTCATATCCGTATCCAGCTACGGCAAGGCATCACAGTCTACCGGAAACGTCAGGCTTCTGATGGACACAAGGGAGAACCAGGCAGGCCATCATGTGCTCATAGTCGAGGACATTCTGGATTCTGGCTACACCCTTGACTATCTCAAGCGCAACTTCACAACCCGTGAGCCCAAGAGCGTCAAGACAATAGTGCTTCTTGACAAGCCAGAAAGACATGTAGTGCCGGTGCAGCTGGACTACGTCGGCTTCACCGTGCCCGATGTATGGGTGGTTGGCTATGGCCTGGATTATGCGGAGACCTACAGGACCCTGCCCTATATTGCAGAGCTGGATATCGAGGAAATAAAGAGGAAGGAAGGCAAATGAGCGTAATATCAGTTGTTGGAGCGCAGTGGGGAGATGAGGGCAAGGGCCGCATAGTCGACTACCTTGCCACCGATGCAGACATTGTCATCCGCTACCAGGGCGGAGACAATGCAGGCCATACAGTGGTCAATGACATTGGCAAGTTCGCCCTTCACATCATTCCATCAGGAATCTTCAACGAGAACACCACAAGCATCGTCGGAGCCGGCACTGTAGTCAACTTCGACACCATGGCAAAGGAGCTTGAGGCCATTCCAGAGAAGTTCTGGCCCAATCTCCTGATAGACTACAGAGCCCATCTTATCTTCCCCTTCCACTGCCTTCTTGACGGAGCCGAGGAGGGCATGAGATCCCAGAGCCAGAAGGTTGGCACGACAAAGCGCGGAATCGGGCCTTGCTACAGCGACAAGGCAACCCGCAACGGAATCAGGGCAGTTGACATACTTGACGAGGAGAACCTTCGCACAAGGCTGACCATGCTTCTCAATCTAAAGAACAGGGAGCTTTCCTATTACGGACTGCAGACCTTCACAGTGGATGAGATGATGGGCCTCTGCGCCAAGTGGAAAGCGCGCTTCGGATCCCAGATCCAGGACACTCTGCCAATAATCCGAGAGGCCGTTGAGAGCGGACGCAAGATTCTCCTTGAGGGCCAGCTTGGCATCATGAGGGACCTTGACTGGGGCATCTACCCCTACTCAACCTCCTCCAACCCCACAAGCGGAGGGGCTGTGAACACATCAGGCATCTCCCCAAGAAAGCTGGATGAGGTCATCGGAGTGGCCAAGGCCTATTCCACAAGCGTTGGCGGAGGCCCCTTCCCCACCGAGCTCGAGGATGAGGACGGACTCAAGCTTCGCACAATCGGAGGAGAGTTCGGAGCCACTACAGGAAGGCCGAGAAGATGCGGATGGTTCGATGCTGTGGCAGCTGACTATTCATGCTATCTCAACGGCTTCACCGCTGTAGCGATCACAAAGCTCGACGTGCTTGACACCTTTGAGGAGATCAAGGTGTGCACTGCCTATAGAATTGATGGTGACATAGTCACCCAGCTTCCTGAGACATCCTTTCAGCAGCGCGCAGTGCCAATCTACGAGACCTTCGATGGCTGGATGAGCGACACAACCAATGCACGCAAGTGGGAGGACCTTCCTGTCAATGCTCAGAAGTACGTCAGAGCCCTCGAGAAGCTCATAGGAGCCCCTGTGAAGTACATCTCAGTGGGACCTGAGCGCGACCAGATAATAGTGATGTAATCATGGACTGGGACGACTATCTTTCACCTTTTACATGGCGCTATGGATCGGAAGAGATGAGGTCCATATGGTCAGAGACCAGCAAGAGGCGTCTGCTCAGGCGCTTCTGGGTGGCTCTTGCCAAGGCTCAGTGCAAGGCCGCCCTAGTAAGCCAGGCCCAGGTCGACGACCTGGTCGCCCATAAGGATGACATAGACATCCCAAAGGCCCTTGAGATCGAGGCTGACATCAAGCACGACCTCATGGCCGAAATCAAGACATACGAAAGCCAATGCCCTGTTGGAGGCTCCATAATACACCTTGGAGCCACCAGCATGGATGCATTGGACAATGCTGATGCCATCAGGCTCAAGGATTCAGCGGACCTGATCATCAGAAGGCTCAAGGACCTGCTAGGCGCCCTCAAGGCACGAATTGACCAGACCGCTGACTATCCCTGCATGGCCTTCACCCATCTGCAGAGCGCTGAGCCCACAACCATAGGCTACAGGCTCAGCCAGTATGCCCAGGACCTGCTTGAGGATCTGGAAGGCCTTAAGGCCCTTAGGATCAAGGCCAAGGGCCTAAAGGGTGCTGTAGGCACCTGCGCAAGCTATGTTCAGCTGCTTAGGTCCAAGGACATGAGCGCCTCCGAGCTTGAGGACCTGGTCATGAAGGACCTTGGCCTTGAAGCCTTTGATGCAGCCACACAGGTGTACCCACGCAAGCAGGATCTTAGGATAATGCAGGCCCTTTCAGCCCTAGCATGCTCCACAGCCCGCCTGGCCATGGACTTCAGGATGCTCCAAAGCTCAGCCATAGGTGAATGGTCCGAGAGCTTCTCGGCCCATCAGGTCGGCTCCTCTGCAATGCCTTTCAAGCGCAATCCAATCAATTGCGAGAAGGTAAGCTCACTGTCCCGCTATGTCAACTCGCTTCTGTCCAACGCCTGGGACAACGCAAGCCTCTCGATTCTTGAGAGGACCCTTGATGACAGCGCCAACAGAAGGATCTTTCTCAGCGAGGCCTTCCTTTGCTGCGATGAGATCCTGATCACAATGGCCAAGGTCATCGGCAACATGGATATCCACAGCTTGAACATACAGCAGAACTTCAGCAAGTACGGCGTATTTGCTTCCACGGAGATCCTTCTTATGGAAGCTGTGAAGAAGGGCGCCAACAGGCAGAGCATGCACGAGGTCATCAGGCAGAAAAGCCTCAAGGCCTGGTCAGATGTGCAGTCCGGCCTGCCCAACCATCTCAGGGAAGAGCTTGCCTCTGACCCAGAGGTAAACAAGTTCATTGATGCTTCCGAAGCCTATGCTCTTCTGGATGCCGAAGCCTATACTGGGCTGGCTGGATCCAAGGCCAAGGCCATGTCAAGGCGAATTGCAGAGGCTCTTTGACCTACTCATCAGTAAAAGAGGCAATCTTCCTAACTCGCCCCAACAGGTTTGAGGCCATAGCAGAAATCGATGGCAGGCCTTGTCGTGTCCATGTGAAGAACACAGGCAGATGCAAGGAGCTCCTGGTTCCTGGAGAAAGAGTGTACCTTGAGGACTTCTCTTCCCGAATGGGACAACGCAAGCTTGCCTATGACCTTGTCGCTGTCCAGAAGGGCCAGCTTTTGATCAACATGGACAGCCAGGCTCCCAACAAGGCAGTCCTCCAAGCCCTCAAGGCCGGTGCAATCAGAATAGAGGGCATGTCAGCTCTCTCCCTGATACGCCCAGAATGCGTCTACAAGGACTCCCGCTTCGACTTCTATCTTGAGGATTCAAATGGCAAAAAGGCCTATCTTGAGGTCAAGGGCGTAACTTTGGAAAATGATGAAGCAGCAAGCTTCCCGGATGCGCCCACCGCCAGGGGCCTCAAGCATCTTCATGAGCTTCTCGAGGCAAGAAAGGAGGGCTATGCTGCAGCCATGCTTTTTGTGATCCAGATGAAGGGCCCCAAGGTCTTCAGGCCCAACAGGGCCAATGACCCAGCCTTCGCAGATGCTCTAGAGAGAGCCCAGGATAGTGGGGTGGAGCTTATGTGCTATGACTGCATTGTCAGGCCCGATTCTATGGTCCTGGACCAGAGCGTGCCTATAGGCCTACGCTGATGCTGAAGGCCTTGGACTCTCCCCTTTCCAGGACAAGCAGCCCTATCTTGGAATTGAGGCAATTCACGGCTCCGCACTGAGGCTCGACGCAGACAAAGCCCTTGCCTCCCCCCTTGTTCCACAAGATCCATTGGTCGAAGGCCGATGAAACTGTGAAATGCACATCATCAAGCCAGGCAGCATTCCCCCCTGAGGTATAGAGGCCTGACAGGGCGCTGGAGCAAGGGTTGAAGCCAGTTGTATAGGAAAGCTCTCTTTCGTCAAGCTCAACTGGGGCTCCCTCTGGTATGAAGCGCTCATTGCGGACCCAGCGGCTCTTGATTGGGACCTTTAGGCAGGTGGGGCATACAAAGCTTGTATGAAGGCCGAATGTCAATGGCATTGAGATGTCACAATCATTGGTGAATACGAAGCTCTCAGTCAGCCCATCGTCGGCCAGGGCTGCCTTGACTCTCAGGGTAAAGGAGAAAGGAAAGAAATCGCCGCGGTTCACAAGGGCTGCCGTCACGGATCTTGAATCGCTTTCCTCAACCTTGAAGATTGCCGACCAGAGCCTGCCGTGCAGGCTGTTGCCCAGGCCTGCCTCATTGAGCTCCAGGCGATAGGTCCTGGATTCATGGACAAAGCTGGCGCCTTCTGTGCGGTTTGGAGGCATCAGGATAGGGTTTCCATAGTGCATGCAGCTCAAGGACTCTAGGTCAATGCTCTTGGGAGTGAAGAAGATGGGCCGGCCCTTGTATCCAAGGCTCACGACATTCATGCCAAGATTCGGGGCGACAATGGCCTCATAGCCCCCATAGGACAGGCGTATCAGCTCACTCATTGTCATTCCACCTGAGGCGGTGAAGGTCCCCCTTCTCCTCAAGGCCCTCAAAGCCATTCTGCCTGAAGGCTTCATAAGCTGCAATGGCTACACTGTTGGAGAGATTCAGGGATCGTATCGATGGCTTCATAGGCAGCCTCACACAGCTTTGGGGGTAGCGCACAAGCACCTCCTCGTCGATTCCTGCGCTTTCCTTGCCAAAAACCAGGTAGAGCTCCCCTTCAAGCCTGTAGTCAAGGTCGCAATAGCAGGCCCTGGCCTTAGTAGTGAAGAAGACAAGATTGCAGGAGCCGTGTGCATCCAGGAAGACCTTGACGCTGTCATGCTCGACTAGCTCAAGCTTGTCCCAGTAGTCAAGGCCTGCATGGCGCACATACTTCTCCTCCAGGGAAAATCCAAGAGGATGGACCAGGTGCAGCCTTGCACCAAGAGCTGCACAGGTTCGGGCTATGTTGCCGGTATTCTGAGGTATCTCGGGCTCAAAGAGCACAATATTCAGCTTCAAGAGAAGATCTCCCTGAGGTTCTCAAGTATGTACTGAGGCCTATAGGGGAAGCTGTCTATTTGCTCACGCCGCGTCACGCCGGTGAGCACCAGGCAGGTCTCCAGGCCGCTTTCCAGGCCTGCTATGACATCGGTGTCCATGCGGTCGCCGATCATCACAGAATCCTCTGAATGGACGCCGAGCATCCTCAGCCCGGTGCGCATCATAAGCGGATTGGGCTTGCCTATGAAGTAGGCCTGCTTGCCGGTTGCTATCTCTATTGGGGCTATGAGGGCCTTGCATGCAGGCAGGATGACTCCATTATCCCCCGGTCCTGTCTGGTCTGGGTTGGTGCCGATGAGCCTTGCTCCCCTGCCCACCAGCTGAACAGCCTTGCAGATGCTCTGGTAGCTGTAATTCACCGATTCGCCCACAACAACATAGTCAGGGTTGACATCGTTGAAGATGATGCCCTTGGAGTAAAGGGCCTGGAAGAGGCCGCTGTCTCCAAGCACGTAGGCGCTTGTCTCTGGACCCATCTGCCGATAGAGAAAGCTGGCTGTGGCCATTGCCGATGTATAGAAGCGGTTCTCTGGCACCTCAAGGCCCATGCGCTCAAGCTTTATCTGCAGCTCCTTGGGAGTCTTTCCGCTGTTGTTGGTCAGAAACAGATATTCCTTGCCCTCATCCTTCAGCCACTGGACGAACTCCTTGACCCCGTCAAGAATCTGGTTGCCATGGTAGATGACGCCATCCATATCACAGATGAAGCCCTTCTTGTCTCTTAGGTTCTGCATTTTCACCTCAAGCCATGATAACTTAAAATCATGCCTGCTGGCAATGACAGAGAGAAGCGCTTTTGGCTATAATGGAGGCCATGAGATTCATAGATTCACATTTCCATGGGCTGGGCATGGCCGCTCGCGGCATAGAGCTAGGCAGATTGTTCGGCGATCTTGAGGGCCTGGGCTTTGCAGGCGGGCTTGACATCGGGACCCGCTGCGACGACCTGGAAAAGCGCATTGAGACTATAAGGCCCTTATCCGACAAGGTTCTCTTCACACTTGGAAGCGGGCCCTGGGCCCTTCAGGCTGACGCCGATGAGAATGAAGGCAAGCCTATTTTCTCGATAGACAGGATTATGGAGATCCTGAAGGAAAGCCTCCGCCTAAACCCATGCTCCATAGGAGAGATCGGTCTTGACTATCACTGGGACTATGGCACAAGAGAGCAGCAGCGAGAGCTTCTTGAAAGGCAGCTTGACCTGGCCTATGAGAACGCTCTTCCTGTTGTCATACACTGCAGGGATGCCATGGAGGACACCCTGTCCATTCTCTCTGCTCATAAGGCAAGGGGAATCATCCATTGCTATTCAGGCTCGCCCTCACAGGCTCTTGAGCTTCAGAGACAGGGCTGGATGATCAGCTTTGCAGGAAACCTGACCTACCCCAAGGCCAGGAGCCTTGAAGAGAGCCTTGCATGCCTGGATCTTAGTTCAATCCTTATAGAGACCGATGCGCCCTACCTTGCCCCGCAGGCCTATCGAGGACAGGTGAATTCACCCTTGCTGATCCTTGAGACCTACAGGAAGGCAGCGGCCATTAAAGCCATATCTGTTGAAAAGATGGGTGAGATTGCAACAGGGAATTTTGAAAGGCTGCTTGGACTATCCAAAGAGCCTTGAAAGAGCCAGGGAGACGGCCCTGGATCGAAGGTCATAGACCAAGGTTATTTCAAGGGCTTGATTGTTATGGACCAGCTTCAGGGACCTTAGGCTCCTGCTGTAGCTTGGACGGACAATCATTGTCGCAAGGTTCGGGTCAATCAGGCCAAGGTCCTGCTCCTCCACAACCCAGGCAGCCTCTGAATGGGCCTTGAACAGGGTATCAAGGCCTTCAGCGCCTGGACAAAGGACAGTGGCTCCCTTTTCAAGAAGGAGGGCGATGGATCCCACGCTTTTTCGCTCAATGGAGCCCATGACGCCATCTATTGCCTGCGCTGCGGCTTCTGAGCTGCTGTCGCTTAGCAGATAGACAGGCCCATCGCTGGCCTTGAAATGCTCTGCAGCCTTCTTCCATGCCGATGAGCTGTCAGGACGAAGAAGATAATCGAAGAAGCCGCTCTCATCTGAATCCAGCATTCCAAGCATCACTGCATCAGGCTTATCCATCTTAAGCCCTGCAAGCCTTGAGCTGAGAATGGGATCGCAGATCAGGGCTCCCTTCATGGAGGCAGCCCAGCTGCCAAGGGCTGAGTCGCTGAAGAACACTTCAGGATCCAGGCAGACGGTCAAGGCAAGACGGCCCTGCAAAAGCAATGAGAGTCGGTCACCTAGTCCTATGGACGGCTTCTGGAATGCTCCGGCGATGGTAATGCGGGGCATGAAAAGCCACGAGGCGGCGAGGATGGCCGCCAAGGCCAGGATGGATAACAGGATTGCCAGTTTTCTTCTGCTTCTTCTTCTCACACCTTGACTCTAGACCCAGAACACCTAGTGGGTCAAGAATCAAGAATGCACATCAAATTTAGCTTTATTCAAGTCTCATCCATATTTAACTTAGTTTTCCACAACTGTGTTGACCCTCTCTTGCATAAATAACTATAATGTTTTTGCTTATCAGCAAGGAGAAATTATGGTTTCCTATAAAGAACTAGGTCTGGTGAATACCAGAGAAATGTTCGCCAAGGCCGTCACCGGCGGTTATGCGATTCCCGCTTACAACTTCAACAACATGGAGCAGCTTCAAGCCATCATCATGGCCTGCGTAGAGACAAAGAGCCCGGTCATCCTTCAGGTTTCAAAAGGCGCCAGGGATTATGCGAACATCAACCTGCTTCGCAACATGGCAAAAGGTGCTACCCAGTATGCTCATGAGCTTGGCTATGACATTCCAGTCGTGCTTCACCTTGATCATGGCGACAGCTTTGCCACCTGCAAGGAATGCATAGACAACGGCTTCTCATCTGTCATGATCGATGGTTCATCCCTGCCCTATGAGAAGAACATCGAGCTCACCCGCAAGGTTGTTGAGTATGCTCACCAGTATGATGTCACTGTCGAGGGAGAGCTAGGAGTGCTCGCCGGAATCGAGGATGAGGTCAGCGCAGCGGTCAGCCACTACACCCATCCTGACGAGGTCGTCGACTTTGTGTCCAAGACAGGCGTAGACTCATTGGCGATCTCCATCGGAACAAGCCATGGAGCCAACAAGTTCACCCCGGAGCAGTGCACACGCAATGAGGAGGGCATCCTGATTCCACCTCCGCTTCGCTTCGACATCCTCAAGGAGATCGAGAAGAAGCTTCCTGGATTCCCAATCGTCCTTCATGGATCCTCCTCTGTTCCTCAGGAATATGTCAAGATGATCAATCAGTATGGCGGCAAGCTCAAGGACAACGTCGGCATCCCAGAGGAGCAGCTCAGGGAGGCAGCCAAGTCAGCTGTGTGCAAGATCAACATCGACAGCGATGGCAGGCTTGCAATGACAGCTCTCATCCGCAAGGTCCTTGCTGAAAAGCCTGAGGTGTTCGACCCAAGAAAGTACCTCGGACCTGCAAGGGACGCCCTTAAGCAGATGTACATGCACAAGAACATCGATGTTCTTGGAAGCGCCAATCACGCCTAGATTCCTCTTTTGTCCGCCTTTTGTTCAGAAAGGCCTTAAATGACAAGTTGACAAAGAGATATAGCACATGATAGATTTTGCTGGTTGGTTCTTGAGAGCCAACAAGCTTTTTTTGATAAGTTTAAACAACTTGAGGAGTACGCTTGGCAACAAAGGAATTGAGGATCAACCGCCAGATTATGGCCAAAGAGGTCCTTGTAATCGATCAGGATAATCAGAAGAACCTTATGAAGTTCTTCGACGCCCTTCAGCTTGCCCAGGACACAGGCCTGGACCTGGTGGAGGTATCAGGCAATGCCAATCCACCGGTATGCAAGATAATGGATTATGGCAAGTACCGCTATGAGCAGGAGAAGAAGGCCCGCGAGCAAGCTCGCAACCAGAACATCATCAAGCTCAGGGAAATCAGGATGCAGCCGAAGATCGATACCCACGACCTTGAGACCAAGACCAAGGCCATCTCCGCCTTCATTGGCGATGGGGATAAGTGCAAGGTCACCATCCGCTTCAAGAGCAGGGAGCTTGCCCACCCAGAGATGGGAAAGATGGTGCTTGACAAGATACTTGAACTCCTTACGGAAAAAGGCTTATCATATCAGGTTGAAAGCCAGGCGCAGATGGAAGGTCGAACGATGTCCATGCTGCTTGGCCCTAGAAAGAAATAATCCCTTTTGGGTTTATTAAATACAGCAGCTATCAGGGGTGCTTGTTCCCTGAGGCGCAGAGAGGTGACAAATGCCTAAAATGAAAACAAGAAGAGCAGCTGCAAAACGCTACTCGGTTACCGGCACTGGCAAGGTCCGCTTCAAGAAGCAGGGACTTCGCCATATTCTTACTAAGAAGACCACCAAGAGGAAGAGAAATCTTCGCGCTTCTGGCATTCTTTGCGACATCGAAGCCAAGAGAGCAAAAGCCATGCTCCCTTACGCCTAGCAGGAGGGTGAGAATATGCCAAGAGCAGTAGACGGAACCAAACACAAGGACAGGAGAAATAAGATTCTCAAGCTTGCCAAGGGCTATTGGGGGCGCAGAAGCACCAACAATCGCGTCGCAAAAGATGCTATAGCCAAGGCCGGAACCTACGCCTATCGCGGACGCAAGGAGAAGAAGAGGGATTTCAGAAAGCTCTGGATCGCCAGGATCTCCGCAGCCGTGCAGGCTGAGGGAATGAACTATTCCTCTTTCATGCATGCCCTTAAGCTTGCCAACATCGAGATCAACCGCAAGGCTCTCTCCAACATGGCAATTGAGGACAAGGCAACTTTCAGTGCACTTGTTGCACAAGCAAAGCAGGCACTCAACTAGCAGGAGATATTGAATGTCAACAGTGGAATCTGTGCAGAGGATTGAGCTAAGGGTCAAGCGGGCAGCCGCATTGATCGCTCTTCAGAGAACCCAGCTTGAGGAGCAGAAGACCTTGATAGAGACCATGCAGGAGCAGTCAGAGGCCCAGGCCAGAGAGCTTGAGTCGATGAGGGCGAATGCGGTCGATGCAGAGGCTCTTCGGCAGCAGCTAGAGCAGGAGATTCTCCTGAAGAGCCAGGAGTCTGAGAAGGCAGCCGCAGCCCAGGAGGCTCAGCAGGAGATCGAGGCGCTAAAGGCCAGGATCGCTGAGCTTGAGGAGAATGCAAGCGCCATCCAGAAGGAGCTTGAGCTGGTTCAGATGCACAACAGTGAGCTGCAGCAGTACGCCGACACCTATAAGGAAGACGTCAAGCTCATTGAGGAGTCGGTGGCTAGGTCCATTGAGACTCTCGATTCCATTGAAGGCCTTGATGATATCGCCCTCGAGGATGCCAAGGAACTCGATGATGCAGAGATCTTTGATGGTGGTGAGGTCCAAGCAGACCTCGACATCAAGGAAGAGGACCTCTTCGTCTGAGCTTTTTCCTAGTCTAAGGAAGCGCCGCACTGTGCGGCGCTTTTTCTTTTGCTCCCCTTTAATAAAACTGAAGCTCATGATACAATGGGCCATGGCTGCGGAAGCAGGGAAATTTCTCTTGCTCAAACTTTACAAAAGGAAGGCGGCATAGCTGCGGTGCAGTGCTCCAACCTTCGGGTTAAACGGAACAGAATCTTCGGCTCTCTAGTCTTCCACTTGAACCTTAGGTTCAAGAGAACACCCCCTCCGCAGCCCTTTTTTGGAACACAGAATGAATAAATGCATCATTGATTCAAGCATCGAATGCGATATCCAGATGATTAGCCTCGATAAGGATTTCGTAGCCGGAGACGTGGTCATCCCAATGGGAACGCCAGTGCCGGTTCAATTTACAGACAAGACAATGAGCCAAGGCTCAATCGGGACTGAGAGCCTGGCAGCAGGCCTGATAAAGGTCCTTGCTGATGGCTGCTACACAGATAGGAGAAAGCAATACAAGGCCCTTCTCCTGGCCATCCAGCCGGACAGCGCCAAGGAGCTGACCCTTGCTGGCATCGCACAGAGCCAGAAAGCCAATCATGCCTTCGCTCAGACCCTGTTCAAGGCTGTCATAGCTCTCACCGGCTCAGCCGATGCATACATAAACCTAGCCCTGGCCTATGCCAAGGAAGTTGCAGAGCTTCAGAAAGCCGGCAAGATCGAGGAGGCCGAGAAGGTTGATTCAAGGCTCCTGAACACCCTTCACAAGGGCCTTGAGGCCAATCCAGACAACCCAGCGCTGCTTGCAGAGCTTGGAGGCTTCCACCTAAGGCAGAACGACCTGGACCTGAGCTACGAGTACTTCTCAAGGTTCATGGACAAGGCTCCTGACGGAGAGCAGAAGAAGCAGGTAAAGACCTTGATGGAATCCATGACCCCTACCCTCTCCAAGAAGAAGGCCATCGAGGAAGGCTATGACCAGATAATGCTGGGCAACGAGGAAAAGGCGATCAGCATAATGGAGGACTATCTCAAGTCCGAGCCCTCCTCCTGGGAAGGCTGGTTCATCAAGGGCTGGGCGCTTCGATGCCAGGAGAAGTATGCAGAGGCCACCGAGAGCCTGCTGAAGAGCATACAGCTGGATTCCAAGAATCCAGAGGTCTACAATGAGCTTTCCATCTGCACACGCGAAGGCGGGGACACACAGCTTGCGAAGGAGTATCTGGCAATAGCCAATGAGCTTGAGAGCGGCAATGTGATATACCTTACAAACCTTGCCTTCCTTCATCTTGCCGACAAGGAGTTCGATCAGGCCAGAGAGTATCTGGACCTGGCGCGCCTTGCAGATCCAGAGGATCCTCAGGTTGTCAGCCTGATGCAGCAATACACAGAGCTCACAGGAGAGGCTGTTGGACCTGCCATCAGCCAGGTCGTCTATGAGGATGAGGACCTGGATGAGCTGAAGAAGACCAACCCAGAGGTTGGCTCTCTCGAGGATATCGATGTAAATTCACACTTTGATCACCACCACCATGAAGAAGAATGTGGCTGCTGTGATGAAGAGGAATAGATATGATCTTTAACTGCAGGACTGCCAAGGATACACAGAGCCTTGGAGCCAGGCTGGGCAAGGTTCTCAAGCCTGGGATGGTAGTAAGCCTCACAGGTCCTCTTGGAGCTGGGAAGACGGTGCTTGTCAAGGGAGTTGCAAAGGCTCTTGGAATCAAGGAGAACATAGTGAGCCCCACTTTCACCTTGGTCCAGGAATATTCTGGATCCATGAGCATGCTTCATCTGGATCTCTATCGCATCTCAGGCTGCGAGGAGTTTGAGCAGATGGGTGGAGAGGACTTCCTCTACCCCCAGGGAGTGGCCTTCATCGAATGGAGCGAGAAGATTGCTGAGATGATGCCGGCAGACACCATTTACATTACGCTGACCATAAAGGATGACCACAGCAGGGATGTGGAGATCAAGGGGATAGAGCTATGAGGATCCTAAGCTGCGATACAAGCACAAGAACGCTTTGCGTCAGGCTGAGCACAGAGAAAGGCTTTGAGGAGATAGCATTGGATGCAGGCTCCCAGCACACCCAGGCTGCACTGGCGCTTCTCAAGGGCCTTTGCGACAGGCAAGGCATCAGTTTCAAGGACCTTGACCTACTGGCCTGCTTCCGCGGGCCGGGTTCCTTCACTGGGCTCAGGATAGCCATGAGCACTCTCAAGGGCATCAATCTTGCCACCGGCGTTCCTCTTGTCTCCATAAGCACACTGGATGCCATGCAGAGGACCATGGACTTTGTCCACTGCCCTATCTGCTCTCTGATCGATGGAAAGAAGGGACGCTTCTATGTCGGCTTGTTCTTCAAGGGAGAGAGCCTGCATGAGGAGCTTGACATTGAGCCCGAGCTCTATTGCCCCACCCTCAGGCAATGCCTTGAAAAGGTCGGAACGAGCACTGTTCTCTTGACTGGCCCGGACTCCCAGGCATTCTATGACAAGATCAAGGACAGCCTTGAGGGACTGACTGTAGTTGTTGACAGCAAGAGCAGAAGCTGCATGCTTGCCCTGGAGGAGCTTGCCCAGGAACACCTGAATTCAATTGGACCGGACGACATCGGCCAAGGACCATCTTATATTCGAAAGAGCGATGCCGAAGAGGCACTGGAGAGGCACCATGAGTGATTATGATGTGATGATCATTGGAGCTGGACCCGCAGGACTCTCCTGCGCTTCCTATGCAGCAAGAAGCGGCATGAGGACATTGGTCCTGGAAGCAGGCTTTCCAGGGGGCCAGGTCCTGAGCCTTGACAAGGTGGAGAACTACCCATCAATCAAGCCCATGGAGGGCTTTGCGCTTGCTTCCGCCTTCCAGGCCCAGGCTGAGAGCTTTGGAGCCAGGATCGAGCTAGAGGGAGCAATGAGCCTCAAGAAAGAGGATGGGCTCTTCTGCGCAGGAGATTTCAAGGCTCCAATCTGCGTGCTGGCAACAGGCTGCAGCCGTCGAAAGCTTGGATGCAAGGGAGAGGAGCAGTATACAGGCCGTGGCGTGAGCTATTGCGCAACCTGCGATGGGCCGTTCTTCAAGGGCAAGAAAATGCTGGTGATAGGCGGCGGCGACAGCGCCGTCCAGGAAGCAATCTACCTAAGCGGCCTCACTGGCGACTTGACCATATGCCATAGGAGAGCTACCTTCCGTGCCCAGGCGGCCTTGGCAAGGAGCCTTGAGAACCATCATGTCAAGACAAGGATGAACTCATCAGTGCTGGAGATAATCGGCGATGGCAAGAAGGTCACTGCAGTCAAGTTCGACGACCTCTCAGAGGAAAGCTTCGATGCTGTGTTCATCTTCGTCGGCCTTGTGCCAAACAACGACCTGGCAAAGGCAATGGGATGCAAGCTGGATGATATAGGCTTTGTCATGACAGATGCTGCAATGAGAACCAGCGTAGATGGGCTTTTCGCCATTGGAGATGTACGCAATACCCTGTTCAGGCAGATTGTCACAGCCTCCAGCGACGGGGCGATTGCCGCACATTTTGCCAAGCAGGAGCTTGACAGCCTGGAGGGAAGAAGCTACATCTAGCCCAACGCAAAAGGAAATGTGCGAAACTGAAGCCCAGGCCTTGAGCCTGGGCTTTGCATAATGCCAAAGTGCCCCTTTAGGCGCAAAAAGCACTTGCTTAATTTTTTCCTAGGTGTAGTATTCTTAAGGTATGAAGATATTGATGATAACAAGTGAAGCCGTCCCATTCTCAAAGTCGGGCGGGCTTGCTGATGTCGTCGGCGATCTTTCCCAGGCATTGAGCGCTCTAGGCTGCACAGTAAAGGTCCTGGTTCCCTCCTATGATACAAGCGTCGCAGACTCTGGAGAGAAGCTCTGCACCCTAAGGGTAAGCGTTCTTGGAGGACCAGAGAAGGTGGAGATTGCCACCCAGATGGTAGGATCGGTGCAATATTGCCTGCTATGCCACCCGGTCTTCAACAATCGCAAGGGCATCTATGGACCAACAAGCTTTGAGCCCTATGCCGACAACTTCTTCCGCTATTCACTGCTTTGCAAGTCCGCCCTCAAGCTTTGCGAAAGCCAGGACTTCGAGGCTGATTGGCTGTGGTGCCATGACTGGGCAAGCGGCATGCTGCCCTATATGATCAAGCAGGCTCGTCCCCAGGCGCTTAAGGATGCCAGGACCATTTTCACAATTCACAACCTGGCCTACCAGGGCACCTTTGCACGAATGGACTTCCTGTTTACGCTGAACAAGCCCAATGAGCTTCTTTTTGCCGATGGAAGGATCAACATGATGCAGGCAGGCATAGCCTTTGCCGATATAGTGACCACCGTAAGCCCAACCTATGCCAAGGAAATACAGGGTTCCGTACAGGGCTGCTCCCTGGACTGGCTTCTCCGCAGAAGGTCCAGCAGCCTCTTTGGCATAATAAATGGCATTGACACAGAGGCATGGAATCCCGAGACCGATGAGCTCATCGCTTCTCGCTACAGCAAGGACGACCTCTCAGGCAAGGCCCTCTGCAAGGCAGACTGCCAGCAGCGCTTCGGCCTTGAGATCAGGGAAGATGTTCCTCTTTTCACCATGGTCTCGCGCCTTGCCTGGCAGAAAGGCATAAGGGAGCTTTGCCTTGCGCTGGAAGAGGAGCTGGACAAGCTTGACATTCAGGTCCTTATAATCGGCACTGGAGACAAGAACACTGAGGATGACCTGATCAGGCTTCACCAGAAGCACCCTAACCTATCGGTGAACTTCATCTTCAGCAACAAGGCAGCTCACCAGGCCGAGGCCGGAGGCGACTTCTTCCTGATGCCAAGCCATTACGAGCCCTGCGGACTGAACCAGATGTTCTCGATGCGCTATGGCAACCTGCCTATCGCTCATAGGACGGGTGGGCTTGCTGATACGATAATCGATTATCAGACAGGCCTGCTGATGGATTCAGTCACGGTGCAGAGCATAAGAGAGGCCTTGCATCGGGCAGTGGATCTTCATCACAGGAAAGAGGACATGAAGGCCATGATGATCAAGGCCATGGAGATGGACTTCTCCTGGAATGCATCAGCAGCCCAGTATATGAAACTACTTCAAAGCCAGTAAGGAGGAATAACATGGCAAAGAAAGCAAAAATACTTGGAATAGTCCTAGGGGGAGGAAAAGGAACTAGGCTCTATCCGCTTACCATGGATAGATCCAAGCCTGCAGTCCCTTTCGCTGGAAAGTATCGCTTGGTGGACATCCCAATATCCAACTGCATCAACAGCGGAATAAAGCAGATCTACATCCTGACGCAGTTCAACAGTGCATCTCTTCATAACCATATAAGCAATACCTATGTCTTCGACTCCTTCTCCAATGGCTTTGTCGAGATCCTTGCTGCCGAGCAGACCTACCACAGCGACACCTGGTACCAGGGAACCGCAGACGCAGTAAGAAAGAATCTCAAGCACTTCCATGACCAAGAGGTCGACTACTATCTCATACTCAGCGGAGACCAGCTCTATCGCATGG
>JAQVSP010000030.1 GCA_028700425.1 Sphaerochaetaceae bacterium | reverse complement strand
CTGTGATCTCGGTTCTGATGCTCATGCTGTTTGCATCCCCCTCATCAAGCCAGGCCGCATCCTCAGCCCATGCAAGCAGGCTTGGCGAGGTGCTTGTAGACTGCCTTGGAAAGGTAGGAGCTGCCTTTGCACCTGTTGTCATATTATCCATCCTTTTTGAGATATTCTTCTTCAAGCTAGGACCTGCCTGGATCAAGAGAGTGAGCAGGGGCCTTATATACTCCTATCTGGGCATTGTCCTCTTCATTGGGGGCATTGAATATGGGTTCCTGGATGCAGGACGCATCATAGGAGAGACCATCAAGCTTTCCAGTGCACCTTGGGTTGCAATTCCCATCGGCTTCTTCCTTGGAGCTGTGGCCGTTCTTGCAGAGCCCTCGGTGGCGGTTCTTGTGAACCAGGTCGAGGAGCAGTCATCAGGATCCATAAAGAGAAGCCTGGTGTATTCCTTCCTGACCATAGCTGTCGGCATTGGTGTGGCTCTTGCAATGGCAAGAACCCTGTTCAACTTTGACATAAGATGGGCTCTTATGCCGCTGGTGGTCATAGCATTGATCCTGATGAAGTTCTGTCCAGACCTATTCACTGGAATAGCCTTTGACAGCGGAGGCGTTGCCAGCGGGCCGATGAGCACCTCGTTCATATTGTCCCTTGCGATAGGAGTCTCTTCCGATGGAGGTGCATCTGCATTTGGAATCGTCGGCTTTATAGCGGTCATGCCATTGGTGACAATCCAGATTCTAGGTATTATAGTAAAGCACAAGAGGAGCAGATCATGAGAGAGATTAGCGGGAATCTGGAAGCCTTCGTTGTCAGCAAGGGCCATGGGGAGGCCTTGGCAGCCAAGGCAAAGGCCCTGGGAAGCAGGGGTGCGACGATAACCTATGCCAGGGCTTTCTCACACAGCAGCGTGATAAGAGCTCTTGGGCTTGGAGAGATGCAGCAGGAGATGGTCCTGATTCTCTCCAGCGACCAGAGTCTTTATGATAAGCTCAAGGATGATGAGCTGGTGCTTCAGGCTATCAGATTGGCAAGACAACAGGAGAGTGAAATGGACAATAAGCTTATAGTCATAATTGCTAGCAAGGGCTATGCAGATGATATAGTCGAGGCAGCACGAAAGGCTGGAGCCCAGGGAGCTACGGTTATCAAGGGAAGAGGAACAGGCAGCGAGGAGGACGTTAAGTTTCTTAATGTCACAATCGTGCCTGAGAAGGAGATTGTCCTCATAGTAAGCCCCTCTGAGAATGCCAAGGCAATAATGGCTGCTGTTGATGATCTGGACATCCTAAAGCAGGAAGGAAGCGGGGTGCTGTTCACCTGTCCTGTGGAGAGTTTCCAGAAATCCAAGTGAAACAGGGTGTCATTATAGGCATTTTTTGTAAAAGTGTCATTTTCAGCTTGTTCTAAATCTGCTTGAGGTGCTATCATGCCCATGGAGGTAGTTCTTCATGCCAAAGAAGATAGACCATGACAAGAGAAAGGATGCAATCCTAGCCACGGCTCTTGAGGTGTTTTCAAGGGATGGCTACTTCGATTCCAACCTAAGCACAATAGCTGAAGCCTGCAATCTGTCAAGAGCTACGCTGTATCAGTACTTCTCCGACAAGGAGGATATATTCTACTGTGCCCTCAAGAGCATAACAGAGAATATGTTCCAGAAATACAACGAGCTTGAATGGACAGATCCTGATTCTCCCCTGGACACGATCATCCGCATTGTCGATGACATCTGCAAGAGCGCCCTGGAGTACTCCAGGGAGGTGAAGAACCTTGTCAGCGCCATTACCCATAACACCAAGGACTATTCACAGACTGTGTTCAGAAGGACAGCCAAGCTCCAGTTCCTTTTCAGGAGACTGATGAACAAGGGCATATCCATGGCCCAGATCCGAGATTGCGATGTGCAAAGCGTTGTGCGCAACATCGTCATCCTGGTTGAGTCCTTCTGCTTCCAGCTGACCTTCTTCGGCTCCCTGGGACCTGAGCAGAACAAGGTGCTGATCCATGAGTACCTTGAGAGCTTCCGCATGGCCTGACAAGGCCTGAAGTTGTCGATCAGCCATCGTTTGATTATATTATTCATGTCCAGTTGCGACTGGAGGAGATGAATAATATAATATGAACATTGAGAAATTTACAAACAAGCTGCAGCAAGCCCTTCAGGAGGCAGATAGCCTTTCCAATCAGGGCAATAGCCCTGAGATCGGCACTGCGCACCTTCTTGAAGCTCTCCTGGAGCAGGAGGACGGCCTAGCAAGGCCTCTTCTCATAAAGGCCAATGTTGATGTCGATAGCCTTGCTGAAAAGGTCAAGGCGCTGGTTGCACGTCAGCCCAAGGCTTATGGCCAGCTTTCACAGAGAGGTCTTTCGCCAGATCTTGCACAGGTTCTTTACAAGGCAGAGGATGAGGCGAAGGCCTTCAAGGATGAGTTCATAAGCACAGAGCATGTGCTTCTGGCGATGCTTGGCTCTTCTGGCCAGGTCGCCGACCTTCTTGGAAAGGAGTTCGGCATCAAGAGAGAGGCTCTCATGGATGCTCTTAAGAGCGTCAGGGGCAATCAGAGAGTCGATGACGGGGATGCTGAGAGCAAGTACCAGAGCCTTGAGAAGTACTGCAGGGACATGACCAGGCTTGCCTCCACAGGCAAGCTCGATCCTGTTATCGGCAGGGATGAGGAAATAAGGCGTGTAATGCAGGTCCTCTCCAGAAAGACCAAGAACAACCCTGTTCTCATAGGCGAGCCTGGAGTCGGCAAGACTGCAATCGTGGAAGGCCTGGCTGAGAGAATCGTTGCAAGCGATGTGCCTGAGAGCCTTAAGAACAAGAGGCTTCTGAGCCTGGATGTTGGCTCGCTTGTCGCTGGAGCCAAGTTCCGCGGGGAATTTGAGGAGCGCCTCAAGGCCGTCATAAACGAGGTTGTGAAGAATGAGAACATCATCCTCTTCATCGATGAGCTTCATACCTTGGTCGGAGCGGGAGCCGCTGAAGGCTCCACTGATGCATCCAACCTCATAAAGCCCGCTCTTGCCCGCGGCGAGCTTCATTGCGTAGGCGCCACCACCCTTGATGAGTACAGAAAGTACATAGAGAAGGACAAGGCCCTGGAGAGAAGGTTCCAGCCAGTATATGCCAATGAGCCCTCTGTTGAGGATACCATATCCATCCTTAGAGGAATCAAGGAGCGCTACGAGGTGCATCATGGAGTGCGGATAACTGATGAAGCACTTGTTGCAGCAGCAACGCTGTCCAACCGCTACATCACCAATCGTTTCTTGCCCGACAAGGCCATAGACCTGGTTGATGAGGCTGCCAGCCAGCTTAAGATGGAGATCGAGAGCCAGCCTACAGAGCTTGACCAGATCCAGAGGAAGGTCCTTCAGCTGAACATAGAGAAGCAGGCTCTGTCCAAGGAGACAGACAAGGCTTCTGTATCAAGGCTTGAGAAGATCGAGAAGGACCTGTCTGAACTGACGGCCAAGAGAGATGCAATGCATCTTCGCTGGGAGAACGAGAGACAGGCGATCAATGCCATCAGAGCCGGCAAGGCAAGGCTTGAGGAGCTCAAGACAGCCGAGCAGAAGGCAGAGAGAGAGGGAGACCTTAACACTGCAGCGCGCATAAAGCATGGAGAGATCCCAAATCTCATGAGGGAAATCGAGGAGAAGAGCGAGAAGCTCAAGAGCGTGCAAGGTGAGAGCAGCCTGCTGCGTGAGGAAGTCGATGCTGATGACATAGCAAAGGTCGTATCTACCTGGACTGGTGTGCCTGTGAGCAAGATGATGGCCAGCGAGATGCAGAAGTACCTTGATCTTGAGAAGACCATATCCAGGAGAGTGGTTGGACAGGAAGAGGCAGTGAGAGCTGTCAGCGATGCCATAAGGCGAAACAAGGCTGGAATAGGCGAGCCTCATAGGCCTCTTGGATCCTTCCTGTTTGCAGGTCCCACCGGAGTTGGAAAGACTGAGCTTGCAAAGGTGCTGGCGTCCTTGCTCTTTGATGATGAGAAGGCCCTCACCAGAATCGATATGAGCGAGTACATGGAGAAGTTCTCTGTGTCGCGCCTCATTGGAGCCCCTCCAGGATATGTGGGCTATGACGAGGGCGGACAGCTTACAGAGGTAGTGAGAAGAAGACCCTACTCTGTGATCCTTTTCGATGAGATCGAGAAGGCTCACCCTGACGTATTCAACATACTGCTGCAGGTGCTGGATGATGGAAGGCTTACAGACGGCCAGGGACGTCTTGTTGATTTCTCCAACACGGTTATCATCATGACAAGCAACCTGGGCTCTACTGCCATAATCTCCGAGCCGGACTTTGAGGTTGCCAAGCGCAGCGTCCTGGAGACCATCAGAGCTGCCTTCAAGCCTGAGTTCATCAACAGGATCGACGAGATCATCGTCTTCAACAAGCTTGGCCGCGACCAGCTTGGCAAGATTGTGACCATTCAGCTTGAACAGCTTGCCCAAAGGCTCAGCCAGAGAGGCTTCGGCCTTAAGTGGGATGATGATGTGGTTCTCTGGGTTTGCGACCTTGGCTATACCGAGGACTTTGGCGCTAGGCCGATAAAGAGGGCAATCCAGAACAATATCGAGAATCCTCTGGCTGTGGCTATGCTCAAGGGCTCCTTCCCAGAGGGCTCCTGCATAAGGCTGAGCATCAAGGGCGGCCAGCTTGAGCTTTCCAAGGAAGTGCAATAGGACGTTTATTATAAGGCAGGGCTCCAATGGAGCCCTGCTTCATTTTGCATCTAGAATATCTTGTCCAGCCAGATTGCAAGGGCTGGAGCGATGGCCATTGCAGGAAGATAGTTCGCTGTCTTGAAGCTCTTCAGCTTCAGAAGCCCCAGTCCTATCATGAGAAGCAGAACTCCTCCTACTGCAGCCATCTCCGCAATGCCCACTTCTCCAAGAATTGGCTCTATGGTGGAGCCTGCAAGGGTGAAGAAGCCCTGGTAGAGAAGTATGAAAAGCGACGAGAAGGCCACCCCTATGCCATAGGCTGTGGTGAAGACCACGGCCATGCAGCCATCCATCACGGACTTGACCAGTATTGTCTCAAAGTCGCCTGTGGTTCCAGCCTGTATGGAGCCTACAATTGTCATGGCCCCAGAGCAGAAAAGTATGGATGCGCTCATGAAGCCCTGTGCGAAGCTGTGGTCTGAGCTTTGCTCCTGGCCTTTCCTGGCTGTCAGCTTCTCAAGCCTTGTGCCAAGAGCCATTATGGAGTCCTCAATCCTGAGAAGGTAGCCCAGAAGGCCGCCAAGCACCAGGGCAAGGATCATGGCAAGGGCATTGGTGGTTCCTATGGCCATCCTGATTCCCAGGACTATGGTCACAAGCCCGCTGGACGAGAAGACAATCTCCTTGAAGGAATCCTTGATGTATCTCTTGAGAAGGAGACCTATTAGGGAGCCAGCTATTACAGCTATGCAGTTAATATAGGTTGCAAACATTGTAATGCTGATTATAATTGCATTCGAGGTTTCTTTTCAATGGATATGATAATTGTGATCCTGGCTGCCGGACTTTCAAGAAGGTTTGGGTCTGCCAACAAGCTTTTGTATGAGATAGATGGAGAAAGCCTCATTCATCATGTTGCCAGAGAGGCCTGCTCTGCCTATGAGACGAGGGTCGTGGTCGGTCATCAGGAGAACCTGATAAAAGGCGCTCTCTCGGACCTCCCTGTGTCCTTTGTCTATAACCCCGATTACGAGAAAGGGCAGTTCACCTCCACCCAGGCTGGAATCAAGGGCATAGATAAGCCCTTCTTCATAATGCTTGGAGATCTTGTGAAGATTAGAAGGGAGAGCTACCTTGAGCTCTCAGGCCTGCTGGAAGGCCATGATGCAGTCAGGCCTTTTTATAGGGGAGTTCCAGGCCATCCGGTCCTTCTGGCAGCCCATATGGCCAAGGTCCTTCTTCAGTGCCCTGCCAACTACAGCGTAAGAAAGGCCCTGGAAGGCAGGGATGTGCACTGCCATGAGGGCCTTGATGACAGCTGGATAGCCGATATGGACACTAGGCCTTAGCGCTTGCGCGCATCGTTTAGGCAGTGATCCTCATCCGGGTTGATCTTGACCGGGCACCTGTCAACGTGCCAGATCCGGCTTGCATACTCCTCTATGCTCCTGTCTGAGGAGAACTTCGCAGAGGAAGCTATGTTCATGACAGCCATCCTGTCAAAGCCCCGTGGATCCTGTGCAATCTTGGCATTGGCCTTGAGGGAGGCCTCGTTGCAGGCCTTCAGGTCCTCCAGCACGAAGAATCTGTCGCCCTCGTCCAGAAGAGCCCTCTGCAGCGGCAGGAAGATTCCAGACTCGCTGACGTTGAAATAGCCAGAGAGAATCAGGTCGCTTGCGCTCTTGATCTGAGGATCAGACAAAATAATCTCATAAGGATCGTAGCTGGCCCTAAGCTTGGCTAGCTGGCTTTCGGTCTTGCCGAATATGAAGATGTTCTCATCTCCGACTTCCCGTGCAATCTCGATGTTTGCCCCGTCAAGGGTTCCAATTGTCACAGCACCGTTGCACATGAACTTCATGTTTCCGGTTCCTGAGGCCTCCATTCCGGCAGTGGATATCTGCTCGCTTAGGTTGGTTGCAGGAATTATTGCCTCGGCCATGGTAACTCGATAATTGGGCATGAAGAAGACATTGATGAGCTTGCTGGTATCCTTGTCGCTGTTTATCACCGCTGAGATATTGCAGATGAACTTTATGATCAGCTTGGCCAGTGTATAGCCGGGAGCGGCCTTTCCCCCAAACAGGAAGGTGGTTGGATGATAGGACTGCCTGAAGGAGGAATCGTTCTTGAGCCTATGGTAGGTCAGGATGATCGACAGTGCATTCATCAGCTGTCTCTTGTACTCGTGGATTCGCTTTATCTGGGTGTCAAAGACTGTATCTGGGTTGAGAATCATGCTGCAGTCGTCCTTGAGGAATCTGCAGGCCTTGTCCTTTGCGCCTCTCTTGACCTTTGCAAAGTCATCCAGGAAAGCAGGGTCATCTGCAAAGCCCTTCAGCTTGGAAATCTGCGAGAAGTCTGTAATCCAGCCATCTCCAATGGCGCTTGTTATGAGCTTGGCAAGGCCTGGATTGGCCGCCAGGAGCCATCGGCGCTGGGTGATTCCATTGGTGACATTGGTGAACCTGTCGGGGTAGATCGTAGAGAACTCTGGGAACATCTTTGTTCTCAGCAGCTCGCTGTGAAGCTCTGCGACTCCGTTGGTGGCATGGCTGCCGATTATTGCAAGGTTTGCCATGCGGATCTGCTTAGGGCTGGATTCCTCGATTATGCTGACCTTGGATAGGGAGCCTGCTGCAAAGGGGAAGAAGGAAACCGCCTTCTGAAGGAATCTGGCATTGATCTCATAGATGATCTGAAGATGACGGGGAAGAAGCTCCTCGAACATAGGCACTGGCCATTTCTCAAGGGCCTCAGGCAGAAGGGTGTGGTTGGTATAGCCCATGACAGACTGGGTTATCTCCCAGGCTGGATCCCAGTCAAGGCCTTCCTGGTCTACGAGGATCCTCATGAGCTCCGCTATGGCTATGGAAGGATGGGTGTCATTGAGCTGGATGGCTGCAAAGGCAGGAAATTCAGACCAGCTTGTGCGCTCTCGCTTGAAGCGCCTTGTCATGTCTGCAAGCGAGCAGGCCACGAAGAAGTACTGCTGCTCCAGCCTAAGCACCTTGCCCATGTAGGCTGTATCGTTTGGGTACAGGACCTGGCTGATGTTCTCTGCGCTGATCTTCTGGCGCACCGCCTGGGTGTAGTCGCCTTCATTGAACTCCTTGAACGAGAAGTCATCTGCCGCCTTGGCGCTCCAGAGCCTGAGGGTGTTCACCGTCTTTCCGCCATAGCCGATTATGGGCATGTCGTAGGCCATGCCATTGACGACCTTGGTGTTGACCCACTTGTAGCTGTCCCTTTCATTCTCCCTGATGACCCTGACCTCTCCTCCGAAGTTGACAGGATAGACCAGGTCAGGCCTTGCTATCTCCCAGGGGTTGCCGTTTCTCAGCCAGCGGTCTGGCTGCTCTGCCTGATAGCCATTGGTTATCTGCTGGCGGAAGATCCCGTAGTTGTATCGGATTCCATAGCCGAAGCAGGGAATCTCCATTGTGGCCATTGAGTCCAGGAAGCAGGCAGCAAGCCTGCCCAGCCCTCCATTGCCCAGCCCTGCATCCATCTCGCAGTCAGCCAGCTCCTCGTAGGTGTATCCAAGCTCCATGAGGGCCTTCTGGGCTACATCCTCAAGGCGCATGTTTATCAGGTTGTTGGTCATGGCACGTCCCATGAGAAACTCAAGAGACAGATAGTAGACTCTCTTGGAGCCTCTCTGGGTCTTTCTGCTTATGTCCCATTGGTGTATGATCCTGTCCCGGATTGCATAAGCCAGAGCCGTAAACCTGTTGGATGGTGTGGTATGATAGATGTCTGCGTCTATTGTGTACTTCAGATGCTCTGCGAAGTCACGCTGTATGGCTTCCTTTGTGTGGGAAAGCCTGGTGTTGCTCTCTTTTATTTTCATGGATAAAGAATAGCTGTTTTCAGGCAAGTGTTCAACAAGGGCGGAAAACTGTTGCTTTTTTTATTTCATGCACTAGAATTAGGGAAGGACGGCAGATATATATGGAATACTGGTATCTATGCTTGATTGGACTGGCTGCACAAGCTCTTTTCATCTTTCTTGAGAAGAGGAAGGACTATGTGAAGGCTGTAGCCTTCAAGGCCCTGGCATCACTTTCTTTCCTAGGGCTTGGAATAGCATCCTCAGCTCTATGCTCAAATTCAGCATTTGCACGCCTGATTGTCATCGGCCTTGCTCTAGGGGTTGCAGGAGACGCGCTTCTCAATCTTCGCTTTGTCCTTGACAAGGCAGCGGACAAGGTCTTCCTTGCCGGCATAGCTGCATTTCTGGCAGGCCATGTGCTCTATCTTGCAGCCCAGGTCTCCATATCAAGCCATTTGCCTGCCGCCTTGGCTATAGGGCTGGCTGTTGCTGCAGGCCTTCTTGCCTGGATTCTCAGGACGGTGGAAGCCAAGAGGGCCTTCAAGGTCTTCGGGGTGGCTTATATAGGGGCGGTGGTTCTCATGACCGCCGTTGCAGGAGGGAACATAGAGGGGAAGGGGGGCCTCATGTTCTTCATAGGAGCTGTGCTTTTTGCAGCAAGCGACGTGGTGCTGATCTTCAACACCTTCACAAAAAAGCAGAGATTCGGTCTAAGAGTGACAAATCTTATGCTCTACTACACAGGACAGCTGCTCATTGCATTGAGCCTTCAGCTGATCTAGAGGGGCGATTTTTACCTATAATCTGCCATTTTCGGATTTTGCGTAAACTATTCTGCTGATGTTATTGACAAAGACGGGCCTTTCTGCTAGTTTTCTGTTTGCGTTTCTTCATTGGAGGCGTAGTTTGCCCTTGTAGCTCAGTGGTAGAGCACCACCTTGGTAAGGTGGGGGTCAGCGGTTCAAGTCCGCTCGAGGGCTTTTTTTTGACGCCCCTCATATGGGGACTTAAGGAGAAAGGCAATGGCTAGTGCTGCTAAGAAGAAAGGACCGGTTGAGAAGATCGCCCTCCAGTGCACAGAGTGCAAGAGAAAGAACTATACCACCGAGAAGAACAGGAGAAACAATCCTGACAAGATGGAGCTGAGCAAGTACTGCCCGTTCGATCACAAGCACACCCTTCACAGGGAAACTAAGATTAAATAGTCCGAAAGGGCTTTTTGAGGAAAACAGGCCAGTAGCTCCAACGGTTAGAGCACTGGTCTCCAAAACCGGGTGTTGGGGGTTCGAATCCCTCCTGGCCTGAATCCCTCGAGATAGGAGAAGACAATATGAAGAAGCTTATTACATACTTCAAGCAGTGTGTAACAGAGATGAAGAAGGTTGTTTGGCCCACCAAGCAGGTAGTAATCTCTTCCACCAAGATCGTTTTGGTCTCTACGATCTTCTTCGCAGTCCTGCTGGGCCTTGTTGACTTCCTGCTCTTTGAGGGCATGAACTTGCTGTTTTAGCAGCTAGGCAGAGTACATGGCAAAGGATACTTGGTATATAGTTCACACATACTCCGGTTATGAGCAGAAGATCGAGCGCGTCATCCGTAAGATTATGGAGACCGATGAGACCTTCTCTCGTGCATGTCTTGACGTCAAGGTTCCGTTCGAGACCCTGGTCGAGACCCGCGATGGAAAGAAGCATGAGGTGAAGAAGAAGATCCTGCCTGGCTACCTGCTTGTTGAGCTTGACCTTACAGAGGAAACCTGGAAGGGCATCTGCACTCAGATCCGAAGGATCCAGGGAGTCACGGGCTTTTTAGGCAATCAGAACAAGATGCCTGTCCCCCTCTCGCCCGATGAGCTTGCAAACATACTCACAAAGACCGGCGACATCAAGGATGACAAGATCTTCAGGCCGAAGCAGTCCTTTACAGAGGGCGAGAATGTGAAGATCATCCAAGGACCTTTCGAGGGCTTCTCTGGAGCTATCGAGGAGATCAACCTGGATAAGGCAAGGCTTCGTGTCAATGTCGAGATCTTCGGAAGGATCACGCCGATCGACGTGGATTACCTTCAGGTCGAGAAGGTCTGACAGGCCCTATGGCCTCTTGCCCGATGATTGGATGCATCAGGAGGCAGGACAAGATTTTTACAGGCATTCAGCTATAGATCGAAACACTCCTCTCCGGACTTTGTCTGGAAAGGTGGGAGCCTATCGTAGAATAGGCGTTATTACCAACGCAGGGGTCCCGAATTAATCCGCCAGCTCAGGCAGGATCACCCGCGGAAGGAGAAAGAAAATGGCAAAGAAAAAGGTAACTGCAATAGTCAAGTTGCAGTGTCCTGCCCAGAAAGCCACGCCGGCACCTCCAGTAGGTCCAGCACTTGGCCCTCATGGAGTCAGCGCCCCTCAGTTTGTCCAGCAGTTCAATGACAAGACAAAGTCATTCGAGGCAGGACTTATCATCCCAGTGGTCATTACTGTTTACAGCGACCGCACCTTCAGCTTCATCCTCAAGACACCGCCAGCAGCAGTCCTCATCAAGAAGGCACTTGGCTTGGCAAAGGCTTCTGGAGTTCCAAACAAGCAGAAGGTGGGAACTCTTACAGATGCTCAGCTCACCGACATCGCAAAGATGAAGATGCCAGACCTTAATGCTAACGACATTGATGCTGCAAAGAAGATCGTTGCCGGAACAGCAAGAAGCATGGGCGTGGAGGTGCAGAAGTAATGAAGCGCGGAAAAAAGTACCAAGAAGCAATCAAGAAGGTCGGAGCCCCAAGGCAGTACACCCTCGAAGAGGCTGCAAGCCTTTCAAAGGCAGTGGCATACGCCAAGTTCGACGAGACAGTTGAGCTTCACGTCAACCTCACTCTCAAGAAGAGCCAGAGCGTTCGTGACACTGTGGTGTTCCCTCATCAGTTCCAGGCTGAGAAGAAGATCCTCGTTTTCTGCAAGGGAGACAAGGTTCAGGAAGCCAAGGATGCTGGAGCCACCTATGTCGGTGATGTAGACCTCGTTGAGAAGGTCAAGGGCGGCTGGATGGATTTCGATATAGCTGTCGCAACACCTGACATGATGAAGGAAGTCGGAAAGCTCGGACCGATCCTCGGACGCAGAGGCCTTATGCCTAACCCGAAGACCAGGACAGTCACCATGGATATCAAGGGAGCCTTGGCAGAGCTGAAGATGGGAAGAACCGAATTCAGATCCGATAAGACCGGTGTTGTTCACATCGCAGTCGGCAAGGTCTCCATGGACCCAGCCTTCGTAGCTGAGAACGCAAAGGTCATCTACACTGAGATCCAGAAGAAGAGGCCAGTCGATGCAAAGGGAGACTACGTGCAGAGCGTGTTCCTGGCATCCACAATGGGCCCAGGCCTTCAGATCGATTTCAAGACCATTGAGGCATAAGGAGGCAGATTATGGACTATCAGACAAGAATCAATGATGCTAAGACAGCCTCTGTCGACGCGCTTCGTGAGCAATTCAAGAGCTATGACGGCTACGTGTTTGCCGATTATCGCGGAATCACAGTAGCTCAGATCTCTGACCTGCGCAGGCAGCTCAGGGAGAAGGGCGCTATCTGCAAGATCGTGAAGAACCGCTATGCCAAGATAGCAATGGAAGAGCTTAACCACTCTGGCTTTGAGCAGTACCTGGCTGGACCTACAGCTGTCATTATGAGCAATAGTGAAGAGCAGGGCGCCACATCCAAGATAGTGCTTGAATTCGCAAAGGCTGCCGGAAAGTTCGCTGTAAAGGGCGGAATCCTTGATGGAAAAGTCTTTGATGCCGCTCAGGTCGAGGCTTTTGCTAAGCTGCCGACAAGGCTCGAGCTCATCGCTTCCTTGATGGGAACAATGAAAGCACCGGTGCAGAAGCTCGCTGCAACACTCTTGGCTTATCAGGCCAAGTTGGAAGAACAGAACAAATAAACGGTCTTAGTCTTCGTATTGTTACCTGCTAAACCGTAATAAAATTTTCAAGGAGAAGATAATATGGTATCCAAGGAAGAAATTTTGGAAGCTATCGCCAACATGACGGTGCTTGAGGTTTCCGAGCTGATCAAGGCTATGGAAGTGAAGTTTGGCGTTACCGCTGCTGCAGCTGTTGCAGCCGGTGGCCCAGTTGCTGCTGCAGCTCCCGCTGAGGAAGTTGAGGAGCAGACTGAGTTCGATGTCCTGATCACAGGCTTCGACGCAACCAAGAAGATCGCCGGCATCAAGGAAGTCAGGGCTTGCACAGACCTCGGTCTCAAGGAAGCCAAGGACCTTGTTGAGGGTGGTGGAAAGGTCAAGGAAGGCATCTCCAAGGCTGACGCAGCCGCTATCAAGGAGAAGCTTGAAGCCGCAGGCCTCACTGTCCAGGTTAAGTAGCATATCTTATTTTGCAGCCTGCAGGCCATAAAAAGCCTGCAGGCTTATTTGCCAATCCCTAAGATTGGCTTTTAGTTTCAATAACACCTATTTGGTGTTGAGTCCTCGAAATATGGAGGGAAAAGCATGGTTGCCAAAGGCAAATCCATAGAACGAACCTATATCGGAGAAGAATTCGAAGACGTCTGCAAGCTCCCGAATCTGATTGAGATTCAAACCGCTTCCTATGAGCGGTTCCTTCAGCGCAAGCGAGCAGAAGCACATCAAGACCCAGATCCAAGCATGGGACTTGAGGAGGTCTTCAGATCAGCCTTCCCCATTAACAGCCAAAACGGTGACTTGTCTCTCAAGTACGAGCACTACACCTTGGATTTTGATAACATCAAGATGTCCGAGGCAGAGTGCAAGAAGAAAGGCCGCACCTACAGCGTTCCGCTCAGGGCAACCATCAGTCTCGAAATAAACCAGACTGGAGAAATTCGTCAGAATGATGTTTTCTTCGGTGACATTCCTATCATGACTGATAGGGGAACATTCATAATCAATGGTGCAGAAAGAGTCGTCGTCAGCCAGATCCATAGGTCTCCTGGTGTAATCTTCTGCTTTGAAAAGGATGTCTATACCGCCAAGATCATCCCGTACAGGGGATCCTGGATGGAATTTGAAATAGATGACAAGAAGCGTCTCATCTATACCAAGCTGGATAGAAAGAGAAGGATTCTTGCCACCCTTCTTCTCAGGGCGATCGGATTCGACAGCCGCGAGAAGATCCTTGGGCAGTTCTACAAGGGCGTGACAATCCCTCTTGACGAGAATGCAAAGTCTCTCAAGGGAGCACGTCTCTACAAGGATGTCTATGCAGCCATCGACGGCGAGAGGCGCAAGGTCCTCAGGGCTGGCGATGAGCTTCTGAGCCACCTTGTGGATGAGCTGACCAGCCTTGGCATTGTCCAGGTCGAGATAGTGGATATGGATCCTGCTACGCCGGATACCCTCCACAGCCCGATTGTGCTCAACTGCCTTGACGTCGAAGACGCAAAGTACACCTCCAAGGAGAACAACCAGACTGGCGAGCCTACCAAGGAAGATGTGCTTTCTGCAATATTCAGCGTTCTTGCCAATGGCGAGATGATAAGCGTCGAGAGAGCGGAAAAGGACCTGCCGGACATGTTCTTCTCCGAGAGGCGCTATGATCTTGGAGTGGTCGGACGCTACAAGCTGAACAAGAAGTTCTATGGCCTTGATGAAGAGGGAAAGGCTCCCGATGCAAGCAAGGTTGTTCTCACTCCCGAGGATGTGATCCACACTATGGACTACCTGATCAAGGTGTTCATCCATGAGGAGAGCGTTGACGATATCGACCACCTTGGAAACAGGCGTGTAAGAAGCGTAGGAGAGCTTCTGCAGCAGCAGATGAAGGCCGCCTTTGCCCGCATGGAGCGCATCAGCAAGGAGAGGATGAACCTCGATCCAGATGCCTCAAAGCCAAGAGACCTTATAAGCAACAAGCCGATCGTTGGAGTCATCAAGGACTTCTTTGGATCGTCTCAGTTCTCACAGTTCATGGATCAGATCAACCCGCTGGCTGAGCTGACCCACAAGAGAAGGCTCACAGCTCTTGGAACAGGAGGAGTCAACCGCGACCGCGCAGGCTTCGAGATAAGAGACGTCCACTACACTCATTACGGAAGGATGTGCCCTATCGAGACGCCAGAAGGTCCGAACATCGGACTTATCGTGTCCTTGGCCAACTACACCAGAGTCAATGACTTTGGCTTCCTTGAGACCCCCTATCGCGAGGTCGTCGACGGAAGAGCCACCAGCAAGGTCCGCTTCCTCGATGCAAACGACGAGGAGAAGCTCTATATCGCCCAGGCCAACGCAAAGCTCAACCCTGACGGCACCTTCAAGGATGCCCTGGTAAGCTGCAGGCATAACGGCGATTACTCCTTCCATGCCCCTGAAGGCATCAAGTTCATGGATGTCTCTCCAAAGCAGGTCATAAGCGTAGCTGCTTCCTTGATCCCGTTCCTTGAGCACGATGATGCAAACCGTGCATTGATGGGATCCAACATGCAGCGCCAGGCTGTTCCTCTTCTCTTCCCGGAAGCTCCGAGAGTGGGCACTGGAACTGAGCGCAAGGCTGCCTACGACAGCGGAGTCCTGATCAAGGCAAAGCATGCCGGACAGGTCGTGTATGTATCATCCACGACAATCCGTGTAAAGCCATTCAAGCCTGAGATCGACGGGGATATGGACACCTATGAGGTCCAGAAGTACCAGAGGACTAACCAGGACACCTGCTTCACCCAGAAGCCCATCGTTGATGTCGGCGACCAGGTTGAGGAAGGCGATGTAATAGCCGACGGATCCGCAACAGACCGCGGAGACCTGGCTCTTGGATGCAACATCCTGGTTGGATTCGTTCCATGGAACGGCTACAACTATGAGGATGCAGTTCTCATCAGCGAGCGTGTCGTGAAGGAGGATGTGTATACATCCATCCATATCAAGGAGTTCTCCATTGATGTTCGCGAGACCAAGCTCGGAAACGAGGAGCTGACAAAGGACATCCCATCCACAAGCGAGAAGGTTCTTGACCAGCTTGACGAGGATGGAATCATCCGCATCGGCACAATGGTTCGCCCGGGCCATATCCTTGTCGGAAAGACAACTCCAAAGAGCGACAGCGATACCTCTCCTGAGTTCAGGCTTCTCAACTCCATATTCGGAGAGAAGGCCAAGGAAGTCAGGGATACCTCTCTCAAGGTGCCACACGGAACCGAGGGAATCGTCATCGACATCCAGAGGCTTGACCGCGACACAGACGATCTGCCCCCAGGAGTGTCTCAGACAGTCAAGGTTCTCATCGCAACAAAGAGAAAGCTTCGCCAGGGCGACAAGATGGCAGGACGCCATGGAAACAAGGGTGTCGTGTCCAGGATTCTCCCTGAAGAGGATATGCCGTTCATGGCTGATGGAACACCGCTTGATGTGTGCCTGAATCCGCTGGGAGTTCCTTCGCGAATGAACATCGGACAGCTCATGGAGACTCAGCTTGGCTGGGCTGCCGTGAAGCTTGACCAGTGGTACACCTCTCCTGTCTTCCAGAGCGCAAGCATGGAGCAGATCGAGGAGAAGATGAAGGAAGCAGGCCTTCCTGTCAATTCCAAGACCACCCTGTACGATGGAAGAACCGGAATGCCATTCGTCAATCCTGTGTTCTGCGGCTACATATACTACCTGAAGCTGCACCACCTGGTTGATGACAAGATGCATGCAAGATCCACAGGACCTTACTCGCTGGTCACACAGCAGCCGCTGGGCGGAAAGGCCCAGTTCGGAGGCCAGAGACTTGGAGAGATGGAGGTCTGGGCACTTGAGGCCTACGGCGCTGCAAACAACCTGCAGGAGCTGCTGACCATCAAGAGCGATGATATGAACGGAAGAGTGCGCATCTACTCGAGCATCGTGAAGGGTGAGCCGCCAACGTCAGCTGGAATGCCAGAGGCCTTCAACGTCCTGACCCAGGAGGTCAGAGGCTTGGCTCTCGACATGTCAGTATACGATTCGAATGGGCACCAGGTCTCCCTCACCGAAAGGGATGAAGAGTTGATCAAGAAGAAAGGCTTCTAGAGCAGGAGTGATAGATGAAAGATATTCAAGATTTTGATAGCGTGATGATCAGACTGGCTTCGCCTGAGCAGATCAAGGCCTGGTCCTATGGCGAAGTGAAGAAACCTGAAACCATCAACTACAGGACCCTGCGCCCTGAGAGGGACGGTCTCTTCTGCGAGAAGATCTTCGGTACTACAAAGGAATGGGAGTGCTATTGCGGCAAGTTCAAGTCCTCAAGGTATCGCGGAGTCGTCTGCGATCGCTGCGGAGTCGAGGTCACCACAACAAAGGTGCGCCGTGAGCGCATGGGCCACATAACCCTTGCTTCTCCCGTATCCCATATTTGGTATTATCGCACTGTTCCTTCAAGGATGAGCCTGCTTCTGGACATCTCCAAGAACTCTCTTCAGAGCGTTCTCTACTACGAGAAGTACATAGTGACCAACCCTGGAGACACCGATCTCAAGGAACGCCAGCTCCTCTCTGAGGAGGAGTATGCTTCAGCAAGGGCCCAGTACGGCGAAGGATTCGCAGCAGGAATGGGAGCCGAGGCTATCAGGGTGCTTCTCCAGAATCTCGATCTCGATGCAATGAGCGCCGAGCTTCGCGAAGTCATGAGAGCCAAGGGCGCCAAGGCTGACAAGAGGCTGTTGAAGCGCATTGAGGTCTGCGAGAACTTCCGTGACAGCGGAAACAAGCCTGAATGGATGATCATGACTGTCATTCCAGTCATTCCGCCAGACCTCAGGCCAATGGTGCAGCTGGATGGAGGCCGCTTTGCAACAAGCGACCTGAACGATCTGTACA
>JAQVSP010000029.1 GCA_028700425.1 Sphaerochaetaceae bacterium | reverse complement strand
CAGGCTCAGTCTGACAAGGTTGCCAGGGATATCATCATATCCAGCGTGCAGCGCCTTGCAACCGAGGTGTGCTCCGAGGTGACCATAAGCACCGTCACTCTTCCAAGCGATGAGATGAAGGGGCGGATCATAGGCCGAGAAGGCCGCAACATAAGGACCCTGGAGACTCTTACCGGCGTCGACATCATAATCGATGACACTCCGGAAGCGGTTGTGATCTCCTGCTTTGACCCTGTTCGCAAGGAAGTGGCTCGAGTGGCACTTGAGCGCTTGATCCAGGATGGACGAATTCATCCGGCAAGAATCGAGGAAGTCGTCAACAAGGTTTCCAAGGAAGTCTCCAAGGTTGTCATTGACGAGGGTGAGAAGGTTGTCTTCGACCTTGGCATCCATAATATCAGCCAGGAAGCAATCAGGGCTCTGGGGAAGCTGTATTTCCGCACTAGCTATGGCCAGAATGTGCTTGCTCACTCACGTGAGGTCGCCATTCTCAGCGGCATGATTGCCTCTGAGGTTGGAGCCGATGTGGATATCGCAAGACGAGGCGGCCTGCTTCATGATATTGGAAAGGGAATGGAGACGGATGGCGATGCCAACCATGCAGAGATGGGCGCAGACCTGGCCAGAAGGCTTGGCGAGGAGCCACGCGTGGTCAATGCAATCCAGTCCCATCATAATGATGTGGAAGCCTGCTGCATAGAATCCATCATAGTCCAGATTGCTGATGCCATAAGCGCAGCACGCCCTGGAGCTAGAAGGGAGACCATCGATAACTACATCAAGCGCCTTGAGAGCCTTGAGGGCATAGCCACCTCGTTTGAGGGAGTCGACAAGGCTTTCGCAATCCAGGCCGGCCGCGAGCTCAGGATCATGGTCAACAGCGACAATGTCAACGACGACGGAGCCAAGGAGCTTGCCAAGGGCATTGCCTCTCGCATAGAAGCTGAGCTTCGCTATCCTGGCAGGATAAAGGTCACCATCATCAGGGAGACTCGAGTGGTTGAGTATGCCCGCTGATACAATGAAGGCCCTGCTCTTGGGAGACGTCTATGGCGCCTCCGGCTGCAGGGCCGTTTCTTTTCTTCTGCCTCAGCTTAAGCAAAGCACTCAAGCCGACATCGTCATTGTCAACGGCGAGAATGCAACAGAGGGCTTCAGCCTTGCCCTGGAGGAGATGAACACAATCTTCAAGGCAGGGGCGGACGTCATAACCAGCGGCAACCACATCTGGGGCTCTGATGACATAAGGCCCTTCCTGGACACCAGGAATGAGATGCTCCGTCCTGCAAACTATCCTCCAGGAGTCCCAGGGCATGGGTCCTGCATAGTCAATGGAATCGGTGTGATCAACATCCAGGGGCGTGTCAGCATGCCTGCCATTGACGATCCCTTCAGATGCGCCGCCACCCTGGTTGGCAAGCTGTCCAAGGAAGTCAAGGCGATCTTCGTTGATTTCCATGCCGAATGCCCACAGGAGAAGGAAGCCATGGCTTACTTCCTTGATGGAAGTGTCACGGCCGTGGTGGGAACCCATACCCATGTGCAGACTGCAGACCAGCGGATTCTGGCGAAGGGCACGGCATATATCACTGACCTGGGCCTGTGCGGACCGCTTGAGAGCGTGATTGGAAGCGAAGTTGGGCTCTCAATATCCAAGCAGCTGGAGCAGATGCCCTACAAGCCGATCCAGTCTGAGAATCCTTCCACGCTGCAGGGCGTCATTGTCACCTTCGACTCAAATACGGGCAAGGCCTTGTCCATACAGCGCCTAGCATGAAAAGGATAAGCTGCCTGGCGCTTCTGCGCAGAACATGGCCTGAAAGGACAAGCGATGAGCTTACAGCCCTGGTGCTGTGCAAGAACATATATGTTGACGGGGAGCTTGTCACAGACCCCAAGCAGAGTGTGAGCTCAGGCTCCTCTGTCGATATCATCTATCCTCGCTATGTCTCTCGTGGAGGCTGCAAGCTTGAGGAGGCCTTAAGGCGTTTCAAGGTAGACGTCACTGGCCTGACTGCAATTGATGCAGGCTCCTCTACAGGCGGCTTCACCGACTGCCTTCTGCAGAATGGAGCACAGAAGGTCTACAGCATTGACGTAGGCTTCAACCTGCTTGATTACAGGCTGCGCACAGACAGCCGAGTTGCTGTATGCGAGAAGACAAACATCATGGAATTCTCCACAGCCTGCGATATTGCAGTGGCTGACCTGTCATTCAGGTCGATTCATGGAGCTGCCTCCCATATGCTTGACCTTTCAAGGAGCGGCTTTCTGATAGCCTTGATAAAGCCTCAGTTTGAGCTGCGCGGCCAGATTGATGGCTTTGAAGGTGTAGTCAAGGACAAGGGCCTCCTGCTTGAAATAGTGACCTCGGTCTATGACCAGCTATGCTCAGAAGGCCTTGGCGTTCATGATCTGTGCCAGTCCCCAATCAAGGGGCGCAAGGGCAATACAGAGTTCCTGTTCCTTATAGGAAAGAAGAAGGGCATGGACAGGGAAGGCTTCCTTGAGGCTCTCAGGTCCCAAGCGGCGTTCCTTGAACAAGCACGATGACCTTTTCTATGCTGGTCTTGATCTGACGTGCTGTCTTGAGCATCTGCAGCTCAGCTGAAGCTCTGTCCTCGGTCTTCAGATAATCCTTTGATAAGCTGGCATACAAGGTCTCCCTGCTGACAGACAGGCCGATCAGCTGTGTGCCTTTGGCTATGGCTGTGCCATAGCCAGCATTGATGGCCTGCTCGGTTGGACCTTCAAGCAAGGCTTCGAAGCTGTCGTGAAGGCTGCTGGATCCTCTTTTCCTGGTTGAAGTGTCAAATATCGCCCAGTTTGAGTCCTTGTCTATGAAGCAGATGGCTACATCTCTCATCTGGGAGCTCTCGCTGTGGCTGGCAAGAAGCTCCATCACTCCAGAGTCCTTGAAGGCGTCCACCATTCTTGGATAGAAGGCAGCCAGGAGCAGGAGGCTTGCAAGCGCCACTGCAGCTAGGGCTAAAATGAAAGGGTCTCTTGGCTTCTTCATGCCCCAATGATACCCTAGAACCTTAAGTCTTCACAGCTCTTTGCAAGTATTTCCAGAAAGAGTCCTGCAAGTTGGCATGATGTTCAAAATGTGCGATAATCCTCTAGAAGGATAATTTATAGTCAATGAGCAAGGAAATCCCGGTAATAGCGATAATAGGAAGGCCCAATACGGGCAAGTCCACCCTTTTCAACAGGTTGGTTGGAAAGCGAAGGGCGATAACAGATCCAACGGCAGGAGTGACCAGGGATCTGCTTCAGGAGAAATGGTTTCTTGGAGGGCACCAGGCTGTCCTGATCGACAGCGGCGGAGTCAAGCTGGACAAGGAAGGATTTGATGACCTGGTGTCAAGAAAGAGCCTTTCAATCCTCGACAGCGCAGATGCCATAATATTCCTGGTGGATTGCATGGAGCTGACTCCAGAGGATCATGCCTTGATGCAGAAGCTTCGTCCCTATGAGGCAAAGACCATACTTGCAGTCAACAAGATCGATGATGAGACCAGGGATGACCTGGTCTGGAACTTCTTCTCCTTTGGCTTTCAGAGAGTTGTCGGAATCTCCAGCGCCCATGGCATCGGCATAGATCTTCTTGAGGAGACCTTGCTCGGCATGCTTGGCCTTGAGGAGCTTGTGGACATAGAGCAGGAAGCCCCAAGGCTCAAGCTTGCTTTGCTTGGAAAGCCGAACACGGGCAAGAGCACCCTGGCCAACTACCTGGTCAAGAAGGAGATCTCCATAGTCAGCGACATCCCTGGGACCACAAGGGATGTGGTGATAGGAGAGTTCTCATACAAGGGAACGGAATTCGAGATCCTGGACACAGCAGGAATCAGGAGAAAGACAAAGGTCGATGATGATGTTGAGTACTACAGCGTCAACAGGGCCATCAAGACAATAGATGAGGCTGATGTAGTTCTGCTCATGATCGACTCCATAGAAGGCCTTTCGGAACAGGACAAGAAGATTGCTGCCTTGATAGTCCGCAGAGGCAAGGGCGTGATCATGGTTCTCAACAAGGCCGACCTGCTCAGCGGAGTGGCAAACCAGTACGCTGCCATGGAGGACAGGGTGAGATTCCTGTTCCCAGTGCTCTCTTTCGCCCCTCTTTGCTTCATATCGGCTCTTACGGGCAAGGGCGTGGAGGAGCTTATGGACACAGTCCTGAAGATCGAGGCGCAGCTCAATCACAGGGTCGATACCTCTGTGGTGAACAATGCACTGCGCGCCTGGACTGAGAGCTATCAGCCATCAAGAGGAGCAGAAGGACATAACAAGGTCTATTATGGAACCCAGATAAGCGCTGATCCAGTCAAGTTCCTGTTCTTCGTCAACAAGGTCAAGGACTTCCCCCAGAACTACATCTCATACTTGAACAACTGCGTGCGCAAGGATCTTGGATTTCCAAGCGTCCCTGTAGAGATAGACCTTAGGGAAAGGCGCAGGAATACCTCCAACAACGCCCTTGGCCCAAAGCCCACAGAGAAGGCGGAGCCAAGGCCAAAGGCTGCACCAAAAAGCACCTCTGGAAGGGCCATAGCAAAGCCAAGGCCCAAGAAGCCAGGTGCAAAGGCCAAGGCTATTGCCATGGGGAAGAAGCGCTGATGATCAAGGCTGTGGCTTTTGATATAGATGGAACCCTCTATCCCTTCGCTTATATGAAGCTTGCGCTGGCAAGGTCCTACCTTGCTCATCCAAGGGCCATGAGCTTATACCATCATATCAGAAAGCACTTTCGTGCAGCCCAGGAGAGCCTGCATCAAGACACCTTCCGCCAGAGGGAGGCATCGCTTGCCCCTTCTGGCCATCCAGATGCCCAGAGGGTTCTTGAGAGCCTCGTATATGGAAGCTTTGCAAGGTCCTTTGCCTTCATAAAGCCATTCAGAGAGGTCAGGCCGACCATTCTAGGCCTTAGAAGAAAGGGCTGCAGGATAGGCTTCCTTTCAGATTTTCCTGTCATTGAGAAGCTTAGGCTCCTGGGGCTCGAGGATCTTGCAGATGCAGCTCTTGGACCAGAGGAGACCCTTTATCTCAAGCCCCATAGAAGAGGCTTTGACATGCTCTCTGAAGCTCTTGGAGTTCCAGGCGATGAGATTCTCTTCATCGGCGACAGCTATGACAAGGATGTTCTTGGGGCCTTGAATGCAGGCATGCAGGCGGCCCTGGTCAATAATAGAAGGTCTAGAGGCTGTCTTCAGTTCAAGAGCTGGAGAGGCCTTTCAGCCTATCTGGAAAGCCTTGAGGAGGTAAAGCAATGAATCAGGAGCTGCTTGTTTATTTTCTGCCGATCTTCTTGTTCTTTCTTTCGGTTATACTTACCTTCATCATCACCGCGTCCGTTCGGAGCAGCGCCAGGCTGGAGAAGCTGAAGAAGGCCACGGAACTATACAAGGGCGAGCTTGACCAGGCCAGCTCCCATCAGCTGGCCTGTGCAAAGGAGTCCGAGCAAAGGATAAGCCAGGCTGTCTCAAGTGCAAGGGAGCTTTTCACAGAGATTGATGAAAGGCTCGGGGAGATCAGGTCCTATCATGAGGACCTGGTTGACCTGCAGGGGGCCATGGCTACATTCCACGGCGCCCTTGGAAAGCTTGCCGACGAAACCAGCTATGTTGAGGCAAGGACCCAGGAGGTGCTTGATGCTTCCTCGTCCCTGTCATCGCTTAAGACGCTGCTGGCTGAGTTCTCCACGCGCCTTGATGCCCTTGATGCCTCCATAGGCGCTGTCGAGGACAGGATGGGCAAGGTGAGCTCCACAATTCTCCTGGACTTCCAGGAGGAGGCCCAGAGAAGGACCCTGGAGCAGCTGGAGAAGCTTGATGATGCCTACAACAGGACCTCCGCCTTGCTATCTGAAACAAGGCTCAAGAGCCTTGTCGACAGCCCAGTCCAGGAGGAGCCAGCTAATTGGGAGCCGGACGAGGAGCCTGAAGAGACTGCAATGAACAGGGAGCCCGAAGAGCCCCCTATAAGGAATGAAGCCGAAGAGCAGGAGACTTCTGAGAAGCCTGAGGAAGACCAGTCTTCCATGATAGTCAGCAAGCGCTATGAGCCCTATGGCCAGGAAGAGGAGATCCGCTTCGACTAGGATAGAAGATTCACATGCCCAGTGGCTTGACGATGCGCCAGGCCTTTGTTTATCTTTTGTTCATCAAGCTTAGGAGTAAATGATGTCAAAGAAGAGCAAGCCTCTGGAAGAAGAGGCTGAGAAGACCAATGAGATTCCCTCAGATCAGGAATCTCAGATCAGGGAAGAAGCCGTCCAGGAAGGGGAGGTTGTGGCACCTGAGGATGACAAGGCTAAGGTGGCTGAACTTGAGGCCCAGATTGAAAGCCTTAAGAAAGCAGCTGATGAGGCTAAGGATCAGGTGCTTCGCACTCATGCTGACCTGGACAACACAAGAAAACGCCTTGTCCGCGAAAAGGAAGAAAGCGTCAAGTACGCTTCAGAGCGCCTGGTCAAGGATTTGATCACAAGCCTGGACAATCTGGATTACGCTATTGAAGCGGCGCAGAAGACGAATGACATACAGGCCCTTCTTGAAGGGGTGAAGCTGGTCAGGGCGCAGTTCTATGGGACACTGGAGAAGAATGGCCTTAAGACCATCGAGGCTGTTGGCCATGAGTTCAATCCAAGCGAGCATGAGGCTGTGATGATGAGCGAGGAAGATGGTGTTGAGTCGGAAGTGGTCACATTGGAGCTTTCAAAGGGCTATATGCTTTATGATAGGGTGCTGAGGCCAGCAAAAGTTAAAATTGCTAAGCCTAGGGTTTGACGATTACTTATAATTTAGTTAAATTCAGCATTGGAAATTTAGATGGAAGTCCGTGCATCCAGCACGGCACAGGAGAATAATATGGGAAAGATTATAGGAATCGATTTGGGAACCACAAACAGCTGCGTATCTGTGATGGAAGGCAACGAGCCTGTGGTCATTGCTAATTCTGAAGGTCAGCGCACTACACCTTCAATCGTCGGCTTCACTGCAAAGGGAGACAGGCTTGTTGGCCAGCCTGCAAAGAACCAGATAGTTACAAATGCAGAGAACACAGTGTTCTCCATTAAGCGATTCATGGGACGCAAGTTCCACGAGGTCCCAGATGAGCTTTCGATGATTCCCTATAAGGTGAAATCCAACTCTGCTGATGAAGTCAGGGTTTTTGTCCGCGACAAGGAGTACTCGCCTGAGGAGATCTCTGCAGCCATCCTTCAGAAGATGAAGAAGACAGCTGAGGATTATCTTGGAGAGAGCGTGAGCGATGCAGTCATCACAGTGCCTGCCTACTTCAACGACGCACAGCGCCAGGCCACAAAGGATGCAGGACGCATCGCAGGCCTGAACGTGAAGAGAATAGTCAACGAGCCGACAGCTGCCGCTCTTGCATATGGCTTTGGCAAGGACAAGTCAAAGGATGAGAAGATTGTTGTCTACGACCTGGGCGGAGGCACATTCGATGTGTCCATTCTTGAGCTTGGAGATGGAGTCTTCGAGGTCAAGGCCACCAATGGCGATACTCATCTCGGAGGAGACAACTTCGACCAGAGGATAATAGAGTGGATGTGCGACTCCTTCAAGAAGGATAACGGCATCGATCTCAAGAACGACAAGATGGCTCTTCAGAGACTCAAGGAAGCCGCTGAGAAGGCCAAGATGGAGCTTTCCTCCTCAACATCCACTGACTTGAACATCCCGTTCATCACAGCCGATGCTACAGGGCCCAAGCACCTTCAGATGACCCTTTCCAGGGCTAAGTTCGAGCAGCTCTGCCTTGATCTGTTCCTGAAGACAAAGGTTCCTTGCCAGAATGCTCTTCGCGACGCAGGCATGACCTCAAAGGATGTTGACGAGGTCATTCTCGTCGGCGGATCCACAAGGATCCCCTACATTCAGAACCTGGTCAAGGAGCTCTTTGGACGCGAGCCTCACAAGGGAGTCAACCCAGACGAGGTCGTGGCAATGGGCGCTGCAATACAGGGTGGAATACTTGGTGGAGATGTGAAGGACGTCCTCTTGCTGGATGTCACTCCGCTTTCTCTTGGAATCGAGACCCTTGGTGGAGTGACCACTCGCCTCATCGAGCGCAACACCACCATTCCTACCCGCAAGAGCCAGGTGTTCTCCACTGCTGCCGACAATCAGACAGCTGTGAGCGTGCATGTGCTCCAGGGTGAGCGTGAGATGGCTTCCCAGAACAGGACTCTTGGAAGATTCGACCTCAACGATATTCCGATGGCTCCTAGAGGAGTCCCGCAGATCGAGGTCACCTTCGATATCGATGCAAACGGCATCGTCCATGTATCCGCAAAGGATCTTGGAACAGGCCGTGAGCAGTCCATCAAGATCGAGGCCAGAAGCGGACTCAACGACTCTGAGATTGACAAGATGGTCAAGGAAGCAGAGCTGCACGCTGCCGAGGATAAGGCTGAGAGAGAGAGAATCGACGCCCGCAACGAGGCTGATGGCCTGGTGTACCAGACCGAGAAGTCCCTCAAGGAGTATGGAGACAAGGTCGGCGCAGCTGACAAGGCAGCCATCGAGTCTGCACTTAGCGACCTGAAGGCCGTCATTGCCAACCAGAGCAGCACTGCTTCGGAGATAAAGGCAAAGGTGGAGGCTCTTCAGAAGTCTGCTTACAAGCTGGCTGAGGAGATCTACAAGAACCAGGGACCACAGCAGGGCCAGGCAGGCCCGCAGGCAGGTCCGCAGGGTCCACAGGCAGGTCCTCAAGAGCCTAACCAAAAGAAGAGCGGCGGTGTTGATGATGCCGACTATGAAGTGGTAGACTAAGAGACGACCAAAAAGCAAGCCGGTCAGAAGTGGCCGGCATTTTTTCGTATAGAGGTGTTGATAATTGGCTAAGAGGGATTACTACGAAGTCCTTGGCGTGGATAAGAGCGCTACGCTGGACGAGATAAAGAAGGCTTACAGGAAGCTGGCAATTGCAAACCATCCTGATAAGAACCCGGGAGACAAAGCCGCAGAAGAAAGATTCAAGGAAGCCAGCGAGGCCTATGAGGTGCTGAGCGATGACAAGAAGCGCCAGGCCTATGACCAGTTCGGCTTTGCTGGTGTCGATGGAGCAGGTGGAGCCGGCGGATATCAGAGAGTCTATACGGATTTCTCTGATCTTTTCAGCGGTTCAGGCTTTGAGGATATATTCTCATCTCTGTTTGGCGGTTCTGCCAGGACCTCCTCAAGAAGAGCCAGCAACCAGGGCCAGAGCATCAGGTATACTGTAGAGATGGAACTGGCTGATGTGGTCGCAGACACTAAGAAGGAGCTGACTTTCGTTCATAATGTTGCATGCGACACATGCCATGGGACAGGGTCAGCCAATGGTGGAAACTCCAGGCGAGTGTGCCCTTCCTGCGGTGGAAGCGGACAGATACGAACTACCCAGGGCTTCTTCTCCATGGCTCGTCCATGCCCAAATTGCCAGGGAGAAGGCTATATCCTGGACAACCCATGCCAAGCCTGCAAGGGCTCAGGCGTTATGCGCAAGCAGCAGACCATAAAGGTGAAGATACCAGCTGGAATTGAGAGCGGACAGGACATCATCATCGCTGGCCTGGGCAATGCCGGGCCGAACAACGGGCCTGCAGGCGACCTGTACATCAGGGTCAACCTCAAGCCTCATAAGTACTTCATCCGACAGGATGACGATCTGTATGTCCAGATACCGATATCCATGACCCAGGCGGCCCTTGGATCTGATATCAATGTAACGACAATAGACGGTGCAGTGGTCAAGGTCTCTGTGCCGGCAGGCATCCAGGATGGAAAGCTCGTAAGAGTCCGCAACCAGGGCATGCCGCGCTATAAGTCAACCTCCGGCCAGAGAGGCGATATGTTCATCCGCTTCAAGGTCACAACCCCCAAGCGCTTGAGCATCAAGGCTCGCTCCCTTATGAAGGAGCTGGCTGAGGCTATTGGCGAAGAAACCAGTCCGGCGCCTGAGCCGTTTGATCAGGAATAGGAGACAGCATGTCTGTAATCATCGGTCATCATGCAATCGAGGAAGCCCTGAAGGGCAAGGTGGCAGGGTCCACCCTTTATCTTATACGCAACTCTGAAAAGGCGGTCTTCCCCCTTGAGATGGCTGCGAAGGAGACCGGCAAGGTCGCCATACGCAAGGTCACAAGAGCGGAGCTGGACAAGCTTTGCGGCGGCCAGGAGCATCGCGGAGCTGTGCTGGTGACCAGAGCCTCAGATTCAAAGGCAGTCGGCGGCTTTGCAAAAAGCGTAGGTGTCAAGGATTTCTGCAAGGGCCTGAAGGAAGAGGACAACGCCTTGGTCCTGGTGCTTGATGGCATCACAGATCCCCATAACCTTGGAGCCATACTCAGGTCCTGCGACCAGTTCTCGGTTTCCATGGTTGTAGTCCCGGAAAGGCGAAGTGCAAGCGCCAACCAGACTGTGCTTCGGATCTCCAGCGGAGCATCGGCCTATGTGAACCTCGTCACTGTAACCAACATCAATCGCGAGCTTGAGACCCTCAAGGACAATGGATTCTGGGTTTATGGAGCCGACATGGATGGAGACTCCTCCTATGAGACCAAGTTCTCAAAGAGGTCAGTCATAGTCATGGGAAGCGAAGGCAGCGGAATGAACGCCCTGACAGCAAGCAAGTGCGATCACATCGTCAGCATACCAATGAATGGCCATATAGATTCCTTGAATGTGTCTGTTGCAGCGGGAATACTGATGTATGAGTACAGAAGAAGCAACCCAAGCTAGGCTTGGATGAACTTAAGGCGGCCTTTCGAGGCCGTTTTTTTTGCCCTTTGAAGTTGTAAAATGGGGGGAAACGATGATTTGAATGCATAATAAATGCATTTTAATTCGTTTTTTTGGTTAAATTATTGATTTGTTCTGGCAATGGGTGTATTCTCTTTTCATAATTCAACCCATAAGGAGACAAACTATGAAGAAGATTTTACTTGCTGTTCTCGTTCTTCTTGCTTCTCTTTCCATGCTGTTCGCAACTGCTCAGCAGGAAGTGGCAAGCGCTGATGACTTCCATATTGGAATCGTAACTGGGACAGTATCCCAGTCAGAGGATGATCTGCGTGGTGCAGAGAAGCTCATTGCAGAGTATGGCTCTGTTGCCGATGGCGGCATGATCCAGCATCTTACTTACCCCGACAACTTCATGGAAGAGAGCGAGACCACAATCGCTGTCATCGCTGGTCTTGCCGATGATCCGAAGATGAAGGCGATCATCGTCAACCAGGCTGTTCCAGGAACCACAGAGGCTTTCCGCCAGGTCAAGGAAAAGAGGCCAGACATCCTCTGCTTCGCTGGTGAGGCCCATGAGGACCTTCCGCTTATCGGATCATCAGCTGACCTTGTCTGCAACAACGACTTCGTTGCTAGAGGCTACCTGATCATCCGCACAGCCCACGAGCTCGGATGCGACACATTCGTCCATATCTCATTCCCAAGGCATATGTCCTATGAGACAATGAGCCGCAGAGTTGCAATCATGAGAGCAGCTTGCGAGGAGTTTGGCATGACATTCGTGCTTGAGACCGCTCCTGATCCGACAAGCGATGTCGGAGTAGCCGGCGCTCAGCAGTACATCCTCGAGCAGGTTCCAGCCTGGATCGAGAAGTATGGCCAGAAGGCAGCTTTCTTCTGCACAAACGATGCTCATACAGAGCCACTGCTCAAGCAGCTCATGACCTACGGCGGATACTTCATTGAAGCAGACCTGCCAAGCCCGCTGATGGGATATCCTGGAGCTCTTGGAATCGACCTTTCCGCAGAAGCCGGCGACTTTGCAGCAATCCTTGCAAAGGTTGAGAAGGCCATCGTGGACAAGGGCGGCGCAAACCGCTTTGGAACCTGGGCCTACAGCTATGGCTTCACACAGTCCGCAGCTCTTGGACAGCATGCTATCAACTGCATCAAGGGCGAGAGCACAGTCGACAGTCTTGCAGACCTCTTCAAGGCCTACAACAAGTTCTGCCCGGGTGCAAAGTGGAATGGAAGCTTCTATACCAACGCAACAACAGGCGTGAAGATGGACAATGTGGTTCTCGTATACCAGGACACCTACATCATGGGTGGCAAGGGCTATATGGGAAATGCAGACCTTGAGGTGCCAGAGAAGTATTTCACAGTGAAATAAGCTGTTCGAAAGCAGTATGATACAGGGGATGCAGAAGATGCTTCCCCTGTGTCTTTGTTTTATAGGAGCTTTTGCTTTGAATCTTGCCATTAAGTCATTATAATGGCAAGCAGCGAATCAAAAGACATAGGAAGGCAACAAATGGAAGCAACCCTTCTTGAAATGAAAAACATCAGCAAGGATTTCTTTGGAAATACTGTCCTGAAGGATGTGAACCTCACCTTGAAGAAAGGAGAGGTCCTTGGGCTGGTCGGAGAGAACGGAGCTGGCAAGAGCACCTTGATGAAGATCCTCTTTGGCATGAAGAGCATAGAGGAGACAGGAGGCTATGGGGGGACCATTGAATTTGATGGCAAGCCTGTGGCATTCCATTCCTCAGAGGAGGCCCTGGCCTCTGGCATAGGAATGGTCCATCAGGAATTCAGCCTTCTGCCTGAATTCACTGCAACAGAGAACATAGTGCTCAATCGCGAGAGTACACGCTACAGTGTAGTCTCTGAGCTATTTGGTAGCCGATTGAATACATTGGATCGTCAATCAATGCAGAAAAAGGCTATTGAAGCCATCAATAAGCTGGCTGTCAAGCTGGATAGCGAGATGCTGGTAGGCGATATGCCAGTAGGGCACAAGCAGTTCACCGAGATCTCAAGAGAGCTTTCCAGAGATGGAATGAAGCTCCTGATCCTTGATGAGCCTACTGCTGTGCTGACTGAGCATGAAGCCCTGGCTCTTCTTTCCTCCATCAAGCGCCTGGCTGCCAGCGGAATATCTGTGATCTTCATCACTCACCGCCTTGCAGAGATCCTTGAGGTATGCGACCAGATCCTGGTCATGAGAGATGGCTGCATAGTCAAGCAGCTTGATTCTGGAAATGCAAGTGTCAGCGGAATTGCAAAGGCCATGGTTGGACGAGAGGTGGACACCTCTTCCAAGAAGGCGAAGGAAGTTGATGTTGAGACTGCTCCTGTTGAGATGGAGATCAAGAATCTCTGGGTCGACATGGCTGGAGAGACAGTCAAGGATGTCAGCCTGCAGGTTCATAAGGGCGAGATACTGGGAATCGGAGGCCTTGCAGGACAAGGCAAGCTTGGAATACCCAACGGCATAATGGGCCTTTATCCAGCAGGTGGAACAGTCACCTTCCGCGGCAAGGAGATCAAGCTGAACAACCCTTCCGACTGCCTGGCTTCCGGGCTGGCCTTTGTCTCCGAGGACAGGGCTGGCGTGGGGCTCCTGCTCGACGAGAGCCTTGAGTGGAACATCTCCTTCTCTGCAATGCAGGTGAACAACAAGTTCCTCAAGAGCTATCTTGGAGGGCTTGTCAAGTGGCGAGACGAGGATGCCATAAGGGAAGTGACCCAGCGCTACGTCGATGCCCTCCAGATCAAGTGCACCTCAACAAGGCAGAAGGCAAGATCCCTTTCTGGCGGAAACCAGCAGAAGGTCTGCCTGGCTAAGGCCCTGGCGCTGGAGCCATCCCTTCTCTTCGTCTCTGAGCCTACCAGAGGAATAGACATCGGTGCAAAGAGCCTGGTCCTTCAGGCCCTGCGACGCTATAATGAGCAGCAAGGCACCACCATAGTCATGATCAGCTCCGAGCTTGAGGAGCTGCGCAGCGTCTGCGACCGAATAGCCATCATCACCGATGGCAAGGTCATAGGCATAAGGCCTGCCCATTGCCCCAGCGAGGAATTCGGGCTTCTCATGGTTGGCCATCAAGGAGAGGGAAAATGAACAAGATGCAAAGATTCATCAAGGAGTTCGGCTGGCCGCGCCTGATAATCGCTGCCTTTCTGCTTTCGCTTTTCGTGATAGCGCCATTTGCTGGAGTTAATATCGGGACATCGCTCACTGACACAATCATGAGATTCTCAATGAACGGAGTCATGGTTCTTGCCATGGTGCCGATGATCCACAGCGGCTGCGGCCTGAACTTCGGCCTTCCGCTTGGTATCATTGCAGGCCTTCTGGGCGGAACCCTGGCGATGCAGTTCGGCTTCACCGGCAAGCTGTCGTTCCTGATGGCAATAGTGCTTTGCACTCCATTTGCCCTGCTGTTCGGCTGGGCCTATGGCAAGCTGCTCAACAGGGTAAAGGGCGGCGAGATGATGATAGCAACCTATGTAGGATTCGCCTCTGTTTCCTTCATGTGCATGATGTGGCTGCTTCTTCCATACTCAAACCCGCAGATGGTATGGGGCTATGGCGGATCTGGACTGAGGACTACGATATCCACTGAAGGATATTACTATCATGTCCTATCTGACTTCTTGAACATCAAGATCGGGCACCTTTCAATACCCACTGGATCATTGCTTTTCTTTGCCTTGCTGGCTTTCTTGATGTGGGCCTTCCTTCATACCAAGAAGGGCACGGCAATGACGGCTGTGGGCTCCAACCCGATATATGCAAGGGCAAGCGGGATAAAGATCGATTCAATAAGAACGCTGTCCGTGATCATGTCCACTTGGCTGGGAGCTGTTGGAATCCTGGTGTACGAGCAGGCCTTTGGCTTCATACAGCTTTACAACGGGCCTTTCTATATGGCTCTTCCAGCAGTGTCTGCAATATTGATTGGAGGCGCCAGCGTGAACAAGGCCTCGATTACCAATGTGATAGTCGGAACCTTCCTATTCCAGGGAATAGTGACAATGACTCCATCGGTCATGAACTCAATAATCCATACCGATATGTCTGAGGTCATAAGGATCATCGTGTCTAACGGAATGATTCTCTACGCCCTTACAAGAAAGACAGAGGAGACAAGGTAATGATAAAGAAGACACTGTCTCAGGATAAGAGCATCAAGGAGTTTGTACTCAACAACCTGGTGCCTATAATGTTCATAGTCATATGCGCAATCTGCATACCAGTATCCGGCTATTCAGCCCCGGCTCTTGTGCAGGAAATGCTCACGCGCATTGCACGCAACAGCTTCCTGGTCATCTCGCTGCTTGTCCCTATCATGGCAGGCATGGGCATGAACTTTGGAATGACCCTGGGTGCGATGGCTGGCCAGATCGGCCTGATCTTCATAACTGAATGGGGCGTGGTCGGCATTCCGGCCTTGGTGCTTGCTGCTATAGTATCCACTCCTATATCCATCCTTCTTGGCTGGATGTGCGGAAAGATCCTCAACAACGCAAAGGGGAGGGAGATGGTGACCAGCTACATCATCAGCTTCTTCATGAATGGAGTCTACCAGTTCATCGTTCTCTACTGCATGGGCTCTGTGATCCCTATCAAGAACTCCGCCATTCTTCTTCCAAGAGGCTACGGCATCAGAAACAGCGTCAACCTGATAAACATCCGCCGCGTGCTGGACAACCTGATTCCGCTTCGCATAGGCACTGTCAACGTGCCTGTGGCTACCTATCTGGTCATTGCGCTTCTTTGCTTCTTCATCATCTGGTTCAGGAAAACCAAGATCGGCCAGGACATGAGGGCAGTGAGCCAGGACATGGAGGTTGCCAGGCGGTCTGGAATCAAGGTCGAGCATACAAGGCTGCTTTCGGTGATCATATCAACCGTCCTAGCCGGCTATGGCATGATAATCTATCTGTCCAACATGGGATCCATGAATACCTATAACGCACACTCCCAGATAGGAACCTTCTCGATTGCAGCCCTTCTTGTCGGAGGAGCATCGGTGGCCAAGGCGAGCATCGGAAACGTGTTCTTGGGAGTGATACTCTTCCATATGCTCTTCTATGTAAGCCCGCAGGCAGGAAAGAACCTATTTGGCCAGGCTCAGCTTGGAGAGTACTTCAGGGTCTTCGTATCCTATGGAGTCATAACCATAGCCCTTGTGCTTTATGAGATGAAGAAGCGAAGAGCTGCCAAGCTTGGCGGACTGACACTTGCAAAGGCGCAGGAGGAAAAGTGATGAAGAAGATAGAGTTCAGCAGATCCCTGCTTATACGCATCATCGCAATTGTCCTGGTCATAGCTCTGGGCATCGTGATGTACTTCATTGGCCGACAGCATTCCATTCTCATCGACAACAAGGACATTGTCATCGACTCGGTGACCTATCCTGCCTACAAGCTTCTTGAGGTCAAGATAGATGACCAGAAGGCCAAGGAGCTGAGCAAGCGCGATCGCATTGAAGTCATTGTCACCGCTCAGAAGCATACCTTGACAGTAGTCGATTCAATGAAAGGAACCGGGATGATAGTTTATGACCTGAATATTCCAGTGAAAGAGGACATGATGCTTCTCAGCCTGCCAGCCCTTCTTGCAGGCCTTCCCATCGAGAAGTGCCTGACCCATTATGAGGTGGCAAGCATTGCTCCTCCAGCAGAGGAAGAGGTGATAGTCAGCGAGACTGATGCCCTTCTTGGAGACATCTAGACAGGGAAAGGCGCCTTTTGGCGCCTTTCTTATTGTCTGCGCATAGAGAGCTTTGCGGGCTGTGGCAGAGGTCTGGCTTTTGCTGTATAATGAGGCCATGAGTGACAGCCTTGGTTTCATAGGCCCTAAAGGGGCTTTCTTTGCTAAGAACAGCGATAGATCATGCAATGAGCTGCAAGCCTTGGAGTGGCATGGGCCGCAAGGCGGGCTGGAAGGCTCATTGAAGTGCACCTATATCGAGATTCCGCAGGTTCCCAGGACCTATGGCATCCTGATCTCAAGACCCCAGTGGATGTGGGGCGCTGAGATGGGAATCAACCAGCATGGACTTTGCATAGCCAGCGAAGCCGTCTATACCAAGGGCCTGCACTCAAGGACAGGCCTTACAGGCATGGATCTTGTGCGCCTTGGCCTGGAAAGGGCAAAGAGCGCCCTTGAAGCCTGCAAGGTCATGATCGCTCTTCTTGAGGAGCATGGCCAGGGCGGCAATTGCAGCTATGACCGTGAGAGCCTCTATGACAGCTCCTTTCTCATTATGGACAGCAAGGAGCTCTATGTGCTGGAGACCTGTGCAAAGGACTGGGTCCTGAAGCGCTTTGATCGAAAGGCTCTCTCCAATCGTCTTTGCATAGGCTGGGACGGAGACAGCTACTCAGGCTCAAGGTGCAACTTCGCTTCAGTTTATTCTGACCCGCTGCAGACCTTCTTAAGCGGCTCGCTTGAGCGCAGCAGGATAACAGGCGCCTTTCTTGAAAAGGAAGTCAAGGGAGCCTGGACCTTGATTGAGGCCCTGAGGTGCCACGAGGGGGCAAGCCCCTTCACGCAGTCGATGTCCAGGTCGACCTGCATGCATGCAGGCGGCCTTTTAGGCAATCATACAACTGCATCCATGGCTGTCGAGATGAG
>JAQVSP010000140.1 GCA_028700425.1 Sphaerochaetaceae bacterium | reverse complement strand
CGATCTCTCGACGGCTTCCTCTCTGCTTCTCTCAAGCTTCACGCCGCCCATGGCAACAATGCTCTTGGCAGAGGTATCAATGAAGACTAGGTTTGCCTTGAGAGAAGCCGAGTCTTCCTGGTAAATGAACTGAAGGCTTACAGAGCCTTCAAGGCTGATCCTCGACCCATTGGCCGAGAGGGTGTCAGCGCTTAGGATGGACAATGTGAACCTCTGCTCAGCTTCCGCCTCAGCTTTTCGGTCCAGCGGATAGGCCTCCACCTCGCTGCCTAGCAGGCTTGATATGACAAAGGACCTTTCAGAGCTCTCAAGGCCGTAGGCGCTGGCTATGGAATCAAGGCTTTGCTGGCTTGCTGATTGCAGGCTGTAGGCAAGCAGGCTCTTGTCCACGGCATAAGCCGAGCCAACAAGAGCAATGACAAGAATCACCAGCCAAGCAAGCTTCTTCACCTTCTCAGAACCCTCTTCAAATACTGGCCCGTGTAGGAGCCGGGCACCATCGCCACATCTTCAGGCGTTCCGGTCGCAACGACCTGTCCGCCTTCATCTCCGCCTTCCGGACCGAGGTCTATCAGGTAGTCGGCTGCCTTGATGACATCAAGGTTGTGCTCAATGAGGATCACTGTGTTGCCAGCATCCACAAGGATGTTGAGAACCTCCAGAAGCTTCTTCACATCCGCAAAGTGCAGGCCTGTGGTCGGCTCATCAAGAATGTAGAAGGTATGGCCCTTGCCGACCTTTGAAAGCTCGAGGCTCAGCTTTATTCTCTGGGCCTCTCCGCCTGAAAGGGTCAAGGCGCTCTGGCCAAGGCGGATGTAGTCAAGGCCAACGCTCATCAGCGTCTGGAGCTTTCTCTTGATCCTTGGAAAGGCAGAGAAAAACTCCACAGCCTCAGAGACTGTCATCTCAAGCACATCATAGATGCTCTTTCCATGGAACTTGACCTCCAGGGTCTCCTTGTTGAAGCGCTTGCCATCGCAGACATCGCACTTGACATAGACATCAGGCAGGAAATGCATCTCAATCTTCAGCGTTCCATCTCCGTGGCAGGTCTCGCATCGACCTCCTGCAACATTGAAGGAGAACCTTCCGCTGGAATATCCACGGGCCTTGCTTTCGGGAAGCTTGGCATAAAGGTCCCTGATGGCGTTGAAGAACTCAACATAGGTAGCTGGGTTGCTTCTTGGGGTCCTGCCGATTGGGCTTTGGTCGATGTTGATGAAGCTGTCGATGTTCTCCAGTCCGATCAGCGAATCATAGCCTTCCTTCTTCTCCGGCTTGCGGTTGAAGTGACGCCTGAGAGCCGGGGCGAGAATCTGATTGAGAAGAGTGCTTTTGCCCGATCCTGAGACTCCGGTAAGGACAATGAGCTTTCCCAGAGGGACGTCTACGTCGATGCTCTTAAGGTTGTTGAGCCTTGCTCCCTTGATGCTCAGAAGCTGTCCATTGCCTAGCCTTCTGGTCGCAGGTATTGGGATGCTCAGCTTTCCGCTAAGAAACTGGCCGGTTATGCTCTGCTCGTTGGCCTCAATCTCCTTAGGCGTGCCCTGGGCTATTATCCTGCCGCCAAGCTCGCCGGCTCCAGGCCCCAGATCCACTACATAGTCAGCCTGTCTTATGGTATCCTCATCATGCTCAACCACAATGACGGTGTTTCCCAGCCTCTTTAGGTCCTTAAGGCTGTCGATAAGCTTCTGATTGTCCCTCTGATGCAAGCCTATGGAGGGCTCATCAAGGACATAGAGGACTCCGGACAGGGCGCTTCCTATCTGGGTAGCCAGCCTTATCCTCTGGGCCTCTCCTCCAGAAAGGGTTGCCGAGGCCCTGTCAAGGGTGAGATACCCAAGCCCAACATGGTCCAGGAAATCCAGCCTGGCCTTGATCTCCTTGAGCACCTGGGCAGAGACCTGGAACTCCTTTTGAGTAAGCTCAAGATTGGAGAAGAAGACCTTTGATGCCCTTACGCTGAGATGGGAGACGTCTATTATGCTCTTCTGGCCAACCGTGACAGCAAGGGCCTCGGGCCTGAGCCTCTTTCCATGGCAAGCCATGCATTCGCTTGTCGACCTGAATCCATCAAGCCATGCCTTTATGGCGATGGAGCTGGTCTCGTAGTACCTTCTGCGCAGGTCGGTTATGACCCCGGCATAAGGCCTGTCGGTTATCTGTACTCCTGAGAAGGAGCGGCTTTCATGGACAATATGGATCTTCTTCTTGGTGCCATAGAAGATCTGGTCGATTATGGAATCATCGAGATCGCATAGCGGTGTGTCCAGGGAAAAGCCAAGAGCCTCGGACAGGCCGATGAAGATGTCCCTCATCCAGGTGCTTGACTCTCCCATGCTAAGTATTCCGCCCTCATTGATGGACTTGGTGCGATCGGGCATTATCCGATCGATATCAAACTCGCTGTTGAAGCCCAGTCCATTGCACTCGGGGCATGCACCATAGGGGTTGTTGAAGGAGAAAAGCCTTGGCTGAAGCTCTGGGATGGTGATTCCGCAATCTGGGCAGCTGTTCTTCTGGGAGAAGAGCTCATATTCAGCAGTGCTCTCATCGCTTCCAGTGAACGAGCCCACTGCAACCAGGCTGTCTGTTATGGAAAGCGCTGTCTCTATAGATGAGGCTAGTCTCTGGCGGTTGTCAGGTCTCAGTATCAGGCGGTCGACCACGACCTCGACGGTATGCTTGAACTTCTTGTCAAGATCCGGCACATCGTCAATGTTCATGAAGACATTGTCCACCCTCATGCGAGTGTACCCAAGCCTCTTTGCATCCTCGAAGACCTTCTTGAATTCGCCCTTGCGCAGGAAAGCCACAGGGGCAAGGATGAGCAGCTTGGTGCCCTCCTCCTTCTCAAAGACCTTGTCAAGAATCTGGTCAAGGCTCTGCTCACTTATCTCCTTTCCGCACTTTGGGCAATGAGGCTTGCCGATGCGTGCCCAGAGAAGCCTATAGTAGTCATAGATCTCGGTGATTGTCCCTACGGTGGACCTTGGGTTCTTATGAGTGGACTTCTGCTCTATGGCTATTGCAGGAGAAAGCCCCTGTATCTGGTCCACATCAGGCTTGTCCAGCCTTCCAAGAAACTGCCTTGCATAGGCCGATAGGCTCTCTACATAGCGCCTCTGGCCTTCTGCAAAGATTGTGTCAAAGGCAAGAGAGGACTTTCCAGACCCAGAAAGGCCGCTGATGACTATCAGCTGATCCTTGTCCAGATCCAAATCTATATTCTTGAGATTGTGCTCCCTGGCACCTCTTATTATCAGCTTGCTAGCCATTGTATGCCTCCACAGCATCCATAAGGGCCTGTGCTGCCTTGTCCTTGTCAACTGTGCAGAGGACCTCTCCCTTCTTGTACAGCATGACCTCATTGCCAAGGCCGCTGATTGCTATATCAGCGTTCTTGGCCTCCCCAGGCCCGTTTACAACACAGCCCATGACCGCTACAGTCATCTCCTTGTCCATGGCAAGAAGAGCTGGCTGCACGGCTGCTATAAGAGCCTGGCTGTCAAAGGAGCAGCGTCCGCACCTTGGGCATGCAATTATCCTGATGCCTCTCTTCCTCTTGCCCAAGGTCCTGAGCAACTCAGCTCCACAGGCCACCTCGTCCTCTATGCTTCCACAGATTGAATAGCGAAGCGTGTCTCCAATGCCCAGGTCAAGAAGCCGTGTAAAGGCCACAGTTGACCTTACCGATGAGCTTAGAAGCCCTCCTGCCTCGGTGATGCCTAGGTGCAGGGGCACATCGCTGAGCCTTGAGAACTCCTTGTAAGCCTCTATAGTGGAATCCACATCGGAAGCCTTCAGCGAAACGACTATGTCCTCTAGCCCTGCAGACTGAAGCCAGTCAACGTATTCAAGAGCGCTTCTGACCATTAGCTGAGCCTGCGTAAGCCCGTCGCCTTGACGAGGAAGGGAGCCTGAATTAAGCCCTATGCGAATGGCGCAGCCATTAAGGCGAGCCGCACGAGCCACCTCCATGGTCCTCTCTCTTGGTCCAATATTGCCCGGATTGATCCTGATCTTCGCCACATTGCACCTGATGGCATCAATGGCATTGCGATAATCAAAGTGTATGTCCGCAACCACCGGCATCGGGCAAAGCCTGACAGCCTGAACAAGCTTGTCATGCTCCTCACGCCTTGGGTATGAGAAGCGCATGATATCGCATCCCATTGTCTTCAGGCTTATCATATGAGCTCTGAATTCATCCTCGCCCTCGCTTCCAAGAGGCCTGTCATACATGGTCTGAAGAAGGATCGGAGATCCTCCGCCAATGCGCAGGTCCCCTATTCTAGCAATCCTTGTCATTAAGCCCTGTCCTCCAGCGCACTGTCCAGGAAGGACCAGAAACGCTGCTGTTCAACCTTGCAGGCAACCAGCGT
>JAQVSP010000139.1 GCA_028700425.1 Sphaerochaetaceae bacterium | reverse complement strand
AACTCACGTCTTTGCAAAACTCAGGAGGTCACTTCATATTGTCTAAACTCTAGATGATGCCCCTTTTCCTTTTCAATCCCATACTGCCCCTTCAGACTTCACACCCCAAGAAAAGTGATTGACCCATTAATATTATGGAAAAATACATAAACAATATTAAGTATATAGCAAATACATATAAGAAAAGGCCTCCGAAGAGGCCTTTTCACAACAATGGTTGCTTAAGCTTAAATCTGCCTGAAAGCGTTGCGTCCGGCGTACCTTGCGGTCTCTCCGAGCTCGTCCTCAATCCTCATAAGCTGGTTGTACTTTGCAAGCCTGTCGCTGCGGCTCATGGATCCAGTCTTGATCTCTCCGGTCTCCAGTGCGACCACCAGGTCTGCGATGAAGCAATCCTCGGTTTCGCCTGAGCGGTGGGACACGACAGCTGTGTATCCATTGCGCTTTGCAAGGTCGATGGCCTCGAAGGTCTCGGTCAGGGTTCCAATCTGGTTTACCTTGATGAGAATGGAGTTTGCAACCTTCTTCTCAAGACCCATCTTGAGTCTCTCGGTGTTGGTGACGAAGAGGTCGTCTCCAACCAGCTGCACTCTGTCTCCGATCCTGTCGGTGAGCATCTTCCAGCCTTCCCAGTCATCCTCAGCCATTCCATCCTCGATGGAGATGATTGGATACTTGTCAACCCAGGACTCCCAGAGGTCGACCATCTGTGCGCTGGTCTTCTTCTCGCCTGTGGTCCACTTGAGGGTGTAAAGCTTTGTCTCATCGTCATACAGCTCGCTTGCTGCTGGATCGAGAGCGATCATGAAGTCTCCGTCGCGGCCAGTGGTGTAGCCAGCTGCCTTGATGGCTTCCATGATGACTTCCAGAGCCTCTTCGTTGCTCTTCAGATCTGGTGCGAAGCCGCCCTCATCGCCGACTGCTGTGTTGTAGCCGCGCTTTGCAAGGACCTTCTTGAGGTTGTGAAAGACTTCTGCTGTCCATCTGACAGCCTCGCGGATTGAGGAGGCGCCGATAGGCATAACCATGAACTCCTGGAAGTCGACCTTGTTGTCGCTATGGGCGCCACCGTTGAGGATGTTGGCCATTGGGACAGGAAGTACGCAGCCATGATAGGCGCCAAGGTACTTGTAAAGAGGGATTCCAAGGAAATCAGCTGCAGCGCGAGCCACAGCCATTGAAACACCTAGAATGGCGTTTGCTCCGAGCTTGCCCTTGTTCGGGGTTCCATCAAGCTTGATAAGAGCGTGATCCAAGGCAACCTGGTCAAGAGCATCCATGCCCTCGATTTCCGGTGCGATGATGTCGTTTACATTTGCAACAGCCTTCAGGACACCCTTGCCCATGAAGCGCTTCTTGTCGCCATCGCGAAGCTCGACTGCTTCGTGAACGCCTGTGGAGGCTCCGCTAGGAACAGCGGCGCGGCCGAAAGAGCCGTCTTCAAGATATACATCCACCTCAACGGTCGGATTTCCACGGGAATCCAGGATCTCTCTGGCTTCTACTAAATCGATAATGCTCATGAAAAATACTCCTATATATGGTTTTTAAAATTACAGTTCAAATATCGACTTATTCCTTCATTAAGTCAATAGACATGGCCCTTTTCGGGTCCTAGGCTCTCGATCTTAGGTGCCTGGCTATCTCATAGGAGGTGAATCCCCGCTTGGCCAGCATGGCCCTGAGCTCAGGGCTGTCAGCGCTGTCGCCAACAAGGCTGCCAAGCATCAGGTCTACAGAATCTGGGCTGTAGGCCTCATCCAGAGCCTGGGCAGCGATGGCGCTATCAACGCCCTTGGCCGCCAGACGAGCTGCCATCATCGTCCGGCCCTCTATCTTTCTCTTGAGCCTTGACTCAATGAAGGCCCTTGCATAGCGGCCTTCATCAAGCGAGCCTTCCTCAATCAGGGCCTGCAGCTGCTCATTGACAATCTCCCGGGGAAAGCCTTTTCTGACCAGCTTGTCAGAGAGAAGCAGGCGCGTGTGCTCCTGGCTAGCTAGAAGCTCTAGAGCCTTTGAATAGCATTGTTCAGACAGAGAGGCATGATGAAGCTTGCTGTAGAGCTCCTCATCCAGCTCCATGCCCTCATGCAGATGCATTGAGAAGCAAAGCTTCAAGGGAATGAAAAAAGAGGAACCATCCTCTTTCTCGGCCTTCAGGCGGCCAGTGGATGGTTCCTTCTTGATGGTTGCAATAACCATGCGCAATTATCTCTTTGAGAACTGGAATCTGCGCCTTGCACCCTTGCGGCCGAACTTCTTCCTTTCGACCATTCTCGGGTCTCTTGTAAGATATCCGTTCTCCCTGAGAGCTGCCTTGTTGGCTTCGTTCTCAGCAAGAAGGGCTCTTGCGATTCCGTGTCTGCAAGCACCAGCCTGTCCGGAGATGCCGCCGCCGGTTACGTTGATGAGGATGTCGAACTTTCCGACATTCTCGGTGGCTACCAGTGGCTGGTTTACGATGATCACCAAGGCTGGATCGGAGAAGTACTCATTAAGCGCTCTTCCGTTGACAGTGATGGCGCCATTGCCCTCACGAAGGTAAACACGTGCGACTGCAGTCTTTCTGCGGCCTGTGCCGGTTCCAAGATTCAAAACTTCATTATTTGCCATTTAACTACCCTCGCCTTAGAGTTCAACCGCTACTGGCTGCTGTGCTGCCTGGTTATGATCAGCGCCTGCATAGACCTTGAGGCCTTTGAAAAGCTTGCGTCCAAGGGCTCCCTTCGGAAGCATTCCCTTGACAGCGCTCTCCATTGGGAAAGTCGGCTTTGCTGCAACCATGTTGTTGTAGCTGACTGCCTTCAGTCCGCCAATAAAATCTGAGTGGTGGTAATAGATCTTGCCTTCACCCTTATTGCCGCTCATCACTGCCTTTGCAGCATTGATGACGATAACATAATCGCCCATATCCTGGTGGGGAACATACTCGGGCTTATTCTTGCCCCTAAGAATCTTGGCGGCCTCTACTGCGACCTTTCCAAGCTCTTTTCCCTCTGCGTCAATCAGGTACCATTTCTTGGTCATTGACTGAGGCTTTACAAAAATTGTCTTCATAATACCTTTTCCTATTACAATTCTTCGTTATGCACCCTTGAGCATCAGGGTTCATGGCTTGCCTGCTTTCTTTGGGGAAAGGGAACAAGCACGGCAGTCCACGTTCACAACAGGACAATAGTATAGTTTTATTCTAACTTTTGTCTAGTAGTCAGATTGCTTTTGCAGCAGGTTTTGCAGGCGTCTTCATGACACTAGATCTTCCTGAAGCTGACCTTGTCTGACACAAAGGCCAGGGTCTTGCCGCTGTCAAAGTGCACATCCAGAACGGTTCTTCCACCAAGCGAACGGATGGACTTGACAGTCCCCTTTCCATAGGCATCGCTTTCGATCCTGTCCCCTGCGCTGTATTCACAAGAGATGGCTGAAAGCCTTGCAGGCGCAGCAGGGGCTGCGGGGCTTGGGGTTGGCGCCTTGTAGCCCTTCAGCGGAACAAAGGCAGGACCCTTGGATTCTGGCTTTCGCTTCTGCTCTGAAAACAGAGTCCTCTTCCTATAGCCGCCGTAGGGGCTTTGGGAATCAGCATTGCCATAGCCATATCCGCGGTCTTCATCCCTATCCCAGCCACGGCTGCTGTATCCCAGGCCTGAGAAGGAAGGCCTCTGGGGCTTGATCACACTGACCATGTTCTCTGGGAACTCCTTCAGAAAGCGGCTTGGCTCACGGTACTGCGTCTGGCCCCACATCATTGTCTGGGCGCAGGAATAGATATAAAGCTCCTTTCTTGCTCTTGTTATGGCGACTAGAGGATCCTTCGCTCCTCCTCGATGTCCCTCTCATCCTCAATGTGGCTGTCCGATGGGAACAGGCCCTCTTCCATTCCGACGATGAAGACCTTGTCGAACTCAAGGCCCTTGGTGTTGTGCATGGTAATCAGCGTCACCCCAGATCCGCCTTCATCCAGCTGGGCGGCCATGCGGGTTGGATCCAGCATTGCCTCCTCCATGAAGGCATTGAATCCATCGCGGCCTGCCTCATAGGCGTCCTGGGTCTTGAAGGTGTTCACAAGAGCCTCAAGGTTGTCTACCTTCTTGCTGTCAGCGTTGATCTCCTTGTCCTGTGACTTATAGTACTCCAGAAAGCCAAATTCATCGATGAGGGAGCTGACAACAGAGGAGTTCGGAATCAGGTCAAGCATTCCTTCGATATGGTCATAGGCCTTCAGGAACTCAGAGACTGCGTTAGTGGTCTTTGTGGCAATGGCCTTCTGCTCGACTGCCAGGCGACAGGCAGCTATGCAGTCGCCTTTAGCCTGGTCCTGGGCTATCTGCAGGATCTTCTCCTGGCTTGTCTCGCCGATTCCCCGAGGCGGCTTGTTGATGATTCGGGCAA
>JAQVSP010000028.1 GCA_028700425.1 Sphaerochaetaceae bacterium | reverse complement strand
TGTGAAGTCGGGGTGGCTTTTCTGGATCAGGTCTATGGTGTTCTTGATAAGGGTCAGTGTCGACAGTCCAAGGAAGTCCATCTTGACCAGCCCAAGATCCTCGAGCTTGTCCATTGTGAACTGTGTTGCTATGATGCCTGTCTTTGGATCCTTGAAGAGCGGAACATAATCGTCAAGCAGCTTCTGGGATATGACCACTCCCGCAGCATGAAGGCTGGTGTGGCGGCAAAGGAGCTGAAGGCGCTTGGAGACCTGCATCAGCTCGGCATATACCCCACCTCTCTTCTCTACCTCTCCCAGCGCAGGATTCTGGGCTATGGCTTTCTCAATGGTGAAGTGCTTGTCCACTTCGTCGGGAACCAGGTCCGTTATCTGATTGACTTCCTCGAAGCTTATGTCCAGTACGCGAGCCACATCCTTGATGACGGCCTTCGGCCTTAGGGTGGATATGGCCACTATCTGCGAGACATGGTCTGCTCCGTAGAGATCAGAGACATGCTGGATGACCCTAGGCCTGCCCACTTCGCAAAAGTCGATGTCGAAATCAGGCATGCTTATTCTGCTTGGGTTCAGGAATCTCTCAAAGATCAGGCCGTACTTCATGGGCTCGACATCCGTTATGTCTATGCAGTAGGCAACCAGGCTTCCTGCCCCAGATCCTCTTCCCGGCCCTACAGGAATGTCGTTCTGCTTGGCCCAGAAGATATAGTCGCGGACTATGAGGAAGTAGCCTTCGAAGTGCATCTTGAGCACGACTCCAAGCTCGTAGTTCAGCCTCTCGGTAAGAGTCTTGTTGTTGACTGCATCTGGACCATAGCGGCGCACCAGGCCCTTGTTGGCCAGGTATACCAGATAGTCAGCCATGTCCTTGTGTCCTTCCAGGTTTGGATAGGTGGGGAGCTTGGGGCCAGGCATGTCTATGACATTCTGCTCAACCTTCTCGGCAATCTCCATGGTGCTCGACAGGGCATCCGGATAGGAGGAGAACAGCTCCTGCATCTCCTCTGGAGTCTTGAAGTAGAACTGGTCAGTAGCAAAGCGAAGGCGGTTCTCGTCGCTCTTCTTCTTTCCGGTTCCGATGCATAGGAGTATGTCATGTGCATTGGCATCGCTGCGCTCAAGGTAGTGGATGTCGTTGGTAGCCACAAGCTTGATGTTCATCTCACGAGCCAGGCTGACCAGCTGCGGCAGCACCTCTATCTCCTCGGCGATTCCATGGTTCTGGATCTCAATGTAGTAATCAGGTCCGAAAAGGTCCTTGTAATGCTTGGCAATTTTCCTGGCCTCATCCTTCTTGTGCGAAAGAAGAGCCTGGGGAATCTCGCCGGCAAGGCAGGCAGACAGGCAGATTATGCCCTCGTGGTATTTCTCAAGGATCTCATAGTCGATCCTGGGCTTGTAGTAGAAGCCCTCCACATAGGAGGCGGAGCTGAGCTTGAGAAGGTTGTGATAGCCTTTGTTGTTCTTTGCAAGAAGAATCAGGTGAAAGCGGTGCTGCTCGTTGGTCAGCTTGCGCCCTGGAGGATAAATGTAGAACTCGCTTCCAATGATAGGTTTGAGTCCTGCAGTCTGGAAAGCTTCATTGAAGTTCACTGCTCCCATCATGTTTCCATGGTCTGTAATGGCCATGGCCTGCATTCCTGTTTCCTTGCACTTGGCTATATAGCCGGATATGGAGGCAGCTCCATCAAGCATGGAATAATCGGTATGATTGTGCAGGTGAATGAAATCCGACATAGGGCCTCCGCTTTCAATATAGCAGAAATCCTGGCAAAAACCAATAAATTCCTAAGGAAGGTGCAAGATGGCTTGCCTCAGAATGCGCCCTTGTAAGCTTATGCCAATCTCCCTATAATGTGCGGAGCATAGAGAGGCTGCATAATGACTGAGATATATCCATACACGGAAGTGAACCTGCACACTCATTTCTTCATGTGCGGCCATGCCACTGGAGAGGCCTCGGAATACGTGGACCAGGCTCTTGGAACAAGGCTCAAGGTCCTTGGCTTCTCGGACCATTGCCCCTTGCCCGATCACAGCTATTCAGGCTCGCGAATGGATATCGCACGCCTGGGCCAATATGTGGACTATGTCAACGAGCAGAAGGAAAGAAGGGCAAGGGGCCTGAAGATACTGCTTGGAGCCGAGTGCGACTACAGGCCAGACCTTGCAGGCTTCTATAGAGACCTGGGGTTCGACTATCTCATCTGCTCTGTGCATTATGCCAACTCCCATAGGTACATCTCCTACTACCGCAACAGTCCGGATATGCTCCATGAGTACACCGACAACTATATAGCCGCGCTGCAGAGCGGCCTGTTCATCCTTGGCTGCCATCCAGACCTCTTCGGACTGTTCTACCTTGACTGGGATGCAGAGGCCAGAAGCTGTGCAAAGGCAATCATTGAAGCCTCCCAGGACTCAGGGGTAGCCCTTGAGATCAATGGCTATGGCCTGAGGAAGCCTCTTCTCAGCACGCCTGGTGGCTTAAGGCACCAGTATCCCCTAAATCCCTTCTGGGAGCTGGCAGCGGAGCTTGGAGGCGTCAAGACTGTGGTCAACAGCGATGCACATAGGCCAGAGGACATAATAGCCAAGGTGGATGAAGGCTATGAGATGGCAAGCAGGCTTGGTCTCAAGGTTCCCAGCCTTGTCATCGACAACAGCGTCATAAGCTTGAAGTGATCATCTTCTTTCTTGCCATATATTGCCTTAGGTTGTAGATTGGACGTAGAGGTGAAACATGCTGACAATCACAATTAACGGGAAGAAGGAGCTCGTAGAGGAGCATTCCAAGGTCAAGAGCCTTTTTTCTGACCAGCAAAGGGTTTCTTATGATGACAATCCAATTGTCGGGGCCCTGGTCAATGGAGACCTTGTGAGCCTTGAGGACAGCCTTGATGGCGATGCAGCTGTCGAGCCGGTTCTGCTGTTCTCTCCTTCCGGAACGCGAATATACAGGCACAGCATATGCTTTCTTCTATGCTATGCTGTCCATAAGCTCTACCCACAGCGCCATCTTGTCATAGGACACAGCCTAGGTGATGGATACTACTTCACCTTCGATGATGACTACATCACAACCAACGCAACCATAGATGAGCTTGCACAGAAGATGAAGCAGATAGTGAATCAGGCCCTTCCCATTGGGAAGGTCAAGGTCCCTTATCAGAAGGCGGTGGAGTATTTTTCCTCCTACAGCAGAAGCGCATCCTCTCTTCTGCTTGCCTACAGCAATAGGCCCAGCATTGAGCTTTTCACAGTAGATGACTTCATGGACCTGGCCTATGAGCCTCTTGTGCCCAGCACCTTCATGCTGAGCAACTGGGACCTGATGCTCTATGAGATCAATGGCATGCTGCTTCGCTATCCCCAGACCGGCAAGGGCTTCAAGATAGGGCCTTTCCATGACAATCCACTGCTTTTCAGCGTCTTCAAGGAATATAGGCAGTGGTCTGCCATCCTGGGAGTGCAAAGCCTGGGGCAGCTCAATGAGATATGCGCCAATGGGGGCATAAGGCAGTACATCAGGCTAAGCGAATCCCTCCAGGCAAGGAAGATCGGGCAGATAGCCGACGCCATAGCCGACAGGCCGACCAGGGCGGTTTTCATAGCAGGCCCTTCCTCCTCGGGCAAGACCACCTTTGCCAAGAAGCTGTGCATACAGCTCAAGATGCTGGGCTTTGCGGCCAAGCGCATCAGCCTGGATGACTACTATCTTCCAAAGGACCAGGTGCCTCGTGATGAGGACGGCAAGCCAGACCTCGAGGCCTTCGAGGCCCTGGACATCCCGCTTTTCCAGGACAATCTCGCAGCCCTCTATGATGGAGAGGCTGTGGACCTGCCAAAGTACGATTTCAAGAATCGCTATTATGAGAACAAGCCTTATCAGCTCAATGACAGCTCGATTCTTGTGATAGAGGGCATACATGCCCTCAACGAGAAGCTTGTACCGCTCATTGAGAAGGATACCATCTTCAAGATCTATATCTCTGCCCTGACCCAGATCAACCTTGATGACCATAACCGCATCTCGACCACAGACAACAGGCTCATAAGAAGGCTGGTAAGAGATTATCTGACACGCGGGGCCTCTGCACTGGACACGCTTAACATGTGGCCTTCAGTGCAGAGAGGGGAGAAGAAGCATATCTTCCCGAACCAGAACAATGCTGATGTCATACTCAACAGCGCCCTGGATTATGAGCTTTGCGTGCTTGAAAGCTTTGCAGAGCCTCTTCTGAAGACCATAAAGCCCCAGGATGGAGAATCCTACGTGCTTTCAAGAAGGCTGCTGTCCTTCCTGGACAACATCCACCCAGTCTCCAGCGACCTGGTCCCCTCTGATTCCCTTCTCAGGGAGTTCATAGGCGGAAGCGAGTTCGAGGAGTAAAAAGAATCAGCCAGGCTTGCCTGGCTGATCTCTTTCTCATTCGCTGTATATCACTTCGAGTATATATGCTTGTACTCTTCCAGCAGTGCATTGATCCTGGCCTTGCACTTTCCGCATCCGGTGGTGGCTCCTGTCTGCTCAATGAGGTCATCAAGCGTCTTGACCTTGTCGGTCTTCACAAGCTCCTCGATCTGGACATCAGTGACGCCCTTGCACTCGCATACCACCTTGGCAGTCGAGGCTGCATAAGGGTTGGGAAGCTTGTTCTTTGCCAGGTAGTCGTCGATTGCAGCCCTTAGGGCCTTGTCTCCAAGCACTGAGCAATGGAACTTATGCTCTGGAAGCCCTCCAAGGGCCTCAGTGATCTCTGACGGGGTGATGTGGTAGGCCTTCTCAAGGGTCCTTCCCTTGACAAGCTCGCTCATCATGGAGGTGGAGGCGATGGCGCTTGCGCAGCCATAGGTCAGCCAGCGTATGTCAGCTATCTTGCCATCTGTGACCTTTATGCCCACACGCATCTGGTCGCCGCAGGCAAGGGATCCCACCTCGCCCATTCCATCGGGCTCAAATCCCTCTTCCTTTCTCCATATATTCCTAGGATTCATGAAATGATCCTTGACTATATCGGTATAAACCCAGGTTGCCATGAAATCGTTCATCTAGTTGATAACTCCCTTAATCTCTTGATCACTGGGGGTACGACCTCCAGTACATAATCTACATCTTCCATTGTGTTGTATCGGCCGAAGCTGAATCTTATCGATCCATGGGCCAGCTCAACATCCAGGCCTCCTGCAAGAAGCACATAGCTTGGCTCAAGGCTGCCTGTGGCGCAGGCCGATCCTGTTGAGACCGCTATGCCCTTCATGTCCAGCATAAGCAGAATCGACTCTCCCTCAGCCCTTGGGAAGGACACATTCAGCGTTCCCGGCAGGCAATGCTCCTGACAGCCGTTGATCACTATGTCGTCGACTCTTTCAAGCAAGCCCTTGCGCAGGGCTTCGCGCATAGCCCAGAGCTGGGCGCTTTCATAAGCCAGGTTCCTTCTTGCCAGGTCTGCAGCCACGCCTAGGCCGTAGATAGCCTGGGTGTTATAGGTTCCAGCTCGAAATCCGCCTTCCTGGTGTCCGCCATTCATGAAGGGCTTCTTAGGGCATCCTTTCTTGACAAACAGCACTCCAATGCCCTTCGGCCCATAGAACTTATGTCCGGAAAGGCTCAGGTAATCCAGGTTCCACTTTCTGACATCGACCTCGATCTTGCCAATGGCCTGGGTCGCATCGGTGTGGAAGAGGGCTCCATGCTTGTGAGCAAGCCTGCTGGCGCGCTCTACGTCCTGTATGGTCCCAGTCTCGTTGTTGCCTGTCATCACGCTTACCAGCGCAACGTCTGGCCCCATCTTGGCCTCCAGCTCAGCAAAGTCCAGCCTCCCGTCGGCGCTGACGCCTATGCGGTCCACTTCAAAGCCCTCGCTGCGGAGGTAATTCGTGGTCTCTATGGTAGCTGGATGCTCAATGGCTGTAGTTATGATTCGCTTGCCCTTTCCGCTCTCTATGAGGGACCTGGCAATGTGGAATACAGTATTGTTGCTCTCTGTGGCTCCGCTTGTGAAATAGATCTCGTCGGCATTGCAGCCAAGAAGCTCGGCCACCTGGGTTCTTGCCTTCTCTACATAGCCGGCGGCTCTTCGCCCGAAGGTATGCATTGATGAGGCGTTGCCATAAGCCTCATAGCTGCTCTGCAAGGCCTCAATGACCTCAGGGGCCATTTGAGTGGTTGCATTATTATCTAGATAAACTATTCTGGATGTCATTGTTCTCACCGCCTACAAGTTACTTGCAAACAGGGCGATGGTCAAGACAGCTGAACAAAACCCTTGTAAAGCTGCTTGAGCCTTTCCTGCTTCTCCCAGTCGCATTGAGGCAGGATGCTCAGCGCTGTGACGCTGGCGTTTCCCCTGGCAACCACCTGGAAATCCGTAGAAGGAGTGGTGCACCTCTGCTCTGGCTCAATGGAGCCTCCAATGCTGTAGTATGACTCATTGCCCTGGCTTTCGACCAGGCTGACCTTATCATGGTAGTCGATGTATCCAAGGGCTCCAGCTTCCCAGATTCCAGTGAAGTCAAAGGGAACATTGATGTTCAAAAAGCTCTCCTTGTCGCAAAAGGGAAGGAAGGAATCCAGGCTTTCGGCCAAGAAGTCAGCTGCCCCTTGGTAGTTGCATCCATCCTTTCTGCATTGGGCAGACAGGGCGATGGAAGGGTATCCCAGGAAGGCTCCTTCACGGGCGGCTGAGACTGTTCCGGAATAGAGGATGTCGGTGCTGATGTTATAGCCATTGTTTATTCCGCTTATGATGAGGTCCGGCTTGATAGGCAGAACGCCCCTAAGACCAAAGAGCAGGCAATCGGCTGGAGTGCCGGAGCAATGGTAATGTCTTTCGTCGACCTTGGTGAACCTAAGCTTCTTATGGATGGAGATGCTGTGGCTTGATGCGCTTCTTGGGCTGTCTGGCGCACATACCCAGACCTCATGGCCCTTTTCCAGGAGGGCCTGCTCCAGGATCTTTATGCCTGGCCAGCCAAAGCCGTCATCATTGGTGAGGAGAGTCAGCATTCGGATGGCAGAAAATGCATGACGCAGGCTCCGCAGCCTGGAGTGTAGTAGCTCCACTTGGCCTTGAAGCCGAAGATATGCTCATATTCCTCGAGCTTTTCCCTAAAGGATCCAATGCCTTCCTTGCCGAACATCATCAGAATGCTTCCGCTGTTTCCTGTGCTGACCATGCAGCTGCCTAGGCACGAGGGATTCTCTCCGGCTCTCTTGATGAGCCAGTCCACCTCGGGGCAGGTAAGCTCAAGATTATCCCTGAGGCCCTTCTCTATGCGGCTTAGGCTTCGGCCGATATGCAGTGCATCGGCAGTCTCGAAAAGCTTGGGAGCTTCCTTGGACACCTTGCTCTCATCAAGAAGGAAGAGGCATATCTGCCTTGATTCCTCATCGATAGGGACAATCCTGTCCTTGAGCTCGTTCTCGGGGAACTCCCGCAGGCTTCCGCGGGCATAGTACTTGCGAAGCTTGTCGACAGCCGTCTTCATAGAAGCCTGGCTGTTCTCAACCTCCTCGCGCATGGCGGACTGAGGTATCTTGCTCTCAACCACAAGCATTCTTTCCATGCCTTCGACGAAGGGGAAGCCGACATAGCTGTAATCGATCTTCTGCATGTCATAGGCAAGAAGCTTGCCTGGCTTTGCATTGAGCATGGTCAGAAGGGTCATGTACTTGCAGTTCTCAGAGCAGAACACTGTACAGGAGTGGAATATGTTCCGGATGATCACGTTCTTGTCCATGTTCAGGTCGTAGAGCCTGTCGATTGCCATTGTTATGCCCAGTCCAACTGCTGATGCGACAGTCTCGTTGTCGCAGGCTAGAAGGTCTCCGTTGAGGGCGATGTTCATTCCAGTCAGCGACCCTGAGCTCAGGGTCTCGGCTATTGCACCCTTGACATAGTTGCCCCAGCGATCTTCCTTGCGGAACTTTATCCCTGACGCACTGGTTGAAAGGCTGAAGCGCTTGTGATCATTGCTGAAGGAATTGCTTATTCGAACCATGGAGTCAGGTCTTTTTGAAATTGAGACATAAAGCTTGAGCTCATTGGCTCCACAAAGGGCATAGCCCTTGAAATGATCAGCAAACTGACCGAAAAGGACAAGAACGCCTGGAACCTCGACTATTACCTCTGGCTCCGCCTCAAACTCCTTCATATGCTTGTCAATTATCTGCTGCTTTTCTAGCATGTCCTACTCAAATACCTATTTTAAGAGAAAAAGGAGTTTCTTGCAACCTAAACTTTTTGGATTTTCTTTTTGCAGAACATGATTTCTGGGATCCTCTGGACTATGTTTTTGGTCTTTTGCAAGGGTTATGCATATGCAGCCACGTCCTTGCCGCCGAGTTTCAGAAGCGCTAGAGAGCCAGGCAGGCTAATGAAGAAGATACTCGGCGATCTTCACAGGATCTCCCTCACAAGGGCTTGCCAGCTCAGAGGAGAACCTGAAGCCTTTTCTTGCCAGGGCAAGCTCCAGATGGCATAGGCATATCCCAAGGTCTATTGTGTTGAAGTAAGCCTTCATGCCTGTAGGAATGATGGTCTTGTAGGCTGCTGTTCGATAGATGCGGATGCATCCTTCAGAGCTCTCTATTCTCCAGCTCTGTGAGTTGCAGGCGCTAGGTGATAGCCTGACTGCCTGCTTTACATCAGAGTCGAAGTCTCCGCTCCAGATCTCCTCTATGGGCTTTCTATTAAATTCATCTGCACTTTTCCGCCAGTTCTCCAGGCTTCTGCCTATGGCCAGCTGTATGACATAGACCATGCCAGCAACCTTCCTTGTGGGTCGGGAGAGGCCATACCAGCAGCTGCCGATGCCCATCTGGGCCAGCTGGAGATCAACCTGCTCAAGCCTATAGCCTGCATTGAGCAGACAGTTCTCCCTGTCCTGGCTGAAGCAGAGCAGGGAGGCTTGCCCGAAGCGGACATTGGGCAGCCTCTTGTCGGTCAGGACAAAGGTGTTCTCAATGCCCTTGATCAAGCTTTGCGAGTCATTGGCCAGCTCAAGGACACTGTCAAGCTCCTCCTGGCTGAGAGGATGATCCGGGTCGTACTTTCTGATCGACTTGCGATGGAATATGGAATCGTACAGATCCTTCATGGCTTGATCTCAATCAGGCTTGAAGCCTGTGGAATATCCTTGATTGAGATTCCTAGCTTCTCATCCACATAAACGACCAGCTCGATTATCTGGACACTTCCCTGTTCCCAGGATCTCTTATAGAAAAGCTTGAGTTGAGCCTGTCCGGGGCCAAGGGCCTCGAAGCCAAGGATGCGAACTCCTCCAACGCCAACCATGCCGGGCTTGTGCTTGTCCTGGACATACTTGTCCTCCACCAAAACCAGGCTGTCTGTTTCCCATTCCCAGCTGTAGCCGGTGGTCGGGTTCTCCTTAAGCTTGAGGAGCAAGGTCCTGGAATCGGCCTTGGTGGCGCAGGATGAAAGCAAAAGCATGCAAATTAGGATGATCAAGGTCAGGCGCTTCATGAAAGAATCCTAGCACATCTGGCTAGAGCTGGCAATCCAGGCTAAGTCCATCAAAGACTATAGCGCAGCCGTGAGCATCGCTGATGAAGCTGCCTTTTTCCTCTGCAGTGACCACAAACCCAAGCTTTTCAAGCACCCTTGCCGAAAAAAGATTCTGCCTTGCAGTTCCTGATATCAGATGCTTAAGGCCAAGTGCGGTCCTGGCGTAGGCCATCATTGCTCTTGAGGCCTCTGTAGCATAGCCCTTGCATTGATGGCTTGAATGGATGCAGAAGCCTAGGTTGCGTGTGCTTTTGTCATCCACCTTGTTCAGGCTTATGCAGCCGATCAAAAGGCCTTTTGGCTTGAGGGCTACGGCAAAGAGCTCATCGCTGGAGCAGAATCATCCAAGAACCTGGGCTACAGTGGCCTTGTCCGTGGGAAAGGGCTCGCCATAGGCCTTGAAGGGAGATTGCATCTTGTCTTCTATCAGATCGATAAAGGGCTCTAGGTCCTCCCTGCAAAAGGTCCTGATGATCAGGCGCTCGGTCTGGATGATCATTTTCAATGCTCTGTGATTCTTATTGAAAGGTCCTGGCTTGCTCCTGGCTCCAGGGTTCTTCTTCTGTCTAGGCAAAGGGTGGATTCAAGGCACACGAAATCACTCCAGCCTTCCTGTATCTCAGGATTCTTCAGCCCAAGGGCCTTGGAGGGATTCCAGATTGTTATGCCCTCAAAGCCTTCTTGGTCGATGGTGATGGCCCGTGACTTGGCATTGTCGTAGATTGTGTTGCTTGATGGGGCCTGCAGATAGAAGCCGGAGACCTCATGGCTCTCAGTTATCCTTGTGTCCTTGGATCCGGCAAACGGCCTGTAGCCATCGGTCTTGTCCAGGCCGGCAACGCCCTCCAGGCTGGAGAAGCCTGCAGACAGAGCCTTGACGCTGAAGTAGGAGTGAAGGGCTGCCTCATAGGTGAAGGGCTTGGTGTCAGTGTTGGTTATCTTCAGGCTGGCTCCAAGGCTCTCGGAGAGAGTGATGGTGTACACAAGGTCGAAGGCGTAGGGAAACTGCATCAAGGTGTTCTCTGTCTGTGTGGTGTGAAGCTTGATCACTGATCCTTTATCAGTGGCTTCGATGCTCTGAAGATCCCATTCCTTTATCCTTGCCACTCCATGGATCTGCCAGTCTGGATGGCCATCCATGTTGCCAAACCAGGGGAAGCATACAGGGATTCCTCCCCTGATGGCCTTCGGGCTTTGCATAGGCGAGTGCTTGCTGAGCCAAAGCACAGGCTCTCCAGACCTTGGACAATAGCCGAGAATATGGGCGCCATAGGTGGTGAACTCAAGAGATCCAAGGTCATTGGCGACCTTGACGACTGACAGTCCGGACGGAGTCCTGGAAAAACTGATTTTCTGCTTCATGGCCCGATTATAGTGATTCGTCTTGCTGCAGGCAAGGCATCATCTGATCATGTCTATGCCCTTGTTCAGGGTTGCTGCATTGATGGATCCCTGGGCCATTGCCACAAGCTGGCCGGCCTTGTCGATGAAATATGTGGTCGGATAGCCTGTCACCCCATAGGTCATGGTTCCATTGAGCTTGGTATCGAAAAGATAGATGCCGTTGCTGTAGCCTTGCTTGGCCAGGAAGGCCTTTGCCGAGGACAAGGTCTCCTTTATATTGTCGGTGACATTCAGGAAGATGAAGCTTATGTCCTTGTTGGTCTTGGCAGCAGCCATGAAGTCTGGAAGCTCTGCCTTGCAGGGCGAGCACCATGAGGCCCAGAAGTTCAGGACTATGGGCTTTCCAAAGTACTCTGAGAGAGTGTGGGCATTGCCCTCTGCATCATAGGCGGTGAAGTCATAGGCTGGAATGGCGGCAAAGGCCATTGCGGCCCCAAGCAGCAGGATTGCTGCAATCAGGATTTTCTTGTTCATCATAATAGCATGAGGCTGCCTGTGGCCTCTGTCTCCTTGGTCAGGCTGTTGTATGCGATCGTGCCCGCAATCAGGATTGCGGCAAGCAAGATGATCACAATCAAGAGTTTCTTCATGATAGGCTCCCCAGCAGCCTGTTCATCAGGCCTGTTGCCATAAGCAGGCCTACCAGGATAAGAAAGGCTCCTGAGATGGCATTGACTGCCTTGTAATGTGTCTTTAGGAACTTGAAGGCTCCTTCAAGGGTATCTATGAGAATGGAGCTGAGCAGGAATGGAAGCCCTAGTCCAAGGCAGTAGCACAGCAGCAGAACCAGGCCCTGCAGCATGGTTGCGCTGGATCCTGCAAGCATCAGCGCCGATCCAAGGAAGGCTCCTATGCAAGGTGTCCAGCTTATTGAGAACACCATGCCAAAGATGAAGCTTTGCACAAGGCTGGCATCGTGCCTCAAGGTCGCTCTTCCTGCGTTGAAGAAAGGCAAGCTGAAAAGGCCCAGAAAGCTAAGGCCAAGGATGATCACGATAATCCCGCTTACGATGTCGACTGCAACTCGATGCTGGACGAGAAAGCTTCCAATGGCCCCGGCAAAGGCTCCCATGGCCATGAAGACCAATGAGAAGCCTGCAATGAACATGAGGCTTGCAAGCCAGGGCTTCCTGGACCGGCTGCCTGCAAAGAAGCCAAGATAGACTGGCAGCATGGGAAGCAGGCAGGGCGAGATGAATGTAGTGATTCCTTCAAGAAAAGATATCAGGTACTGCATGAACTAATCTTAACAAAGAAACTGGCTATCGACCAGTGCCTTTTCTCTTATGCAATTGCTGACTTGAAAGCCTGGAAATGGAGAATACGGGATTCGAACCCGTTGCCTGAAGATTGCGAACCTTCCGCTCTACCAAGTGAGCTAATTCCCCGGACATGGTGATTCTATGGAGTTGACCTCATTAAGTCAAGATTCTGAAAAGCAGTGCATCCTTGTCTGATCCAGCATCCTAAAGCCCTCTGCGCTGAACCTCAGGCCACGCAGGCCAAGAAAGAAGGCTCGAAGCTTGATGTACATCGAGATGGACCTTGCATCTGGGCAGCCTTCAGGAAACTGGCTGAGGTGGCAAGAGAAGATGGCCTTGAGCTGCTCCTCTACATAGCCGCTTGTCTTCACGTAGGTGTTTGTCATGGAGGTGAAGTAGAAGGCTATGGCCTTTACATCAGCGCCCTGGGCTTTGTGAGTGGCCATGATCTCCTTGTATGGGGCCAGGCAGGCAAGGTGCCTTGCAGCATTTCCCACATTCAGGTGGTCTATATGGCATTCGCTCCTGAGGCAGGGATCTGGAGCGAAGATCACATCGGGCCTGTAATCCCCGATGGCCTTGGCCATGGCGTCTTCAAGCTCATCCATGGTGTATCCGCCGCCGTCGCTTAACCCAAGAAATCGCACATCGCCTACTCCCAGGACAGAGGCAGAGGCGATCGCCTCCTTCTTCCTGATTTCAATCAGCTCTGTTGGTGTGGTTCCCTCAGGGGCGAGGCGTAGGCCATAGCGCCCATCAAGGGCGATGAGGAAGGCCACCTTCCTGCCCATTCTGGCAAGCTTTGCAGCCGTGGCTCCGGCGCCTATCTCGATATCGTCAGGATGAGGGCCTATGAAGAGATAGCGCTCGTAGCTTTCCAGCTTTCGCATGGGGCTGGCAAGGCTTAGAAGCAGCCGTCTCATCTGATCTGGCCCTTTGCCTTGCTGATTTCATTGCAGATGCGCTCGTATTCATCCTCGTCAAGCTTGTACTTGCGCTTGTACAGGATATAGGAGATGAACATAAGGATGCATGGAATCAGCGTGAAGGCAAGCAGAAGCCCTATGGTCTGGCTTCCATCAACACCCTTCAGCACTGTTGTGATCGAGGCAAGCTTGTCCGTTTCAGAAAGCACATTCCTGGCTGCCTGGTTCTCAAGGTCGGAGATCTGGTTTGTGAACCTTGTCACGCCAAAGAGCAGGTAGGTAGCTGAGGTGAAAGCCACGATGATGGCGCTTCCAAGCTTGGTGAGAAAGGGCCTGAGGGAGGTTATGATGGCCTCGCTGCGCACCCCATGCTTGTACTCGTTGTATTCTACTGTGTTGATGATGGAGATCATCATCACAAGATAGTAGCAGTACTGGCCGAAGTTGGACAGCATATAGCCAATGGTTATCACATAGAACTTGACCATGGTGGGAGCCATGATAAGCCCGCTGACAAGCATAATGGCATAGCCTGTACCGGAGATTGCCATCATGTAGGTCATAAGCTTCTTTCGCTTGATCTTTCGGGATATGGCAGGGTATCCAATCATCAGGAAGGCTGTGGCTGACATTCCCACTGTAGTGAAGAGGGAGTAAAGCCCGCCCTTGTAGCCAAACTCGAAGTAGATGTAGGTAGAGCCGATGCCGCCAAGGACTATGCCGTTTCCAACCTGCTGGATCAGGAATATAAGCGCTATCCAGAGAAGCTGGTCGTTGTCTATGATGGTTCTGATGATCTGCTTTACGCTGATCTTCATGGCAGGCTCAGCCATGTAGTTCCTGTTCTCCTTGACTCCAAGCTGCACAAAGCAGGAGAAGGCTGGAGAGAGAATGCAGATGGCCAGGGCGACAATTCCATAGGCTGTAGCGGTGTTGCCGCCGATGGCTCCCTTGCCGGTGGTGAGAAGGGGGATGAGGATTGAAGCCGTTGTTCCGCCTATTCCTGCAAAGAGAGTGGCTCTTGAGGTGAACTGGTTGCGTGAGTTCGCATCCGAGGACAGGGCAGCGACCATCCCCCAGTAGGAGATGTCGTTCATGGTGTAGGTGATGGAGTACATGAAGTAGATGAAGCCAAAGAACCATACGAAGGCCCAGCCCTGGAGCTTTGTATTGAAGGCTGCATAGACCACAAAGGAGGTGGATATGATTCCAATCAGCAGCCATGGCTTGAACTTGCCCCACCTGGTTCGGGTTCTCTCGATGATGTTTCCCATGATCGGGTCATTGAGAGCATCAAACACCCTCGCTCCAACCATTATGGCTGTGATGGCCCCCAGCTGAGCGTTGGTCAGGTTTCTTGTAAACAGGATGAAGGTGAGAATGTAGTTGGTGAAAAGGTTGTAAACCATGTCCCTTCCAACAGTTCCCAGCGGGTAGAATATCAGATTCTTCTTTTTCTGCAGGTCTTCCATTTTAGCTTCCTTGAGCTTGGTCTTGGGTGATTATACACCAGAATTGCAGAGTGAAGGGAAAATCATTCCGACTTCAGCGAAAAATGAGCATGCAGCAGCTGCACGGCGCTTTCTGTCTAGAGGAAAGGAAAAAGATGCTGAGAGCTACCTTCGCCTGTCTCTGGAGTTCACTCGAAGAAAGAGCCTCAGAAGCTGCATCAGGGACACTGCCAAGGCTGCTACATAGGTAAGCGCGGCAGCCGTGAGGACCTTCCTTGCCCCTTCAAGCTCGCTTGAGTCCAGGATGTTCATGCTTTCAAGGCTCCTTAGAGCTCTGCGGGAGGCATCGAACTCAGTGGGCAGGGTGACCAGCTGAAAGACAGCGACCAAGGCAAAAAGCGCAACGCCTGCATAGGCGAGATAGATGAAGTTCTCAGAGAAAGAGGTGAGGAAAAGGCCTAGGAAGATCAATGGGAGCGACAGCTTGGATCCAAAGCTGGTCACGCCGACTATGGCGGCTCTCACCCTGTAGGGGGCGTAGCCCTTCGACTTCTGGATGGCGTGGCCTGCCTCGTGGGCTGCTACGCCTATGGCGGCAATGGAGGAGCTTCCGCTCACTGAGCTGGAAAGGTTGATCACCGAGTGCGCAGGATCGAAGTGGTCAGTGAGGTTTCCCTGCACATGGCCTATGGACACGCCTGACAGCCCATTTTCATCAAGGATCCTTCTGGTTGCCTGATCTGCCGTTATGAAGCTGCTGGCCTTCACTGATGAGAAGGTCTTGAAGGTGCGATTGACCTTGGACTGAGCCCAGAGGGAAAAGACCAAGGCAGGAAGAACAAGAGCAATATATAGCCAATCAACGTACATGACCTTAATTTAATTCATTGCATGGCTATAGGCAAGGTCCTGCATGATAAGTTTCAATGGCATGCCTGATGCCTTGCTCCAGGAATTGCCTTGCCTGGCGCACTATCGGATGCCTTGGGCTTAAAATGTCGAAGGCATGGAATGCACCCTTGAAGACCTTTATGGAGGTCGGAACACCTGCCTGCTCGAGCCTATCGAAGTAGTCGACAGTCTCCTGGCAGAAGGGCTCTATGTCGCCTATGAAGGTAAGAGCCGGCGGAAGCCCGGAGAAGTCCTTCAGGCGAGAGGGGCTGGCCTCTGGGCTAAGGGGCCTGGACTCATGCCCCTTTCCCAGATACATGTCCCAGGCCACCTTGTTGGATCTTGAGTTCCAGACTGGAGCGTCGTTGGGCCTGTCATTTCTGTCGTCAAGCATAGGGTAGAGAGGAATCTGGAAAGCAATGGGGATCAGGCTGCGGGCCTTTATGCACAGAGCTGCTGCAAGGCCTCCTCCGGCGCTGGCGCCGGCGACAAAGAGCTGGTCGGCTCTGATGTTCAGTCCAGCAGCGTTGTCCCTCATCCATTTCAGGGCTGAAAAGCAATCGTCGATCGCCCTTGGATAAGGGGCCTTCGTGCTGAGCGTATAATCTGGAGCTACGACAGTGCAGCCAAGGCTGGTGAAAAGCTCGTAGATATAGGCCTCCTGCTCCGGCACTCCCATTGCATATCCTCCGCCATGAATCCATAGCACCCCCGGTCCTGGGCTCACGGGGTGCTTGGGTGAGAATATGCAAAGGCGAAGGCCATTGCAATGCTCCTGCCTGAAGCTGAGGTTCCTCTGGCAGTAATGGCCCTTGAAAAGGATTCTTGAGCCACAGCTTCCAGCCTTAAGCAGGCCAGGGGAGAAGTGGCTTAGCACAAGGCGTGTGAAAACTCCGATAGGTCTTATGCTCTTGTCAATTGAAGAGGCAGGTATTATCTTTGGCATCTCTTTATTATACCGCAATCTGTCAGGCGCAGCACAAGAATCTCATCCTCATAGACCAAGGCAAAGGAAGGCCCCTGGGAGTCTCTTGGGCGTGATGCAGAGCCTGGATTGAGATAGATGGCAGAGCCTTCCTTGACTAGCCTGGAGCAATGGGTATGGCCTGTTATGACAAGGTCGAAATTCTCCTGAGCCTCAAGAATCCTATGGCCATGGTACATGAGAATCCGCCAGCCATTCTGGCAAAGCTCCTGGAAAAGCGGCTGGGCTGGACTGTCGCAGTTGCCCCTCACCTGCACAAGCGGGCAGGTCCTGTTCTGGAGCATCATCTCCATTCCTGGGTCCAGGTCTCCCCAGTCTCCTGCGAACAAGGCCAGGCCTGCCTTAAAATCTCGCGATGCCTTGAGAACAGCAAGCAGGGCAGGCGCATCGCCATGAATATCAGAGAAGACTATAATTGGCTGGCCTTTCATGCCGCAAGTGTAGCAGAATTCTGGAAAAAAGCCAAAATATTTCGCGATTAGCGAAAAAGCCAACTTGAAATACTAAGAAACAAAGGATATTATGATATAAAACTTGTATAGATTTTACTTAGGAGGACGCAATGACTGAAGTTCGGCACCTTACCTGCAGCGATGGACATGTTTTAGCCTATAGAGCCTGGATTCCCGAGACCAGGACTGTGGCCGCCCTTCATATACTTCATGGCATGGCCGAGCACAGCAAGCGCTATGGCCGCTTTGCCGAATATCTGAACTCGAAAGGCATTGCAGTCTATGCCCAGGACCATCGAGGCCATGGCCTCACCGCAACTGAGGCCAATGAGCCCCTTGGCTATTTTGGAGCCCAGGATGGCTGGGCGCGGATAGCAGAGGATGCTCATGCGCTGAGCCTGATAATAAGCGAGGGCCTTTCTGGAGTGCCTCTCTTTCTCATGGGCCACAGCATGGGAAGCTTCCTGGCTCGCACAGTGATGGTGAAGTGGCCCGACCTGTACAGCGGCGTGATCATAATGGGCACTGGAGCCTCCATGGGACTGAAAGGAAAGATGGGCAAGCTATTAGCTAAGTCGGAGGCTAGGAAGAACGGACCGGCCAAGCCGACAGAGCTCATGGACAGAATGACCTTCAGCGCCTACAACAAGCCCTTCGAGCCTGCTGACACTTCCTTTGACTGGCTCAGCAGGGATGCCGGCGAGGTCAAGCTCTATATCGACGATCCTCTTTGCGGCTTCGTATGCACAGGCGAGTTCTTCTATGACCTGCTCAGCGGCATCGAGTATGCCAACTCACAAGCCAACGCCGACAAGGTCCCCAAGGATCTTCCGCTTCTGATAATCAGCGGATCCATGGATCCAGTGGGTGCCATGTCCAAG
>JAQVSP010000027.1 GCA_028700425.1 Sphaerochaetaceae bacterium | reverse complement strand
GTGCTCTTCCGATCTCAGATCATAAGATGGATTGAGGCAATCCCCTTGATCAGAGAGGTTCCTGGCTTCTTTATAGCCCATGCAAGCCTTCCCTTTGATGGCTTGAATACAGAAGCAAGGATCCATGAATGGAAGAATGCCGACTGGACGGGTCTTGGGCAGAGAGACCTGAAGAAGATCATATGGGACCGAGAGTATGGGCTGAGCGCCTATGCCCTTGAAGCCGATAGGCGCAAGGACCCAGATCTAGATATCAATGAATGGATGGCTACGCCTAGGCTGGTATATGGCAAGTATGAGACAGTCATGAGCTGGGACACCAAGTCCACCATATTCATTGGCCATACTCCCATTCTGGAAGGCCCTGTGATAAGCGGGCCCTATCATCTTGTCAATGTCGATACCGGGGCCTTCACTCCAGGAGGAAGGCTGACTCTCATGGACATGGGCAGCCTGCATTTCTGGCAAGCCTGAATTTTCAGTCCAGCTCCATGCAATAGACTCCGGATCCTTCGAGCCTGAAGCCGCAGGCTCTAAGAAGGCCGCAGGAATTGTGATTATCCTTTTCAGGGCAGACCACTATGCGCCTTGCATCTGTCTGTTCCCTGATGATCTCCACAAGACAATTCATCATCTGCTTTCCATAGCCCTTGCCAAGAGCAGCCTTCTCCCCTATCAGGTAGTCTATGCTGTAGGTTCTGTCCAAAGGGTCGAACGGGTCCCAGGTCTCACCGCTGTTGGCGCAGTCATAGAACTGGCAGAATCCGATGGGAGACTTGTTTTCCAAAGCAATGAAATGGCTGATCCAGGAGAAGGATCCATCCTTGTCCTCGATCTCATCGATCCAGGCCTGTGGATGCTCATACCAAGGCCTGACATGGTCGCTTGCAAGCCACTTCCTGAAAAGAGGAAGATCTTCCATTGTCATGGGCCTAAGAGTCACCATATTATCGGATCGGCGCCCTTGGACTTGAGAAACTCGTTGCACTTTCTGAAATGCCCGTTGCCGAAGAAGCCTCTGTAGGCGCTTAGCGGGCTTGGATGAGCTGATTCCAGAATCAAGTGGCTAGGGCTTGAGATCAAGGCCTTCTTGCTTCTGGCATAAGAGCCCCATAGCATGAACACCTTGGGCCTTGAATCAGCTCCAAGAGCCTTGATGGCATTGTCAGTGAAGATCTCCCAGCCGCGTCCTGCATGGGAGGCGGCGTTATGAGCCTGGACGGTGAGAGTGCTGTTCAAGAGAAGCACTCCCTGCCTTGCCCATCGTGTCAGGTCCCTTGACCAAGGTCCCTTCTCCACGTCCTCGTCCTCAATCTCCTTGTGGATGTTCACGAGCGAAGGCGGCTCCTCGACAGACTCTCTCACGGAAAAGGACAGGCCCATCGCCTGGCCTTGCTCGTGATAGGGATCCTGGCCTACTATGATCACCTTGGCCTGGGAGAAGCTGGTGAAGCGAAAGGCATTGAAGATGTCGTTCATAGGAGGATAGATGGTCCTGGATCCATATTCGCTTACCAGGAACCGTCTCAAGTCCAGATAATAGGGCTTGGCCTGCTCTGCATCGAACAAGGCTGCCCAGTCGTTGTCAATCCTGATCATCGGCAGCGTTCCCTAGGATCTTCTCCATCCAGACAATGTCATATACATGGCCGAACTTTGTCCCGCATCCATGGAAATGGCCGACAAGGTCAAAGCCCATGGCTGCGTGGAACTTGAAGCTTGACAGGTCAAGATACTCATCCTCTGATCTTGGGAAGGCGATGCTGGCATACATATTGGTAAAGCCCTGTGCAAGAAGCCGTTCCTCCAAGGCCTGGATAAGCGCTCTTCCGTATCCCTTCTCGCGCTGCTGGCCTGCAACATAGATTGTTGTCTCTACGCTTGCCCTGTAGGCAGGCCTGCTCTTAAGGGGGCCTGCGTAGGTATAGCCGCATATGCGACCATCGCTGACCAGCACAAGATAAGGGTGCGTGCTTGAGATCTTCTCGATTCGCCTGGACATCTCCTCCAGGCCAGGAGCCTGCAGCTCGAAGGAAATGGCTGTCTGCTCCACATATGGCCTATAGATTGCCAGAATCTCCTCAGCATCAGAGATCTGTGCATCTCGAATGATCACATCATTGTTCATAGCACAAATGATGACAAAACAAGGCTTGAATGGCAAGACTTCAGCTTAATTGAAATGCAGGCTTTGATAAAAATTCAGACAGGAATCTAATGAAATATGCATCAAAACTTCACACAATTATTACTTTGTGAAACATGAAAAAACCCACTTTAAAGCCCCTAGATCATTAATTTCTGCCTCTGCCTGCAATAAGAATTTTCAGCGACTTAATTGTTAAAACCAGTTGTGAAAGTCATCATTAATGCTATAATTGTCAAAACTGTACTAAAGGAGGTTTTAGTATGAGAAAAGCAATGACTTTGCTTATAGTGATCATTTTAGCTTGCACCACAGTCTGGGCGGGAGCTACAAAGGAAGAGGGAGTGGCAGCCACGACAGGAACGCCAAAGGATACTCTTGTCATCGGTGTCGCACAGGAGATAAACGAGCAGAACCCCATGATGCAGAATGACCAGATCAACAACAACTGCTTCGTCCTGACTCATGAAAGGCTCATATTCGTTGATAGCAACAACGGCTATCTCCTCAGCCCAGAGCTTGCTGAGAGCTGGGAATGGAAAGATGACACACATCTTGTGTTCCATCTCTTCAAGACCATCAAGTTCAACAATGGCACTCCTTTGACTGCAGCCGATGTAGCCTTCACCCTCAACAGGGCAAGAAGCAACGACCCAACCAAGAGCAAGATCTCTGGAACGCTGAAGCTGATCACCGATGTATCTGCTCTTGACGACTACACAGTGCAGATAACAACCAGCGCGTTCAGCAATGAGCTGATCTACAACCTTGGTGCTTATCCACTGGTGATCCAGTCAAAGGCAGCCTATGAGGATCCTGCCAACAAGGCTCCATGGCTGGTCGGAACAGGCCCCTACCGCTTCAAGGAGTGGAAAGAAGGCCAGTATGTCACATATGAGAAGCGCGATGATTACTGGAATGCTGCAAAGGAGCCATCCATTGCTTCGTCAATAACCTTCCGCTTCCTGCTCGAAGCCTCACAGAGAGTCATAGCGCTGCAGAACGGAGAGATCGATGTCTGCATCGATCCACCTACCACAGACCTTAAGTTCCTGAAGGAAGACGCCAACATCACCGTCCACACCCAGGCTGGAACAAGGCTGTTCTATCTCAGCTTCAACGTTGAGAAGGCCCCATTCGACAACCAGAAGCTTCGCCAGGCTGTATCCTGCGCCATTGACAAGCAGACCATAGTCGACATAGTCCTCGACGGCAGAGGAAAGTGGCAGACATCAGTGCTCAACCGCGGAGCATGGAGCTTCCTGGACAACGACCAGGTCGAGGGTGGATATGCCTATGACGTAGCGCGAGCCAAGGCTCTTCTGGCTGAAGCCGGATATCAGCCAGGCCAGCTGACAGTTGAGCTGTTCTCTGCAACAGACGATCCTTACAAGACCATCGCCCCAATCGTGCAGGCCAATCTCAAGGAGATCGGAATCAACGTAGTCATCAAGTCCATGGACCAGGCAACTCTAAAGACTGAGTGCGCCAATGGCCACCAGCAGCTTTTCCTGTGGAGATGGAACATCGGAGCCAGAGTCGACGAGACCTACAGAGAGCTGTTCTACACCAACTTCCCGACCAACTATGCCCAGCTCAAGGATGCATATGTTGACCAGATGGCCGACAAGGTTCTCACAGAGAAGGATCCAGAGAAGAGACTGCAGTACAGCCACGAGCTTCAGAACTACTTCGTAGAGCTCGTTCCGCAGGTTCCTCTCTATGTTCCAGACCTGGTCATTGCCTACAAGAAGGGCCTCAAGGGAGCCTATCTTACAGGCGGCGGCGCTCATGACTGGTCAAGAGCCTACATTGAGCAATAGCCTTTGATTCTCGTTCGTTCAGGGCGGGCCTTTTGGCTCGCCCTATTATGATGCTTAACTTGGTGATGATATGTTTCGATATATTCTAAAGAGGCTCGTGATCATGATACCGACCTTGCTGGTCACGTCCCTTTTGATCTTCTGGGCAATGGACCTGGCAGGCGGCGATCCCGTCAACCAGATTCTTCCTGAGAATGCAACCTATGAGCAGCGAGAGATACTGCGTGAACAGATGGGCTTCAACGATCCCTTCATGGTCCGCTATTTCCGCTACATAGGAGGCATTCTCTCCGGCGACATGGGCAAGTCCTACATAAGCGGACTTGATGTCTTCGGCACATTCATGGGCAGGCTGCACATGACACTGCTTCTAGGAGGCAGCGCCCTGATCTTTGCCTGTCTCATCTCTGTTCCGCTGGGCATCTATACGGCTCTGCATCAGAATACATGGAAAGATACCCTGGCCACAGTCCTGGCCCTTTTCGGAGTGTCAATGCCCAACTTCTGGCTTGGCCTCATGCTCATACTTCTCTTCTCGCTGAAGCTAGGATGGCTTCCAAGCGGAGGAACGGGAGGAATTCAGTACCTGGTTCTCCCAGCTGTGACAGTTGGACTCAGCCTCGCAGCGCTTCTTACCAGGACAACCAGGAGCGCCATGCTTGATGTCATCCGTCAGGACTACATGACCACTGCCAAGGCAAAGGGCGCTTCCTATAGAAGGGTCATTTACAATCATGGGCTGCGCAACGCCATGATTCCCATTGTCACTGCAGTTGGAATGCAGTTCAGCTATGTCATGACAGGCTCAGCCCTGGCTGAGACCGTGTTCGGATGGCCAGGCATCGGAAGGCTTGTAGTCGATTCCATCAACAAGCGCGACACCCCGATGGTAACAGGCTCCATAATACTATGCTGCGTTCTTATGGCCATAATCAACCTTGCAGTGGATATCGTCTATGCCTTCTGCGATCCAAGAATCAAGGCTCAATACTCTGGGAGGTCCTGATGAGCAAGACAAGAAAGACAATCATCCTCGAAGGAGAGGAGATAGAGATATACAAGGGCAGGTCCATGGCCCAGGAAACATGGAGAAGGCTGAAGAGGAACAAGGGAGCCATGATAGGCATAATATTCCTTGTTGCCCTGATGCTGGCAACCACAGTGGCAAGCTTTGTCTACGATTATGACAAGGACATAATAGCCATGAGCAAGGACCGCTTCATGCCGCCTTCCAAGGATCATATCCTTGGAACAGACAACATGGGACGCGATATCTTCGCCCGTGTTCTCTATGGAGCCAAGTACTCCCTGGTCATCAGCCTTGGAAGCACCGCAATTGGCCTTGCAGTAGGCCTTTTCCTTGGCGCCCTGGCAGGCTACTATGGCGGCTTGATTGACAACATAGTCATGAGAGTCACAGACATATTCTACTCGATACCCTACATCATGATAGCCGTTGTAGTGGTATCCATGCTTGGAACCAGCACGATGAACCTTCTTCTGGCAATGGCTCTGGGAACCTTCAGCAACTTTGCACGAATAGGGAGAGCCAGCGTGATGACAGTCCGCGACCAGGAGTTCATAGAGGCAGGCCGCGCCATTGGGCTGCCAACCTGGAAGACCATAGTCAAGCATGTGCTGCCCAACTGCCTATCACCGATCATAGTCCAGACGACCCTGAAGGTCGGCTCAAACATCATTTCGGCTTCATCGCTCAGCTTCCTGGGAGTGGGAGTCACACCTCCTACTCCGGAATGGGGAGCCATGCTTTCCGATGGAAGGTCCTACATACGCTCATCCGGATGGATGTGCCTGTTCCCAGGCCTTGCCATCATGTTCACGGTCCTTGCCCTCAACCTTCTTGGAGATGGGCTCAGGGATGCCATGGATCCAAAGCTAAAGAGGTAGGTTATGGAGAAAGTGCTTGAAGTCAAGGACCTTGTGGTCCGTTATGAAACAGATGATGGCATAGTCCATGCCATAAACGGGCTTTCCTTCTCCATCGACAAGGAAAGAACCTTGGGCCTAGTGGGCGAGACAGGAGCCGGCAAGACGACCGCTGCGCTCAGCATACTGAACCTGGTCCCTGATCCTCCTGGGGTCATTGCAGGTGGAAGCATCATCCTTGATGGCAAGGATGTGCTGAGCATGGGCGAAAAGGAGCTGGAGAGAATGCGCGGCAACGATGTGGCCATGATCTTCCAGGATCCTATGACAGCCCTGAACCCTGTCATACCAGTTGGCCAGCAGATAGCTGAGAGCCTTGAGATACACGAGGGCCTAAGCCGGGAAGAGGCCATGGAGAAGGCCAAGCAGATGCTTGAGCAGGTGGGGATTTCCGCCTCCAGAGCCTATGACTATCCTCATCAGCTCTCCGGAGGAATGAAGCAAAGAGTGGTCATAGCCATCGCCCTAGCCTGCCAGCCCTCTCTTCTCATAGCCGATGAGCCTACAACAGCTCTGGATGTCACCATCCAGGCGCAGGTTCTCTCGCTGATGAAAGGTCTCATAGACAACAGCCATATGTCCATGCTCCTGATAACCCATGACCTTGGGGTCGTGGCAGAGGTGTGCGACGATGTAGCCGTCATGTATGCCGGCCGGATTGTAGAGATAGGGTCCGCAGATGACATCTTCAACCATACTCTGCATCCCTATACCGAAGGCCTCTTTGATTCCCTGCCCAATCTCAAGGCACGAGGGGAGGACCTGATTCCAATCAAGGGCCTGATGCCAGACCCGATGCACCTGCCGCAAGGATGCAGCTTCCACCCTCGCTGCCCATATGCAACTGAAGCCTGCAAGACCAGGGAGCCTGAGCTCAAGAAGGCAGAAGGCAGCCATTATGTGGCCTGCATCCGCTACAACGAAAGCTCTTTTTGCTTAAGGAGGGACAAGGATGCCAGATAGCAATACACTTCTTGAGGTAAGGGACCTCACCAAGTTCTTCGATACACCCAAGGGCAAGCTTCATGCAGTCGATGGGGTCAGCTTCAAGCTTGAAAGAGGAAAGACCCTGGGAATCGTAGGAGAGTCAGGATGCGGAAAGTCTACAACAGGACGCACAATACTCAAGCTCATTGAGCCTACAAGCGGCCAGATCATCTTCAACGGCGAGGACATAACCAACTATTCTGTTCGCCACATGAGACGCTTCCGCACTCAGATGCAGATGATCTTCCAGGATCCATTCTCATCCCTTGATCCAAGGCAAAGCATCATGCAGCTGATAAGCGAGCCTATCAGGGAGCACAAGATCTGCACAACAAGCGCAGAGATTGCCAAGAGAACCTTGAGCCTCATGGACACAGTAGGCCTGGCAAGGCGCTTCTTGAACTCCTATCCCCATGAGCTTGATGGCGGAAGACGCCAGAGAATCGGCATAGCAAGAGCCCTGGCTGTAAATCCTCAGCTCATTGTCTGCGACGAGCCGGTAAGCGCCCTGGATGTCTCCATCCAGGCTCAGATACTCAACCTGCTTCGCCAGCTTCAGAGGGATATCGGACTGACCTATGTCTTCATAACCCATGACCTGTCGGTAGTGCGCTACTTCAGCGATGATGTGGCAGTGATGTACCTAGGCCAGATGGTTGAGAAGGCAAGCTCCGACAATCTTTTTGCCAACCCCGTGCATCCCTATACAAAAGCCCTGCTTTCGGCTATACCACTGCCGATAGTAGGCAAGGACAAGCCCGTGCGAAAGCTCATAACAGGAGAGGTGACAAGCCCTGTGAACCTTCCCGACAGATGCCGCTTCTTCAGCAGATGCGACATGTGCCTTGAGAAGTGCAGCAGCGCCTGCAACCCGACTCTTGCTGAGATTGAGCCTAAGCATTTTGTCGCCTGCCATCTTATAGACAAGGAGAAAAAGGATGTTCAATAGCTACTCAATGACCCAGATGGCAGCTTCGATAGCCAATGCCATGGGCATAGCCGCCCCGCTTCAGGCGGACAAGTCCATCCCGCTTGTGGACGCATTTGTAGCCCACACTCTGGGCGACAGCAAGGCCGACAGGGTGCTGATCTACAACCCTGACTGCATTGGGCTCTGGCACTACCAGAAATACACCGACCTGTTCATTCCTGTGCTGGTCAACTCCCAGCTCACGGTTCCTATGGCTACCGTCAGCCCAGCCTGGACCCCAGTATGCTTTGCCAGCATGTACACGGGAGTCCTGCCCTCAGTCCATGGAATCCAGAAGTATGAAAAGCCCGTGGTCAAGGTAGACAGCCTCTTCGACGCTGTTCCAAGAAGCGGCAAGAAGGCCGCAAATGTAGCTGTCGAGCACTCCAGCATGTCCCTGATCTTCCTTCAAAGGCCTGTGGATTATCACATCGTCGAAAGCGATGACAAGGCTGTCGAGGAAGCAGTGAAGCTCATAGAGAGCGACAAGCACGACCTGATAACAGTCTACAACCAGGAGTATGATGATATGATTCATATGACGACCCCTGAGTCTGTGGCAGCCATAAACGCCATCCGCCATCACGTGCAGGCCTTTGTCACCTTGGTCGATGCTGTGAAAAGATGCTGGACTGACCACAACACCCTTGTCGTCTTCGCTCCCGATCATGGCAACCATTATGACTATAACGGACATGGAAATCATGGCGAGTTCAGAGAAGAGGATGTCAATGTGAATCATTATTATTCCATCATCCCAAGGAGAGACAAATGAAGATCTTCGCCCATAGGGGCTTCAGCGGCAAATATCCTGAGAACACGATGCTGGCCTTCCAGGAAGCCGCCAGCATACACGCCGACGGCATAGAGCTGGATGTGCATCTGACAAAGGACTCAAAGCTTGTCATAATCCATGACGAGGCTCTGCTGAGGACAAGCGGCAAGCCTGGCATGGTCAGCGACTACACGCTGGAAGAGATAACAAGAATAAGCGCAGGCAAGACCTTCGACGACAAGCATGGCTTCACGCCCATTCCTTCCTTCGAGGAGTACTGCGACTTCATTCGCCACACCGACCTTGTGACAAATGTCGAGATCAAGACAAATCTCTACTACTATGCCCAGATAGAGGAGAAGGTCGTAGAGACGCTCAAAAGGCACCACCTTCTCGACCAGGTTATCATCTCCTCCTTCAACTGGCTCAGCATTGTAAGGATGAAATCCATAATGCCTGCGATGAAGTGCGGCCTTCTGCAGGAAGGTCATCTTCTCCAGAATCCAGGCCTTCTTGCAAGAACAATGGGCATTGAGTGCTACCACCCCGACATGAGGCTCACCAACGATGCAATAGTGGCAGACTGCAAGGCCTACGGAGTTGGAATCAACGCCTGGACCATCAACACAGAAGAAGCCCTGCAGAAAGCAAAGGCATGGGACTTTGAGAGCGCCATCACCAACTTCCCAGACCTTGGGCTCAAGATAGTCAATGGCTGAAAGCTCCCGAGCCTTCATGCTTCTTGGCCGTCATACAGACGACCAGTATACAGACTTCATAAGCCGCCAAGCCCAGAAGGGCTGGTGGCTTTCCAAGATAGAAGGCAACATTTTCACCTTCAAGAAGAAGCCCTATGATGGAAAGAGGGTCTGCTGCTATACAGTCCTGAGCCCTCATATAGCCCAGGGAGCCGAGGATGAGCTTTACGATGAGCTGGACAAGCTTCGCGCAGAAGGCTGGGACCTTATAGCCCTCAGCCCACTAAGCTCCCTTATGGACAAGAGCCGCCATGCCTTCCTGTATGAGAAAAGGCCAGGGGCTAGTGTTCCGGCATCAAAGGCGCAGAAGGTCATGAAGGCTAGGTATTTCTCCAAGGCCGCTGCCAGCCTTGCCATGAGCATCGTGTATCTAGGCTTTGTCATTGCAGCCTTTCTGACAGGCAGCATGAAGCCTGTTCTTTCAGCCCTTCTTGCCTTGCTGTCGGTCTTTTCAGGCTCCCAGGCCATTGCCGCTCTTGCCTCAAGCAGGCATTACCTAGGCCTGGAAAGGTCGGTGCTGTCCAGCTTCGCCATCCTTGCTCTTCTTGCAATGAGCCTGCTGTTCAGCCTATGGGCATGAGGGATTTGATTAATGGCTTATAGATGGGACCCCTGGAGGGGCTGTCACAAATTCAGCGAAGGCTGCATGCATTGCTACATCCATAAGGGCGACGAAAGACGCGGCGTGGATACCAGCCAGATTGTCAAGACAGACAAGTTCTTCGCTCCGGTTGCTGTTGACAGGAAAGGCGAATACAAGTGGAAGGAAGGCCTTGTCTATGTATGCTTTTCCTCAGATTTCCTGATCGAGGAGGCAGATCCTTGGAGAAGGCAGTGCTTCTCAATGATCCAGAGCAGGCCGGACCTGACCTTCTTGTTTCTGACCAAGCGAATACAGAGGCTGGCTCAATGCCTTCCAGAGGACTGGGGAGACGGATACGAAAACGTCATCATAGGCTGCACAGCCGAGAACCAGGTCAATTGCGACTCGCGGCTTTCTGTGTTCATGGACCTGCCAATAAGGCATCGCAACATAATACTCCAGCCACTTCTGGAGAGTGTGAACATCGAGGCCTACCTGAAAGGAACCGAGCTTGTGGTTGTTGGCGGAGAATCAGATGCCAACGCAAGGCCCTTTGACCTTGACTGGGCGAGAAGCCTGCACGACCAATGCATTAGGCACAACGTAAGCTTCGATTTTCGCCAATGCGGAACATGCTACATCAAGGATGGCCAGCGCTATAGGCTGAACCCCTATGCCCTGAGCTCCAAGGCTCTCGAGGAAGGCCTGTCCTTCACTGCTCAGATAGAGCCCTGAATGCCTTGGCTCTCTGCTTCAGATCCCCATCAAGATTCCTGGCTTTTTCTATCAAGGCCTTCAGGCTCTCAAGGTCGCCTTTGATGAAGAGCTCACAAAGCCACCGCTTCATTCGTCCATCGTTGTATCTCTCAAGAGCTTCCTTCAGAAGATCTGCCTTGGTGCAGTAGTCTTCATACCAGGCATCCCAGCCCCTCTCCTTGATAGCCTCTGAGGTGCGCAGCTTCACATGATTGGTATCTAGATCACTGAAATCGGACATCGATCCTAGCCTAAGGCAAGGATAATCAGGGCACTTTCCGCACTGCACCAGGCCTTTCGACTTGCAGCAATGATGGACCTTGCAGGGTTCAGTATAATAGCCATCATGGCTGCACCCTGGGCATCGGCTTGTTCCCTGGGTATTGTAGCGGCTGCACAAGGCACACGGCATCCCGCAATAGCCGTAAGGATAGTCTGCGCTCATTTTCTGCACCAGAGCCTGCAATTCTCAAGGCGGAGTCCGTTGTCGCCCTGGTCCTTGTCGTAAGCATAGTCATGGAGCTTCTGGCAGACAAAGTCTGCGCACTGCCCACAATTCTCAAGCCCCCTGCCTTCACAGCAATCCTTGATCTCGCATTTTCCCCAGAATATCTCCTTGTTCTCTACGCAAGGCCCAGGGCAAGGCCTTCCCTTGTATGAGCAATCGCTGCACTTGATCCCACATCTAGACTCTATCATTAGAACCTCCCAAGGACTGATTGTACCATGGCCTAGAGCACAAGGCTACTGGAAAGATAATAACCTGTGCTTGGACCTCTATCGCCAGAGCTGACAATAAGCTTGTCCTCAAAGAGATGAATGCATAAGAACCAAAGTGAATTAATTACTCTCTTGGATATGTGTCCGACAAGCAATCAATCTTGTCAAGGTTGTTTCTTTGTGCTCTCTGAGCTACTATTGGCACATGATTACAGTCAAGGCCTTGGGTGGATGCGGGGAGGATGCCCGCAATTGCTTCTATGTTGATGATGGAAGGTATCACATCCTTCTAGATTGTGGCGTAAAGAGAGAGATAGCCTCTGTAGAGACTGTATACCCTGCCCTGTCAAGGGATATGGCAGCAAGCCTGGATGCAGTGCTGCTGTCCCACGCCCATGAGGACCACAGCGCAGGCCTGCCATATCTCTACGAGCTAGGTTACCGTGGCCCGATATATGCATCAAGGCCTACGATTGCATTGGCAAGGGGCTTCATGAGAAAATGGGTTTCCTACGTGAAGGACAATGGAGGAGCTCTTCCCTTTGATGAAGCCAATATAGATTGTCTTGACTTCCAGGACATAGAGAAAGCTATGAATCTGGGAATCAGAAGCGGCAGAAGCGCCCATATGCTTGGCTCACTCTGGTTCTTCCTTGAGCCCTCAAGGATCCTCTACACAGGCGATCTATGCCTGGATTCCCTGCTGCTGGCTCATGATGAGCTTCCCAAGTGCGATGTCCTTGTAGTCGATAGCGCATACGCATCAAGGAAAATTGACCAAGCCAAGCAGTACAAGGCCCTCGAAGCTTCAGCAATCAAGACCCTTGAAAGAGGAGGCAAGATTCTTCTTCCTGTTCCAGTCAATGGAAGAGGCATCGACATGATGCTATATCTGAGAAGCTGTGGACTTGGACTTGATGTTCAGGCTAGCATCATGGACAATGCACAAGCCTTGTATAGGGAGACTGCATGGATAAAGCCAAGCCCGCTTTGGTCCGAGCTTGAAAATCATAAAAAGGATTCCAGGATCATCATCCGTGGAGATGGCATGATGACTTCCAAGTCAGCCATGGAAAGCTACGATGCTCTCAAAGGCTCATCCGCCAACACAGTTGTCTTGACAGGTCACATGGCCAATGGCACCTTGGGAGAGAAAGTTCTTGACCATAAGCTTGAAGACCCAATCGAGGTCGATGAAATTACAATCAAGGTCCATCCTGACTGCTATGATGTCATCAAGACAGTCCAGTCATGCGAGCCAAAGGCAGTCATGCTCTTCCATAGCCTTGAATCACAGGCCCTTTGTTCTGAGATAGAAGCACTGGGCATCAAGGCCACATGCACAGCTCTTGGGCAGCTCATCCTCTAGGGCTGTGAAGCCGGAGAAGGACCTGCTTGTGCTGATACTCCTTTGGAGTGCAGCCTGCAATCTTCTTGAAAAGGGAAAAAAAGTACTGGGCGTTGTCTATGCCAATGGAAAGAGGGATATCCTTTATCAAGACTGCTGGGTCTGCAAGCTCCTCCTTGGCCTTTGCTATCCTTATCTCATTGACAGTTGACATGAGCGACTTGTTTCTGCTTTGCCTGTAGATTCTTGAGATGTAAGCCGTGGACATATTGAAATGATCAGCTGCTGACTTTGTAGACAAGCTGATATCCTGGTAATTCTCCTGAAGATAAGCATCAATTTCGTCTATCAAGCTGTTCTTGCTAGTTTGCTGAAACGCCTGGACCTTCAAGGCTATGCAAGCGAAGATTGTCTCAAACCATCTCTTAAGGTCCTCTATGTCAACAAGCCCATCCACCAAGGCCAGGAAACGCGAGGCTTCCACCTCACAGGGCCCTTCTATGGCCTGGCGGTCATAGGCTAGCTTTATGACAGCGTTGCCAAGGTTGATCATGGCAGTGCGCACTGTTGAATACCTCTTGCCATCAAGACCTAAAAGGAATTTCCCAAGACTCTCCTCCGCCTTTCCCAGAAAGCCCTTCTTCAGATATCCAATTGTAGATGCAGACGCTTCTGAAAGGGATGCTATGGCATGACCCAGGTCCGTTCTGATGCTCTCACGCATGCTATTAGGATGCAGAAAGCGAAGCTGCCAGGCTTCCTTGAGACTCAGAAACACATCAGGGATGCTGTCCCAGCTGTCAATTTGCGGGCTAGATACTACAAAAACCTTGTCTAGGATTTCATCAAGTCTCTGAAGCTGCGCATCCTCTGTGGGCTGCAGAAAAAGAATCGTGAAGGAGTTCTCTATGATTGCAGCCTCGCAATAGGGTACGCATTGCTGTATATCATCAATGATTCCGGAGACATCATTTGAATCCAGAAGATAGAGAGTCACTGGAGAATCCAGGACAATGCGCAGATGGTAGGCCTCAAAGTTGAAATCAGGATCGCTGATCCTCCTCTTTGCAAAGAGAATATCCTTAAGAAAAGAGCTTCTGATCAATGGGTCGAACTGCTCCATGTTCTTGCTCTCATCCATCATCTTGTCTATGGTCCTTATCACTTCTTCTGGGCTTTGCTGCTTAGGGCCAGCAACCTTTTCCGTTATTCTCTTCAATGGAACATAGACTCTCTTGGAGATAATGATTGTTACAGCTGCTAGAATGATAATGATGAGCGACAGGAACACAACAGTGCGGTTTCGAGTGACCAGAATGGCATTGAAGGCCTCGCTATAGGTCAAGGTCTTCACATATAGCCATTGGTGCTCTGCAATGGATGAGACAAGGCAGATGTTCTTTATGCCAGAAGCATCCTTATAGATGAAGTGATTGACCTGAGGGTTCTCAAGTATTGTCTGTATAAGCGACGCCTGTTCATCCTGGTCTATGGAGTCCTGGCTTGCTATGAGAACCCCTGAGCTATTGATTATGAAGCACTTGCGATTCAAGTCCGATCCGAAATACAGCTTTACAAAAGCAGATGCTCTTAGGTTGAGCATTATTGCATTGTCAGACTGCTTCTGATCAAAGAGCATGAAGGAGTAGATTGCTGTGTTGGTATACCCGCTATGGCTGTATGTCCTCCTGGGAATGAGAACAAGACGATCAGAGTCCTTTCTCGCCTTTAGGATTGCTAGAGCCTCCTGGTCGCCAAAGCGCTCTGCCTTGTCATTCACTGCCCCATACTGGGCTGTGCTGTATACGTAATCCTGCTTGCCATTGTAGATGTAGATGGAATCTACAATGGTCGTGGATGCAGTTATGGCATTTATCTGCCTGACTCCATCTATGAACTCAGAGTTTGACAAGGCCTCGCCTTCTCTTAGCTTGGTCACTGCACTGTCATAGAATATCTGGTTTGCCGTGTTGATCAGAATCTCATCTGCAAAGCGGCTGGTGGCGCTCACTTGTGAGGCAAACTCATTGTTCTGGCTGGATAGAGATAGGAGCACTGAAGACTGGAACTGGCCATATAGGATGATCATGAGAAGCAGGACAAGGAATAGAGATCCAATCATAGATCCTGTGAACATCAAGGACAGCGGCATTCGTACTTTTTTCATCATCGTCTCATGAGGATTATAGCACAAGATCAGTAACTTATTACAATATAAGAAAGAAAATAAAAATAATCTAAATTTCGAATAACTGAAATGAAAGTCAAAAATTTGTACTGTACTCCTATCTTTGGGTGTCATATGCTTAACATGAAACAAGCCCGGCAGACCGGGACCAAGGAGGAAGGATATGAAGAAGTATGCTCTTGCATTGCTCCTTATAACAGCAATTCTCATGCCTTTGATGGCAGGCGGGGCTCAGGAAGCCATAAAACCAGCAGCAGCGGCTGCTGACGTAAATACATCTTACAGCGGGACTGTCATGATGTACTCATCTACTGGAGAGGACGTGGTCATAGCGCTCAAGAACGCCTTTGAAGCCAAGTACCCAAACGTCAAGCTTGACTACTACAGTGCAACAAGCGGCAAGTGCGTGACAAAGCTCTCCACTGAATTCCAGTCCAACAGCGTGACATGCGACATCGCATGGCTTGCAGATCCATCTGCCATGATCAACCTCAAGGCAGACAATCACCTGGTGCAATACACCTCGCCATATGCCTCCGGCATCGATGCCAAGTTCAAGGATGCGGATGGCTACTACACAGGAGCCAGGCTTCTGATAATGGGAATCACCTACAGCACAACATCATGCTCCGATGCCGAAGCTCCGAAGAACTGGGACGGCTTGCTGGCTGACAACTTCAAGAATCAGCTGGTCATGACAGACCCAACTGGATCAGGCTCAACAAAAGCTCTTGTATATGCCCTCACTCGCAATGAGAGGTATGGCTGGGAATACTTTAAGAAGCTTGCAGACATGGGCACCGAGCTGCAGTCCTCTTCTGGTTCAACCAACAATGCAGTTGCTGCTGGATCATACAAGATCGCCTTTGGCGTTGACTACAACACCAAGAACCTGATGGCTGAAGGCTCTCCAATTGGCTGGCATGACACACAGGATATCGTCGCTGTTCCATGCCCGATTGCAATTCCAACAGGAGCCCCTCACCTAGAGCTGGCTAAGCTTCTCTACGATTTTATCCTGGACCCAGATGGCGGCCAGAAACTGCTCACCCAGTACAATATCACTCCAGTTGTTGATGTAGTCGAGCTTCCAGTGGGAATGATGACAGCTACTGAGATTGCCAGCCAGGCCTTGCCGATTGATTGGCAGGATCTTAGCAAGGTAAGCAACGATCTGCTTGACCAGTTTGATTCGTATTTTAAGAAGTAGTCATTACTTGCTTCTTTTCAACTTCTATGTCGGGGCCTCAGCCGAGACTCCGGCATAGTTTTTCGAGGTTCCTGTGGAAAAAATAGAGCTAGACAAGATATGCGTCAGATTCAAGGATCACACCGTTCTTAAGGACTTTTCGCTGAAGATTCCAAGCGGCCAGATCATAGGCATCGTAGGCCCTTCAGGGTGCGGCAAGACAACAATAGCCAGAAGCATCTGCGGCTTCATCAATCCAGAGAGTGGATCCATCAAGATTGATGGAAAGCTCATGTGCTCAAGACAGAGTCATGTCAACATTCCTCCAGAAGAGCGAAAGATCGGCGTGGTTTTCCAGGATTATGCTGTATGGCCACATCTCAGCGTCTATGACAACATTGCATACCCGCTGAAGAAACGCAAAGCGCCTAAGGACCAGATCAATGATCAGGTCCAGTTCGCTATGGAGCAGGTCAATCTCAAGGGCTATGACAAGTACATGCCCAGCCAGCTCTCAGGAGGCCAGCAGCAGCGAGTTGCAATAGCAAGAGCGCTTACCAGCTCAGGCGATCTTCTTATTATGGATGAACCTATAACCAACCTGGACGCAAAGCTGCGTGAACAGCTGCTGGTTGAGATAAGGCTCATGCAGCAAAGGCTTGGAACTACAATCATATACATAACCCATGACCAGGAAGCCGCGATGCAGCTGTGTGACAGAATAGCCATACTCAACCCAGATGGATCCATCGCCCAGATTGGAACAGATGAAGAGATCATCAAGAATCCTGCAAGCAGGTTTGTTTTCCGTTTCATTGGGGTATCCAACTTTCTTCCTGTCATTCTAAAGGACGGCAAGGTAGTGCTTGAAAACGATCAAAGCATCGTCATCGAGCCAATTGTGCCTGACTCGTGGCCTGCTGGCCAGGACCAGGCCGATCTTGGAATAAGGCCAATGGACATAGTGATCGACAGCTCAAGCTCAATAAGAGCCTCTGTCACACAGTCTGTGTTTCTTGGCAACATGTACAACTATTTCATAAGCCTTGGAGGCCTGGATATTCGAGTGCAGCGCATTACAGGCCAGGACAACGAGACTGAATGCAAGGAAGGCCAGAACATAGGTGTGAAGCTTCTTCAGAAGCGCTATTTCAAAAGGGAGGAGAAAGCATGATATTCAGCAAAGCCCGCAGCAAGGATCTGATGATGCTGGAAGGCAAGAAAGGCTTTCCGCTTGACCGAGTGATGACGATAGCATGCTATATAGCTCTTGTCACGGTGGTCATACTGCCTGTATTCATGATCATCTATTATGCCTTCTGGGATGGAACCAAGATAGACCTTGAGATGTTCAAGAACGTGCTTCTGCAGAAAAGCAATCTAGGGGCCATGTGGAACACTCTGGTCATTGCCATCCTGTCCACTGCACTTGCCACTGTAGTCGGCGTCTTCTTTGCCTGGCTGCTTGGAAGAAGCGACATGCCACTCAAGGGTCTCATGAAGTTCCTGTTCTCAATTCCATTCATGATTCCTCCATTCCTGGCCGCAATGGCATGGGACATGATGTTCTCTGGGCGTGGTGGATACGTAAACAAGGCACTGATGAGCCTTTTCCATCTTGCAAAGGCTCCATTCAACATCAACAGCGTAGCTGGAATCATTGTCATCGAGGTTGTCTACTACTTCCCCTTCGTCTACATGCAAGTGGTCAGCGCACTTGAGCGCATGGACCCAACTCTTGAGGAAAGTGCCAGGATAGCAGGTGCAAGCCAGCTATACGTCATTCGCAAGATCACTCTTCCTCTCACAGTCCCTGCCATA
>JAQVSP010000138.1 GCA_028700425.1 Sphaerochaetaceae bacterium | reverse complement strand
CACGGCCTGATGCATTGCCATTTGCAAGGCTCTGAACCTCGCTGGCGCTTGCCAGGTTGAAATCATGCTCAATGCTGTGCTTCAAGGCTGAAGCTGCAACGGCGAAGTTGATCGAGGACTGAGGATCAAGGCCCTTGAGGCTGGCATAGATCAAGCCTGCTCCAAAGCTGTCTCCCCCACCGACTCTGTCAACGATATGAAGGTGATAGGTGCCTGAGAAATAAGCCTGGCCGTCTTCATACAGCATTCCAGCCCAGTCATTGTCGCTTGCCGAGATTGACTGGCGAAGGGTGATGGCAACCTTCTTGCAGCCAAAGCGCTCCTGAAGCTGCCTGGCAACGGAGACATAGCCTTCCCTGTCAAGCTTTCCGCTGTTGATGTCAGTGTTTGCAGCCTCTATGCCGAAGACATCCTTGGCATCCTCCTCGTTGGCAATGCAGACATCAACGTAAGGAAGAAGCGTTCCCATGACCTTGGAAGCCTGCTCGCTTGTCCAGAGCTTCTTTCTGAAATTCAGGTCGCATGAGACTGTAAGCCCTTTCTCCTTAGCCTTCTTGCAGGCTTCCAGGCAGATGGCTGGAAGATCTCCGCCAAGAGCCGGAGTGATTCCTGTCCAGTGGAACCAGTCTGCGCCCTCGAAGATCGCATCCCAGTCAAAGTCCTCAGGATGAGCCAGTGCAATAGCTGAATTTGCCCTGTCATAGATGACCTTGCTGGCTCTCTGGCTTGCACCCTTCTCAACAAAGTATATGCCAAGACGAGAACCGCCCCTGACGATCAAGGAGGTATCGGCGCCAAACCTGGCAAGCTCATTGACAGCGCACTGGCCAATCTCGTGGGCAGGAAGCTTTGTAACATAGGCAGCAGGAATTCCAAGCTGGGCAAGAGATACTGCCACATTGGCCTCTCCTCCTGCATAGGAAGCCTCAAACCTATCTGCCTGGACGAATCTCCTGTACCCTTCTGGGTTGAGACGCATCATTATTTCACCGAATGTAACTACCTTCATATTCCTATCCTCTCATAGCAGAAAGAAGCCTGATTGCTGCTTCCTTGAGCTTATCATACTGTTGAGCATCTATGCACTCTTTTCTTGCAAGACTCCCGCCTATTCCGGCACCAACGCAGCCTGCCTTCAGGAAGGCTGCTATGTTGCTCTCGTCCACACCGCCGACAGCAAGAAGCCTGACATTGCTTATCGGCCCCCTCACTGCCTTGATGTAGTCAGGTCCAAGTACACCAGCTGGGAAGACCTTGACAAAGTCAGCTCCAGCCTCATGGGCCTGAATTATCTCAGATGGCGTCATCGCTCCTGGCATGGAGACAAGGCCAAGGGACTTGGTCATTCTTATGACATCCACATTGGTGTCAGGGCTGATTATGAACCCAGCTCCGCTGTCAGCAGCTAGGCGAACCAGCGCAGTGCTTGTGACAGTCCCTGCTCCAACATCCATTGAAGATCCAAACTCAGTGCAAAGAGCCTTTATCGCCGATGCAGTCTTTTCAAAGTCACGGCTCTTCTGATCGAAGGTGACCTCGATAAGGCGAATTCCTCCATCGTAGAGAGCATGAGCCGTCTTGAGCATGCGGTCTGGGTCTATGCCACGAAGAATGGCTACAATCTTCGTCTGCTCTATTCTCTGAAGCAAATCCATGATGCCTCCATTGTTTCATATCATGAAACAGAGTATTGTTCTATGAAACACATTGACACGGTACCATAAGTATCGCCAACTGTCAAATTCTTTTTAGCAGCTACGCTGTTCAAGAGAGCTTAAGCCATCTCTCAAGCCTAGATGCCCTTATCCTCTGTTAAGCTTGCTTTTTTGGCAATAAGGGATTCATGGCAGACGGCTCAAGAAGCATCACACATTGACTTCCAGGCCCCTTCTGCTATACTTAAGTAATGAATGATGAAAAGATTATCAGGCATTATGCACGCCTTTTGTCAGATGTGACCACCAGCGAAAACCAAGGGCTCAGCTCAAGGGGCGTCATGGACTTCTACCTTGGCTCCTCGGTGCCGGAGACCCAGCTCAAGCTGTATCGCCCTCTTCTTCTTGAGAATGTCAGCCTCCTATGCCTTATGCTGGATGACCATGATCTCAAGGATGAAATCATGAGCCAGGCCGAGGATGCAGCCTTGGGACTGGGAATCGACATTCGGTCATTTGTGCTTGGGAGAAAAGCCTTGTACGAGCAAAGCAATGACATCAGGCGCTCCTACATCAGGCTATGCATATATGCCTACAACAGGATGACAAATGCCGAAGCTCTTGGCGATGAGGATGACGAGGATTTCAAGCCTGATTACACAAACAATTCAGTCAGGGTCATCGAGACTGGATTCGACGAGATCTATCGAGGCCTTCGCTAGAAGGCCTTCCAGGTGCAGGTGCACTCAAGAGGCTTCTTCAGCATCAGAAAATCCATAAGCGGAAAGCTGTAGGAGAAGCTGCTTTCATCCAGAGCCTGCGATGAAGCGCTCTCTATTATGCCCGGAACACTGAAGACTATGCTTATGCTTGAGGCCATTATGTTCTCTGAAGCATCAGGTCCGAAAATGAAGTCCATCATCTCTAGATACTCTGAATCATCCATATAGCTGTTGTACACAGGGCCGTAGACCTGGAAGTTAGGCTCGCTTAGAAACGGGATGGCCTCCTCCAGAAGATGATAGTTGTCCATGTCAAGGTGAAAGATCATGGTATTAAGCCCGTCCTGTTCACTGAATCTTATGATGCTGTCCAGGGCTCTTCCGGCAAGAAGGCTCAAGGTTGCAGGCAGATTGATGAAGCTGAACGACATTCCAAGTCCATCCTGCCTAAGGCTGGTGGCCCCAGCAAGCTCCAGGTTCACGGCAAGGGCTTTCATTGTAGCCTCCATGGCATCATCGCCGGTTGCTGGAGAGAGGTCCAGGAGAACTGCATCAAAGAAATCAGAGGACTCCACCTTCATGTCCGCATCTCCCCCCAGGTCTTGTTCCAGCCTGATGGACTGGGTGACAGAGCATGAGCAAAGGACAGTGAGCAGGACAAGCAATTCAAGGAGGTTTCTCATGGCTCATAGATTAGGGCTCAATGAGAAGAAAAGCAACACCCATTGGCTTGGCATCCTGTGCTATAATGAGCCCATGAAGAGAATATTGACTGCAACGCTTGCATTTATCCTCTCCCTATCCATCTTTGCCAGCGTCGACTGGTCAGGCGAGTATCTTTGGGTCAATCCCACCTCCAAGGACAACAAGGGCAAGTGCAAGGAGCTTCACTTCAAGGTCATCTGCCCATCAGAAGGCTGCTGCGAGATTTTCTCCATCATTGACGGGCAGTCTTACAGGATGTTCCCTATAATCTCAGAATCACAGATGAACGTCTCCTTCGACTGGGATTCAGACACAGAGCAAGGCATCAGCTATAGGAAAAACGCCGAGGTCTTCAACACGACAAGCTTCAAGCCGGACAGATGGAAGGTGACCGATGTAGCCATAGGCGAGTCTGAATACTCAGTCAAGGTCCAGACAGAAGTCGCCTTCTTCAAGGTCAGCACCTTCACCAGGTACAGCTTTGTAATCGAGGACGGCAAGCGGAAGCTCAAGTACACACTCGGAGGTGATGGACTTGCCAAGACAGGGCTATTCAGGAACCCTGTCCCGCAGAATGGAGACAAGCTTACGTTTGTGCTGACAGAGATCTAGAGGATTGAGTCCAGCTCGTCAAGGACCATCAAGGTCTTCTGGGCAAGCTCATGATCCAGCTTCCTGTAGTTCAATGAGAAGCCTGGAAACATTGTGCAGATGCCCTCTATGGCTGCCAGCGGCCTGGTGCCTGTCTTGTCAGTCTGGACACAGTACCTGCAGCCTTCACAGGCCTTGATGCTGCCCTTGAAGAATCCCAGCACCTGAGGCGATAGCTTCTCCCTGTTCTCCATCAAGGACCTGAATGCCGGCATCCGCATCCAGGGGAATTGGAGCGCAGGTGCCTAGAAAGCCAGCTGCGCCTCTTGCCATCAGGCAAGCGTACTCGGTGCTGTTCTTGATTACCATTGGATTTTCTTCTAGACGTTGAACCTGAAGTGCATTATGTCGCCGTCCTGGACAACATACTCCTTGCCTTCAAGCCTGAGCTTGCCGGCCTCGCGGACCTTCTGCTCAGAGCCATATGTGAAGAGGTCCTCGCAGTTATAGACCTCAGCCTTTATGAAGCCTTTCTCGAAATCGGTATGAATGATTCCAGCTGTCTGGGGAGCCTTGTAGCCCTCCTTGAAGGTCCATGCCCTATCCTCATCGCTTCCTGCAGTGAAGAAGGTCCTTAGCCCAAGGGTGGAATAGGCGCATCTGATCAGCTGGTTGAGGGCGCTTTCCTTCAATCCGACAGATTCAAGGAACTCCGCTCTCTCCGCTGGGTCCTCGATTGCAGCTATCTCGCTTTCAAGCTTGCCGCATATTACAACAACCTCGGACTTGTCTTCCTTGGCAATCTTCCTGACCGCCTTCACATAGTCGTTGTCCTCAGATATTCCGCCTTCATCCACATTGCA
>JAQVSP010000137.1 GCA_028700425.1 Sphaerochaetaceae bacterium | reverse complement strand
ACATCTTTGATCGCCCGTCGGTGGACATCATGAAGAATGGGGGCAGATAATGGCAATTAGAAACTACATACTGGTATGCGGCGGAACAGCCTGCGAATCCAGCCACTCCGACCAGATCTACAACGCCTTGGTCAAGGAAGCCAAGGAGCAGGGTGTTGAGAATGAAGTGCAGGTAGTAAGGACCGGCTGCTTCGGCTTCTGCGAGCAGGGACCGATTGTAAAGATCCTTCCTGAGGACTCCTTCTACGTAAAGGTAAAGCCGGAGGATGCACATGAGCTCATCGCTGAGCACATCATCAAGGGCCGTGAGGTCACAAGGCTTCTCTACGACAAGACCAAGAGCGCAAAGCATGCCCAGGTCGAGGACATCAAGTTCTACCAGAAGCAGTTCAGGATCGTATTGCGCAACTGCGGCTTCATAGATCCAGAGAACATCGATGAGTACATCGCCCGCGACGGCTATGCTGCCTTGGAGAAGGCTATCTTCGAGATGACTCCAGAGGATATCATCAATGAGCTGAAGACAGCTGGCCTCAGAGGCCGCGGCGGCGCTGGATTCCCAACCTGGATGAAGTGGAACTTCACCAAGCAGGTTGACAATCCTGTGAAGTATGTTGTCTGCAACGCAGATGAGGGAGACCCAGGTGCCTACATGGATCGTTCCACTCTTGAGGGCGACCCGCACTCTGTGCTCGAAGCCATGACAATCTGCGGAAAGGCCATTGGAGCTCATCAGGGCTTCATCTACATAAGAGCAGAGTATCCTCTCGCCATTCATAGGCTTGAGGTTGCAATGAAGCAGTCACGCGATTATGGCCTTCTCGGCAAGGACATTCTTGGAAGCGGCTTTGACTTCGACATCGAGATCCGTCTCGGAGCCGGCGCCTTCGTCTGCGGAGAGGAGACAGCTCTTCTTCAGTCAATCGAAGGCCACAGAGGAATGCCGATGCCCCGTCCGCCATTCCCAGCCGTAAAGGGCCTTTGGGGAATGCCGACTGTAATCAACAACGTCGAGACCTGGGCAAACGTGCCCGTCATCATCCACAAGGGTGGCGAGTGGTTCTCCAAGATTGGAACAGCTGACTCTCACGGAACAAAGGTCTTCGCTCTCACAGGCAAGATCTGCAACTCCGGCCTGGTTGAGGTCCCGATGGGAACAACCCTCAGGGAGATCGTCTTCGACATCGGAGGCGGAATCGCTCATGGCAAGAAGTTCAAGGCTGTCCAGACCGGCGGTCCTTCAGGTGGAGTCATTACAGAAGCCAACCTGGATACACCGATTGACTTTGGTTCCCTGGTCCGCATTGGATCGATGATGGGAAGCGGCGGAATGATCGTCATGGATGAGGACGACTGCATTGTAGACGTAGCTAAGTTCTACCTCAACTTCACAGTCGATGAGTCCTGCGGAAAGTGCGCTCCTTGCCGAATCGGCGGAAGAACCCTTTACCACATTCTTGAGAAGATCACCAATGGAAACGGGACAATGGAGGACCTTGACAAGCTTCAGGAGATTGGAGATGCCATGAGAAAGGCTTCCCTCTGCGCTCTTGGGCAGACAAGCCCGAACCCAGTCCTTTCGACCATGAAGTACTTCAAGGACGAATATCTGGCACACATCGTCGAGAAGAGATGCCCATCTGGCAAGTGCAAGAAGCTCATCTCCTTCACCATCGATCCAGAGAAGTGCAAGGGCTGTTCTCTCTGCGCCCGCAACTGCCCAGTTGGAGCCATCTCCGGTGAGCTTCGCAAGACTTACCACATCGACCAGTCAAGGTGCATAAAGTGCGGCGTCTGCCATGACAGCTGCAAGTTCGGCGCCATCAAGGTGAATTAGGAGGAATAAAGTGAGTACTGTTCACGTAAAGATAAATGGAATACCTGTGGAAGTTGAGCAAAACACCACAATCCTTCAGGCGGCAAAGGCTGCCGGGGTGAGAATCCCGACCCTCTGCTACCATGAAGACCTTAAGCCTTGGGCATCTTGCGGACTTTGCATCTGCAAGCAGGAAGGCTCCCCCAAGATCATGAGGGCCTGCGCCTCCCCTGTAGCCGAAGGCGCCAACTACATCACCAATGACCCTGAGCTGTTCAAGACACGCAAGACTGTCATTGAGCTTATGCTCAGCAATCATCCATCCAGCTGCCTGACCTGTGTGCGCAACACCAACTGCGAGCTTCAGAACATCGCAGCTGAGTTCGGCATCCGCGAGCAGCCGTTTGAGGTCAGGATCAACGATGTCCCGAAGGATGAATCCTCGCCTTCAATCATCATGGACCAGAGCAAGTGCATCAAGTGCGGACGCTGCGTTCAGGTCTGCCAGGACCTCCAGGGCGTATATGCTCTTGAGTTCATTGGACGCGGAGATTCCACTCTGATGGCTCCTGCAGCCATGCTCAAGCTCAATGACTCCCCATGCGTAAAGTGCGGCCAGTGCGCTGCCCATTGCCCAGTCGGAGCCATCTACGAGAGAGATGACACAGACAAGCTCAGAGCTGCAATCAACGACCCGGACAAGGTTGTCTGCGCTCAGATTGCACCTGCTGTGAGAGTGGCCATCGGCGAGGGCTTCGGCCTGCCTGAGGGTGAAGTCACAACAGGCAAGATCTATGCAGCTCTCAGGCAGCTTGGAGTCGACAAGGTGTTCGATACCAACTTTGCAGCTGACCTCACCATCATGGAGGAAGGCAATGAGCTCATTGACAGGATCAAGAACAATGGAGTTCTTCCTCAGTTCACATCCTGCTGCCCAGCATGGACTGACTACATGGAGAAGTACTATCCGGACATGATCCCCAACTTCTCCACTGCAAAGAGCCCGATGCAGATGCAGAGCGCTATCACCAAGACCTACTTCGCAGAGAAGTCTGGAGTTGATGCCTCTAAGATCTACAGCGTCTCCGTCATGCCTTGCACAGCCAAGAAGTTCGAGCTCTCAAGGGATTCCAACATGAGCGCTTCCGGCTATCAGGACACTGACCTGTCCATCACAAGCCGCGAGCTCATCCGCATGATCAAGGCTGCTGGAATTGACTTTGCCAACCTCGAGCCAGAGAAGGCAGACTCTCCTATCGGAGAGTACGCTGGAGCTGGAACGATCTTCGGCAATACCGGCGGAGTCATGGAGGCTGCTCTCAGGACAGCTTACTTTGCTCTCACAGGCAAGGAGCTTGCTGATATGAACATCAAGGCTGTACGTGGCACCGAAGGCGTCAGGACAGCTGAGATCGACATCAACGGTCTTAAGCTGAAGGCTGCTGTCGTCCACGGACTTGCAAACGTCAAGCCAGTGATGGAAGAGGTGCGCAAGGCAAGGGAAGAGGGTCTTCCTGCTCCATACCACTTCATCGAGGTCATGGCCTGCAAGGGCGGATGCATCTCCGGAGGCGGACAGCCTTATGCATCCAACGCTGCAAACAGGGCCAAGAGAACTGAAGGTCTCTACAAGGATGACGTGCTCAGTGCACAGCGCTGCTCGCACAACAACCCATCCATCAAGAAGATCTATGAGGATTACCTTGGAGAGCCTCTGAGCCACAAGTCCCATGAGCTTCTTCATACCACATACCAGAAGAGGAATGTGTACAACGCATAGCATAAAGCAATGCTTGATAGAGAGCCCCAGTGATGGGGCTCTCTTCATGTTGCCTTGCTAGATCTCCAAGGCCTGGGCTTCCAGGCCTTCCTTCCTTGCCATTGAGGAGCCGCACAGGGTTGCCTGGCTGGCGCTCTCCATTGCCTTCAGGCAAAGGGCGCTTGATGCCTGTATGTCCTCAAGCTTCAGGTCAAGCATAAGCTGCCTGCGCTTCTCGTCGATCTCATAGCTGCGGCCCAGCATCAGCCTTCCTGCTGCCCTGAAGGCCTTCATCCGGGTGGTCTGGGGGCGAAGCTCCCGACCAGCGCTTCGAATGATGGCTTCCTCAAGCTCGGTCTTGCTTACAGGCGAGCCAAGGCAATCCCTTATGCATGCAAAGGAGGCCTTGATGCAAGGATCCTCGGAAGTGAAAAGCGTGAGCACATCCTCAAGGTAGGCAAAGGATGAGCCAGCATTGTAGGCTCCGGTCCTCCTCCTCACCCCATCCCAGAGCTTGCCGCTGTTGAGAATGGAGCTGTAGATGCTCATGCTGACCTCCTGCGCTTCAGACAGGCCTTCCATGCTGAACGAGGCTGCATTTGCTGCAACTGTGCTTGGCACAAGGTAGCTGCGAGCGATGCAGCTTGCCTGCAGGCTGCAGTCGCGCCTTGCTCCTTGGGCCCTGAAAGGCTCAAGAGCTTTTCTGATGGTTCTGGAGAAGCTTTTTTCAAATGCGACAGACAGAACCCATCGGCTTGTGTCAAGAAGCTTGGCCCTGAGGCTCTCGAAGTCCCTTATGAGATCATCAAGCCTATGGTCGAGATCTTTCTGCAGATCCAGAAGCCATTGGAACTGCGTAAGGCCATCTGTCAGCTCCCGGTTTGCATAGCTTGGCTTGCCAAGGGCGCTGGTGGCCTGGGAGCAGGCAAAATAGGATGGAGATTCAGCGATGGCGCTTCTGAAGGCAGAGATCTGGG
>JAQVSP010000136.1 GCA_028700425.1 Sphaerochaetaceae bacterium | reverse complement strand
ATGATCAAGACCCTGAGAAGGAAATCCTATGGATTCAGGGATACGGAATACTTCTTCCTCAAGATCATGTTCGAGAGCTACAAGCCCAGGTCTGGCTATGTATCCCACAAGATTCTGTCTTGAACCGGTTAAAATCAAAACTACACAATTTTGTGAAATACTAGCATCTTTCAGAAACGATGGCCTAGAATATGAAAAAACCCTCATTTCCACGTGGAAAATGGGGGTTCTTTCTGTAGATTTGAATTGAAATCCACAACTACCTTTAGCAGGGGTAGGACTCGGACCTACGACCTCCGGGTTATGAGCCCGACGAGCTGCCAACTGCTCTACCCTGCGGCGAACAATACAACCATAGCAAAACAACGCCTGCTAGTCAAGCACTTAGGAAAAAAATGATTGGGCAACAACCTAGGGTTGATTTTCGGCTTGCTGTTCTTGCTGCACCTTATTGGCTCTTTGATAAGGAAATGGCTTTCTGCTCCTCTAATGCAAAAAAGCTCTCTTTGCGTCAGCTTTAAGACTTGGTTTTATACAATTAGTCTATTGATGCTGGCAAGAAGCTTATGAGCTTCAAAAATTTCAAGGACAGTCTAGACAAAAAAACGCGAATGGTGTAAGTTATCTAGCGCACGCCTCTTTAGCTCAGTTGGTAGAGCAAAGGACTGAAAATCCTTGTGTCCCTGGTTCAATTCCTGGAGGAGGCAGAGCGGCTCCCTTGTACAAGGGAGTCTTTTTTTGCTTGCCGCCCTTGTTTTCACTCAAAGCCTTTATGTGTTATCATTAATCCAATAGGAGAATTCATGCACAGAATAATTGAAAAGGAACAGCTTTCAGCTGAGGTGTTCAGGTTCAAGGTCGAGGCCCCTAATATTGCTAGGGAGCGCAAGGCTGGCCAGTTCATAATACTTCAGATGGGCGGCGATTATAATGAGAGAATACCGCTTACAATAGCAGATGCAGATCCAGAGGAAGGCACAATAACCTTGATATTCCAGGCTGTTGGAGAGTCCACACATCGCCTTGCACTGCTTAATGTCGGGGACAGCATAGCCAATCTGCTCGGACCGCTTGGAAAGCCGACTCACATAGAGAACTTCGGCAGGTGTGTCTGCGTAGGTGGAGGAATCGGTGTTGCCCCGCTATACCCGATAGTTAAGGCGCTCAAGGCTGCCGGAAACCAGGTCAAGGTGATAATTGGAGCTCGAAACAAGGGCCTTATCATCATGGAAGAGGAGATGCGAAAGGCTGCCGATGAGCTCATCGTCGTCACCGATGATGGATCCTACGGAAGAAAAGCCCTTGTCACAGAGCCCTTGAAGGAGCTGTGCAGCACATGGGCGCCGAATCTGGCTGTTGCCATCGGACCTCCTATCATGATGAAGTTCTGCGCACTTGCCACCAAGGAATTCGGAGTCAAGACAGTTGTATCCCTCAACACCATCATGATAGATGGCACTGGAATGTGCGGCGGCTGCCGTGTCAGCATAGACGGCCAGACCAAGTTCGTCTGCGTGGATGGACCGGAGTTCGATGGCCACCAGGTCGACTGGAACAATATGCTCACAAGGCTTGGAACATACAAGAGCCAGGAAGCCATGGCCCATCATCGCTGTCATATAGACCTGAACATTGAGGAGGGCAAGGCATGAGCGAAAAATCAAGAGAGGTCCTTGAGGAAGAGGCCAAGGCTCTGCTGAAGGATAGCTACACAGCAAAGGAGAGAGCGAGCCTTCCAGTGCAGCCAATGCCGTCACAGGATCCTAAGCAGAGAATACACAACATGGATGAAGTAGCTCTTGGCTATACTGACAGCCAGGCTCTTCTCGAGGCAAACAGGTGCCTGAACTGCAAGAACAAGCCTTGCGTAGAAGGCTGCCCAGTCGGCATTGACATCCCAGCTTTCATCCACCACATAACCCAGCGCGACATAAAGGCAGCCGGGGACGAGATAGCCAAGGCAAGCCTGCTGCCTGCAATCTGTGGCCGAGTATGCCCGCAGGAGAACCAGTGCCAGCTCTATTGCACCGTTGGCAAGATGCACAAGGACATCGACCAGTCGGTCTCAATTGGGCGTCTGGAGCGCTATGTAGCAGATACCCTTGCCAAGGAAAATGAGCAGAGCGTGGCAAAGATAGCTCCTCCCACTGGAAAGAAGGTCTGCGTTGTAGGAAGCGGACCTGCTTCCATAGCAGCAGCGGCCGACCTTTGCAAGGCTGGACACAAGGTCACCATGTTCGAGGCTCTTCACAAGGGCGGCGGCGTTCTTGTCTATGGAATCCCTGAATTCAGACTTCCAAAGGCCATTGTTGCCCGCGAGCTTGCAAAGCTCACAGCCATGGGTGTAGACATTCAGACAAACTTCCTGGTTGGAAGAACCCGAAGCATAAAGGAGCTCATGGAGAAGGACGGCTATGATGCTGTCTTTGTTGGAAGCGGAGCGGGCCTGCCGAAATTCATGGGCATTGATGGCGAGAACCTTGTAGGAGTGCTCTCTGCCAATGAGTTCCTTACAAGAAGCAATCTCATGAAGGCCTATGACCATGAGCATGCCCTTACACCTATGCCGCAGATAAGCAAGGTCGCAGTCTTTGGCGGCGGAAACGTAGCCATGGATGCTGCCCGCACTGCCCTGCGCCTTGGTGCACAGAAGGTCAGCGTCATATACAGGCGAAGCGAGAATGAGCTTCCTGCTCGAAAGGAAGAGGTAGGCCATGCCAAGGAGGAGGGCGTTGAGTTCCTTCTTCTTCATAACCCCTCCCGCATCATTGCTGACGAGTCTGGCCATGTCAAGGGCGTCGAGCTTCTGACCTGCGAGCTGGGAGAGCCGGATGCATCCGGAAGAAGGAGTCCAGTCGAGATACCGGGAAGCGAGACCTTCTACGAGTATGACACTGTCATAGTCGCAATCGGCAACAACTCGAACCCCTTGATCAAGATGACAACAGAAGGCATCGAGACCACAAGAAAAGGCACATTTGTAGTCAATCCAGACACCAATGAGACTACTCTCAAGGGAGTCTGGGCAGGCGGCGACATAGTACTCGGAGCAGCGACTGTAATCCTTGCCATGGGACAGGGACGCAAGGCTGCAAAGGCTATGAACGAATACCTGGCAAAATGAACGTAATGCTTCTGAGTGCAGAGCAAAGGACCTCAGCGATAGCTGAGGTTCTCCTGTCTAAGGCCTTCGACGGCCTTGACAGGAAGGCGCTTCTCGCTTCTGCCCTTGAAAGGGAGAGCCTTTCATCCACAGAAGTGGGTCATTCTGTAGCCCTGGCCCATGCAAAGCTGAGATCGATAAGAAAGGTCCATGCCGCCCTGGGCATCAAGCCTGAAGGCCTGCTGTATCCTGATGGACGCAGAGTCACCTTCCTTTTTGTGATTGCAACCAGCTATGCTGATTCACTGCTCTACATGGAGTTCCTTCGAAAGGTGCTGGTTTTCATGCACGACGACCTGTTTGACAAGGAGCTTCTGGACTGGGCCCTGGACCAGGACAAGCCTCAAAGCCCCAGGCTAAAGGCCTTCCTGAAGGTCCTGGCCTTCTACGAAAAAGCCTGACAGCTTCTGGTCAAGGCTGGATCTATCGAAGTCCACTAGCTGAAAGCTCTTTATCATGGCGATGCTGAAGACGCCAGGATTCGATTTCAGAAACACGTCATAGAACCCGCCGCCTCGACCAAGCCGATAGCCTTCCCTATCAAGGCCGATGCATGGGACGATGGCCAGGCAGGGAAGCTCTATATCTATGAAGCAGGGCTTTATAGGCGCCATGGTCTTATTCTCAGTCTTGACAAGCTCAATGCCTGGCTTCCAGGCTGCCCACCCCATAAGCCTTTCCTCCAGGCACACTGGAATGGCAACTGCCTTGCCCTCTGAAAGGGCTAGGTCCATGATGAAGGAAGGGTCCGCTTCGGAGGGGAATGGGACATAGCCAAGCACAGTGCGGGCTTCCTGGAACTGCCTAAGGTCCTTCACAATCGAGCAGAATTCCTTGCCATCTACTGGATGCTCCTTTCTAAGCAATCCTATTACCAGCTTTCTTGCTTCATCCTTGTCCATGGTCATAGGCTATCACAAAAAAGGCAAAAGCGAAGACTTTTCCGCTTTTTTATTGACAGCAATGACGGTTAATCAGTAATCTATATCAAGCTCATATTAAATCTATAGTATAGTGAATCTTGCTATAGCGGAGGCTGAATGAATTCGACAGAGGTCACTGACATCTTCTCAACGATATTAGCGAGCTCGGCTTACGACCTTATCGAGGTGATTTTCGCGCTGGTCTTCGGACTGCTGATCGTGAGGACAATCATCAGGATATTCAAGCAGTTCCTGCTTGCAGGAAACCTGGACAAGTCCCTGGTCTCGTTCTTCATTACTCTCACTCAGTATGTTCTCGATCTCTTTGTCATACTGTATTGCCTGAATCGCCTAGGACTGCCCTTGAGCGGCCTTGTCACCGCTCTGTCTGCAGTCTCGCTGGCTATAGGCCTGGCCCTTCAGGACCTGATTGCAGGCGTCGCAAATGGCCTGGTGATAATCCACACAAAGCCCTTTGCCGTTGAT
>JAQVSP010000135.1 GCA_028700425.1 Sphaerochaetaceae bacterium | reverse complement strand
CGAAGTATCCTGGTGAACTGTAGTATTTTTCCCGGTTGGAGGGTGCCTCCCTCCAGCTGGCTCAATTTTAGTGAAACGGCTGGCTCAGTTTTCGCGGATCAATGGCTCACCTAAGCCGTAATCTCCACCTAACACGAAAAGCAGATGCTGTCACCTTTTAAAATGCGGAATCACTGCCTCTGATGTCCAGTATTGAAGATATGTCGACGTTTGTCCTCACTACCCTGAGGAGCCTTGCCTCAAAGTCGATTCTAGTTAGGACGCCTGAAAGGCTGAGGCACTTGCCCTTGTCATAAAAGACGATGCTGACCATGTCATTGACCTTAAGAGCCGAGAGCCTGCGATCTAGCATCTCGGCCTCATCATCGCTGATCAAAGGCCGTGGAACAACCACTTCCTCCTTTGCACGCAGAGCCTCCTCGTAGCCCTTGAGGGCTGCGAAGGGAAGAAACTGCTTGGCTCTGTCTGCCTGGCTCATCCTGGCTCTCATGCCTTGTGGCCTCCTATCTGGCTGTTGCGCTCTATCTGCCTGGCTCCTTGCTCAAGGCTCATGGCCTTGAGTATTGCATTCTTGCCATACTTGTCCTTGATGTTGCGCAGCGTCTGGTTGAGGCGCCTTTGCTTTTCTATCTGCTCAGGGTCTGCAAACAGGTCATAGGCCTCAAGAGCCTCATCCACGAGCTTGAAGACACATATATTGACCCTGCGAAGCACGGAGGCTTTCAGGGCAATCCTATCATAAAGCTGCTCAAAGCCTGCCATGAGAACCTTGGCAGAGGAGGAGGGAGGATCAAGTGGCAGGGAGCCGCTTGCCCCTGCGTCTGCCTCGTAGCCTAGGTACAGGGAGATCCCCGATGCAGCCAGGCCCTTGGCTCCCAGGTCCAGGGTGATGGAGTCAGCCATCTCCTTGACTACCAGAAGGCCTGTAGGATAATCAGCTCCGCATCCAAGCACCTGGGCAGTTGACATGCTTGATCCGACTGGCTTATAGGCCTTGATGTCTGCCATAGTCACAGTCTCGCGGCCCCATGCATGGTCTATCAACAGCTCAGCATCCACCCCAAACTCACGGTAGAGCATATCTTCATCAGCATGGGCAATGTCGGCCATGCAATGCAGTCCCAGGCGGTTGAGGTGAGCCTCAATGCCAGGTCCAATGCGCCAAAAATCGCTTAGCGGAGTGTGGCTCCACAGCGTCTTCTGAAAGAGAGGTTCAGTGAGCATGCCTATGCGTGCACCATTTGCATTAGGGCTTGCATTCTTCGCTGATATGTCCAAGGCAATCTTGGCTAGGTAGAGATTGGTGCCGATGCCGCAGGTAGCCGTTATGCCATAGCTGTCATATATGTCGCCTATGATTCTCTCTGCAAGCCTGGAGGCTCGCAGATTGTAAAGGCCTAGATAATCAGTCACATCAAGAAAGGCCTCGTCTATGGAATAGACGTATATATCGTCCTTGCTTAGATACTTGAGGTAGACAGCATAGATGTTGGCTGCATACTGGATATATAGGCTCATGCGCGGAGGCGCCATGATGTACTTAATGTTTCTGGGGATCTCGAATACTCGGCAGCGGTTATGAATGCCCTTGGCTTTCATGGATGGGGTTATGGCAAGGCAAATGGTCTTCTCAGTTCTCTCGGGGTCTGCCACAACCAGGTCGGTTGCCAATGGATCCAGGCCGCGCTCTACGCACTCAACCGAAGCATAGAAGCTCTTCAGATCAATGCATAGATATATGTGCTCTGGCCTATCCATTGCTTTACGATACAGCAAAACGCCATTGCAGGCAACTATTGTAGATAATCACCAACGCTCCAGTCGTTGGCTTGCTTGCGTATGCGAACCAGGTAATGGCCCTTGGGCTGTTCCTCTTCCCTGTCGACTCGATAAGCTCTGCCCAGGCTGTCGAGCTTTTCAAGATACTGCTTGAATTCCTGCTTGCTTGCAAACCTAAGTGTCTGACAAAGGCATGCTCCAATGACTTCCTTCATCTGTCCTCCTGTATATCATGTTGATATACATAGAATTATAGCAGAAAAGCTTAATCTTGTCCTGTGGGAGACCCCCTTGCGCTAGAGAAAAAGAAAGGCTTCCAGGGTCTTGAGGGTGTTAAGCACTCCATCAATGTGGGATCTTTCGTAGCCGTGGCTGGCGTAGACGCCAGCGCCTACAAGCCCATGGCGAAGATCAGCGCCAGAGCGGAGCATTGCCCCAGTGTCTGAGCCATAGTAGGGATAGACGTCAATGGCATAGTCCGCCCCTGCAGCGCGAGCGGCGCTGACCAGGCGGTCTGTAACGCTCTTGTTGTAAGGCCCCGAGGAGTCCTTTGCGCATATGGATATCTGGCGCTCTGTGCAGGAGAGACCCTGTCCGACACATCCCATGTCAACCGCCACTGCCTCGGTCACATCGGCTGGTATGCAGGAGGAGGCCCCATGGCCCACTTCCTCATAGACGGTGAAGTAGATATAGAGCTTGCGCTTAAGATCTATGGATTCATCCTTGATCCACTGGCCCAAGGCAAGAAGCATGCCGCAGGAGAGCTTGTCGTCTAGATAGCGGCTCTTTATATAGCCGCTCTTGGTGACTGCAGTTCTTGGATCTACGCATATGAAGTCGCCAACGCTCACACCAAGGGCCCTTGCACCTTGTGCATCCTTGATGTCCTCATCCAGGATAACCTCAATGGTGTCGAAGTCTCGCTTTATGTCACTATAGTCCTTGTTGACATGAATTGAGGCGTTCTTGAGCTGGAAGGTGCCCTCAAGGATTCCATCGTCCCTTGTATAGACCCTGACAAGCTCGGTCTCCACATTGTTGGCGTTAAGGCCTCCTATTCGGGTGGCCTTCAGCGTGCCGCTTGGATTTATGGACTCAACCATGGCTCCAAGAGTGTCCAGGTGCGAGCTGAGAAGAAGGCCTTCTCCTTGGCCTCCAAGGCAGCATATGACTCCACCCTTTTTCGTGTGAACCGGCTCATAGCCCATGGCCGTGAGCGTCTTGATGACATATTCTTCAGCTTCCGCTGTCATGCCAGTGGGGCTGTCGATTGATAGAAGGGCCTTTGTATAGTCCAAGGCCAAGCCTGCATACTTGCTTTCCATAGCCTTATTGTATCATCTTTTGCATATCTATAGAAGAAATGGCTCAGCCTGAAATCTTCTCAAGGCGCATATCCCCAACCAGCAAGGCTTCATCGTCGCTGAACAGGTCGTCCAGCGAGATGTGAAGGATTCGCGAAAGATTTGGAAGGCTGAGGATGTCTGGGTATGCCCAGTCATTCTCCCACTTGCTGGCGGCCTGAGGCGTAACGCCCATCTGGGCAGCAAGCTGCTTCTGGGTCAAGTGCTCCCTGACTCTCAATAACTTTATCTTGTTTCCTAATGTTAGCTTCATATTGCTTCTCCATAGCCATTGATCGAATGCAAGACTCCCAAACAAGGTTCCTGCACAATCTAGAGAAGCGTATCTCTATGAAATGAAGCCGGAGCCTGATGCCATTCCTGGATTTGAATTCTGTGAATTATTCCAGCTGATATTGAATGTATTGATCATTTATCAGGACTCCTCCTTTTCCAAAAGATGGCCAACTGTAGCACGTTAAGCGTGAATAATCAATCAACTGGAAGTTGATTGAAAAGGGAAAAAGCCAAAATAAGGCCAGCAGTCCTGCCTTTTTCTGCTCTTGATAGGGTATCTGGCAGGCGCCAAAATGAGACATAAGGATGTCACGAGTACATAGAAATCCTAATATGGCATATTTTCTCATTCATTGTAACATATACAAAGGTGAGAGAGAAATGAAAAAGCTAATAAAGCCTAATCAGCACAGTGGATATAAAATCATGTTGAAGGCAATGGCCTGAGTCAGTAGAATACAATCAAGTTGTGTGGCAGGGACTGTAGGTAACTTGATGTGGTAGTCGGCACTGAAAGTCCCTTTCATGCAGCCGACTACCAACCATGAAAAACAGACCAAAGACCAAATCCAGAAGGGTCACTCCATGGACAGATGTTCAGGATGTGACACCTATGCAGGCGTTCATGGAAGAATGCACCAAAGCTGAATATGAGAGCAAGCATCCTGCCCTGAAGAACACGCCGGAGTTATTGCTTGTTAACGCATTCGCACCGAAGAACTGCGGACACTGTGGCTCCAAGGGCTTCGTCAAACGGGGATTCACGGCAAACGGCATACAGAGATACAAGTGTCTGTCTTGCGGGAAAACCTTCAATGTCCTGACAGGTACGGTATTTGACAGTCACAAGATCTCTCTTACCGAATGGCTTGGGTTTCTTCTGGACATATTCGGGTTCGGCAGTTTCAGTCTGACATCGAAAGGCAATAGAAATTCAATTAATACAACGAAATACTGGACAGACAAGGTGTTTATGCTGCTAGAAGGCAGTCAGGATACGACCATGCTTGAAAACACGGTCTGGATAGATGAGAAGTTCTACACGTTGAGAGCGCCGGATATCAAGTTGAAGCCTGACGGCACGAAATATCGGGGGCTGTCAAGAAACCAGATGTGCATAGGAGTCGGCTGTGATGATAGAGGTCATGAGCA
>JAQVSP010000134.1 GCA_028700425.1 Sphaerochaetaceae bacterium | reverse complement strand
CGATCGCCCTTGACCTTCATAGCCTTTGCAGGAGCCCCAAGGTGCTGGCCCATGGCTATGATAAGCTCGCCTGGAATCGGCATCCTCTTGATAGAATTCTCCTTTGAAAGAGACTTCTTGTCCTGAGGATGCACGCCACCACGAGCGAATGTCTTAAACTTATGCATCGAAAACTCCTTACAATGAAGCTAGATTATTTTCATTCAGCGACGATTATACTATAATAACTTTTTGATGAGAACCAGCAAAGCAAGATCCTTAGCAGATTTTTTACACTTATTTGGCATACGTGTAATAGGTTTTGTCGGCAAGAGCGGAACCGGAAAATCCTACAAGTGCTCTCAGCTTGCTAGGCGAGTCAAGGCAGATTTGATAATTGATGATGGACTTTTGATAAAGGACAGCAAGATAATCGCAGGAAAGTCTGCAAAGCAGGCTCCTGACTACCGGTCTGCTGTGAAGACAGCCTGCTTCATGGACCCCGATCATCGCAACAGCGTAATAGAGGCCCTCGGAGGCCAGAAGTACAAGAGGATCATGATTCTCGGCACAAGCGAGAAGATGATCGAGAAGATTGCAGCTTCACTGTCGCTGCCGCCTGTGTGCAAGTACATATATATAGAGCAGGTTGCTACCAGAGAGGAGATTGAGACTGCCCTCAGGACAAGATTCTCCGAGGGCAAGCACGTAGTTCCTGTAGAGGCTGTAGATGCGGTGCGCTCCTTCTCTGACATTGTGCAGGCCAACCAAGGCACCGACAAGACCATGGTCAGGCCGCGCTTTACCCCATCGGTCAGCAGCGTGATGGGGCCAAAGGTCTTTGCACAGATGCTCAAGGAATGCCTAAGCGGCTTTCCAGAGGAGCTTAAGGTTGAATCCGTCAACTCGCAAAAGAAAGAGGGCTATGAGCTTGAGCTGAAGCTTTCCTACTTCAGGGCGCAGGGCGAGCCTGATGAGCAGGAGGTGAAAAGCTATATAATCGACTTTCTGGAGCGATGGGGAGGAGTGCAGGTCCAGAGCCTCACTCTTGAGCTGGTGCCTCAGGATTGATCTTGACCTTCTTCTTGCTCTTCTGATACATGAAGGGCTTCTTCTTCTTTCTGGCAACCCCATCCTTCACAGCGGGCTTTCGCTTGACCTGCTTATACTCTATGCCTTGCTTGAGCAAGAAGGATATGGAAGCCTTCTCAAGGTCTATGTTTGCAGGGGTTATCGGAGATAGAAGAACCTTCATCTGCCTGAACACGTCCTTGAACATCTCCTGGCTGCTGAGCTCCTCCTCTGATCTTGCGATAAGCGGGCTGAGAAGCATCTCGTACATGACTGACTTGTCAAGGCTCTCTCCCCTAGAACGGGCCTCGTTCTCCAGCCTATCAAGCTCCTCAAGGCTTTCCATCTCCAACCTGCTGTTGCAGAACACAGAGAATGCAGGCAGGATGAACGGCAGCAGCCCATATTTGGAAAGCAGCGTGAAGATCTTCTGGCTGCAGCCGCTGGCAAGGATCTTGTTCACTTCTTCTGTAAGGCGGCTCGTGCTTGCCTTGCTGATCTCCCTAGCATTCTTCTTGATGGCGCAGCCAAGGTCGAATCGGATTGAGAAGCCTGTGGTTGCGCTGTATTTCAAGGCTCTGATCATTCTGACTGGATCCTCTACGAATGTAGTGTCCAGTGGCAGGATCGACCTGATTGTCTTACGAGAAAAGTCCTTCATAGAGCCATTGAAGTCTATGACCAGCTCCTTGAAGGGATCGTAGTAAAGGCTGTTTATCGAGAAGTCCCTTCTGGCTGCATCCTCCTCGATGGTTCCATAGATATTGGATGAGCCTTCCTCGCTTGGGCCTCGGAAGGTAGAGACCTCAAGGATCTTGTCCCCATAGATGAGGTGGACTATCTTGAAGCGCTTGCCGATGGCCCTTGCATTGTAGAAAAGCTTTGAGACCTGGCGCGGGGATGCTGAAGTGGCTATGTCAAAGTCCTTTGGCGTGCGGCCAAGAAGGAGGTCGCGTACCGCTCCTCCTACGATATAGGCCTCATGGCCGTTGTCATTGAGTCTCTGGACGGCTTTCTTGGCGTCCTCGTCTACAAGAAGTGGATCGATCCCATGCTCTTCCTTGGAATAGACCTTTGCCACCTGTACAAGCCTGTCAGAAGCCTTTGCATATCTTATGAACATCTATTTCTACCAACTGCAATGCTGTATTTCTTCATTTACAGGGCTTTTGTAGCACTAATTCAAGTATTATTCAAGAAACAGCGATGCTTATAAGTGCAAGACCATAAAGACGTACATATTGCCCCAAATTTATAAATATGATATTAATGCTTATGTATAAAGGAAAAGATATTAAGCCGATGTTGTTGTTGCATGTTGACTAGACATAGGTTTTCATCATATTGTTTGCATTGCTGATGCTTATATTGAATGCATCCATTTGTTATCAGGAGATTTAGATGATTGAACCGAAAGTGCTAAAGGGCTTCAGGGACAGCCTTCCCCAGGCTGAGCTTCAGAGAAAGGCAATGATTCGAAAGCTTGAGGATGTCTTTGCATCCTACGCCCTGGTTCCCATAGACACACCAATACTCGAATATACAGAGGTTCTTCTTGGGAAGGGCGGCGGAGAGACTGACAAGCAGATCTTCCGCTTCAAGGACAATGGAGATCGTGAGGTTGCGATGCGATTCGACCTCACTGTTCCACTAGCCCGCTTCATCTCAACCAACCGGGAGGCTCTTGCCTTCCCCTTCAAGCGCTATCACATAGGCAAGGCCTATCGTGGCGAAAACACCCAAAGAGGCCGCTTCAGGGAGTTCTATCAGTGCGACTTCGACATACTTGGTGTGGATACTGCCTACAGCGACTATCAGGTGCTCTCAATCATGGCAAGCGCCCTTGAGGCGATCGCCTCAAGCTCCTTTGTCATAAGCTTCTCCCACAGAGGAGTATTCAATGCCTACCTTTCAAGCCTTGGGCTTGCGGACAGGTCCGTGCAGATACTCAGGAGCGTTGACAAGCTTGGCAAGATCGGCGAGCAAGGCGTCATCGAGGCTCTCAAGGCCGATGGGCTGAATGAGGATCAATGCAAGGCCATCCTGGATTTCATAAGCATCCGTGACAAGGACATTGCCAAGGCGATAGACAGGCTGGAGACCCTGGCCGGACCAGTGGAGGGCATCATGCGCCTTAGAGAGGTTCTTTCTCTTCTTCAAGGCTCTGGCATCCAGGATCGCTATTGCCTTGATGCATCAATAACAAGGGGCCTGGACTACTACACCGGAATGGTGTTCGAGACTCTTCTCGACGACACTCCAGAGATAGGATCTGTTTGCTCAGGCGGGCGCTACAACAACCTTGCATCCCTGTACAGCAAGCAGGAGGTTCCCGGAGTGGGAGCCTCAGTGGGCCTTGACAGGCTTCTCTCTGCCTCTGAAGGCTCAACCTACCCTTCATGCGACCTGCTGTTCATGACAGACAACGAGCAGGCCCGTGCACAGGCAGATCCCCTGGCCCGACAGCTTAGGCAGGCAGGCCTTAAGGTGGACATGTACCTTGCCGACAAGAAGGCCAAGGACATCTACAGCTATGTAGACAAGAACCATATAGGCTTTGGAGTGACCAGCTGGGGTGAAGGCAGACTGACCCTGAAGGACTTTTCAACGAGAATGACATATGAAGACCTGTCAGTGCAAGAGGCTGTCAAGCTGGTGAAAGAGTGCAGATAAGAGACCTGCCGGTATATCGGCACAAGCAAGAGATCCTGGATGCTCTTAGGGACAGCCAAGTCATAGTGGTTCAAAGCCCTACAGGAAGCGGAAAGACAACCCAGATACCAATAATACTCTTTGAGGCTGGATATTCGGCCAGCCTTGTCATAGGCGTGACCCAGCCAAGAAGGATTGCAACGCTTTCTGTATGCGATTACATAAAAGCCTCCCTTGGCGTGGAGAACAACCTTGTTGCCTACAAGATGCGCTTCTACGACACCACCGATGGCTCGACCAACATCAAGATAATGACCGACGGCATACTTTTGCAGGAGATAAAGGCCGATCCTCTTCTTCAGTCCTATTCAGTGATCATGGTTGACGAGGCTCATGAAAGAAGCCTCAACATCGACTTCATTCTTGGCCTTCTGAAGGGTGTTCTTGCAAAGAGATCCGATTTCAAGGTGATAATCTCAAGCGCAACCATAAATACCCAGGCCTTCTCTGAGTACTTTGACAATGCACCGATCATCAGCATCGATACCAAGACCTTTGACGTGGATGTGGTGTACCAGAAAGTTGAGAGCTCAGACTATGAGGAAGTCAACACTGCTATATGCGACCTTGTAGAGAAGGCCATGGACAGGGGCCGGGAGAAGTGTGGAGACATACTTGTGTTCCTGGCAGGAGAAGCGGACATAAACCTGTGCGTAAAGAGCCTTTATTATGGAAGGCACAAGAAGGACATTGATCTCTACCCCCTTTACGGAAGGCTGAGCAAGGAAGACCAGGAGAAGGTCTTCAGGCCTACAAAGCCTGGCAAGATAAAGGTGGTTGTCGCCACAAACATTGCAGAGACCAGCATAACAATCGATGGCATCAAGACCGTCATCGACAGCGGC
>JAQVSP010000133.1 GCA_028700425.1 Sphaerochaetaceae bacterium | reverse complement strand
GACATCGGCCTTGATGTCGGTGTTGCTGAGCTTGTTCTTTGTCTGGCCTTCAAAGGAGGCATTTGCTATGCGTATGGCAACGCATCCTACAAGGCCTTCCCTCACGTCCTGCGGGGACCAGTTCTTCTTGTAGAACTCATTGATGCCCTTCAGGAGGCCTTCCTTGAAGGCGCTCTGGTGGGTTCCTCCATCGCTTGTGTGCTGTCCATTGACGTAGGAGAAGTAGGTCTCGCCGTAGGAATCCCCTGTATGGGTGAAGGTGAACTCCAGCAGCTCGCTCTTGTAGTATATGGGCCTGTAGAGGGAGGACTCTCCCACTTCCCTGGTCAGGATGTCCAGAAGGCCGTTCTTGCTCTTGAATATGCGCTTGTTGTAGTCGATGGTAAGGCCCAGGTTCAGGCAGGCGTAGTTGATGAGCCTGGTCTCCACAAAGCCCTGGTCAAAGGCATAGGGCCCAAAAAGCTCCTCGTCTGGGATGAAGGAGAAGTATGTGCCGTTGGCTTCGCTTGTCTCGCCTTCATCCTCCTTGGTCATCTTGCCTTTCTCGAAGGTGGCGCTCTTGTACCTGCCATCCCTGAAGCTTGTGACTGTGAAGAAGGAGGATAGGGCGTTTACAGCCTTTGTTCCGACTCCGTTGAGTCCTACTGAGAACTTGAAGACATCGTTGTTGTACTTGGCTCCTGTATTGATCTTGGAGACGCATTCCACAACCTTGCCAAGCGGAATGCCTCGTCCGAAGTCCCTTACGCTCACGCAATTGTCGATTATGGTTATATTGATCCTGGAGCCATTGTGCATGGTGAATTCATCGACGCTGTTGTCGATGATCTCCTTGAGAAGAATGTAGATTCCGTCATCCGGGTTTGTTCCGTCACCCAGCCGTCCGATGTACATTCCAGGTCTTAGCCTTATGTGCTCAAGAGCCTCAAGTGTAACGATTGAGGTGTCGTCATATTGCTTGGTCTGTGATGTCATACACAGAAGTATAGCAGATTCGCAACCTTATTAAAAGGGCATGCTAAAGGTCAATTCCTCTATGGGTTGTGAGCAAGGCTTGCAAGCCCAACATCAGGTGGTATGCCTTGCGATATTGTCTCTGGACAAGAAGATGCAGCAATTTCTTAGGGTACATGGAGGATTTTCTGCACTAGAAGGCGGTTGCACTTGGGTCTTCCTTTGCCTATTATAAGTGCAGAGGGGCGACTTGTGAGAAAGAGTATTTGTGCTTGTGCATTGTGCCTGGTGTTCCTGGCCTGTGCGTACGCCACAGATGTAAGCCTTACTGTATATGAAAAGGAGACAGCCTACCTGACTCCTCGGCTTGGCATGAGAATCGGCCTGGAGAGCGGAGCAAGCGCACTGGAGGTGGACTGCTTCAATAAGGACTTCCAGGTTGGCCTTACAGCAACAAGGAGGGACAGCTTCTCCTACAGCGTTCAGTTCCACTATTCAAGCCTTGGCAACTGCTTCAACACAGCTCTTCGCTTCGGCTCCTTCAGGAAAAGCCATGGATTCTCCTTTCTGGTCCTGGCCGGTCCTGGAATGTTCACCCAGAGCATAGATGGACATCTGATAGTCAACCTCAGCCTTTGCTGCGAGGTGGCTCTTGCCTATGAGCTTGCAGACCTGGTTGGCCTTGAGCTTTACTGCAAGACCAACAGCAACATCTCCTATGACAGCCAGTTCTCCTGGTTTCCTGGGCTGAAGGCCAGCCTTCTTCTTGATGGGTTCTCCTTCGTTCTGGAAGGGTATTTGAAAAGCAACTCCTTCTTCAGGCCTCCTGTGAGCATTACGGAGGCCTATGTAGGACTTGGGGCGAGGATGAGCCTATGAGAAGACTGCCTTGCCTTCTGTGCTTTTTCCTTCTTCTCTCGTGCAATCTTCAGGTCCAGGACTTCAGCGGAGGCTTCAGCGTCCCTTATCAGAGCCAGCAGACCTCAAGCCTCAGGCTCCTGGTGCTTACCGACCTGCACATAGGCAAGGAGGGCATACAGGATGCAAGAGAGGATTTTCTTGCCTGGCTTGAGACCTCAGGGACAGGCTATGACCAGATACTGGTCCTTGGGGACCTTGCACAATGTGGGCTTCAGGATCAGCTTGACAAGGCCAAGGCCTTCCTGGACGAGGCCTCCAGGATTGCAGGCTGTCCCTATGTCGCCCTGATAGGCAACCACGATATCAGAAACGGGGGGAGAAGGCGCTTTGAGAGCCTCTTTGGCCAGAGCACCTACTACAGCTTTGCCTTGGGCGGCTACTCCTTCTATGTCCTTGATACGGCTGATCGCCTGGTGGGCCTAGAGCAGCTGCAGGGCCTGAAGGACACGATAGCGATCGACGGCAACAGGAAGATAGCCCTGTCCCACATGCCCATCTACTGCGGCATCGACTGCATAGAGGCAAGCCTTTGCGATCCCTATGAGCGCTATGAGCTGGTCAAGGCCATGGAGGGCTTTGATCTCTACCTCTGCGGCCACGCTCACTATGGAACATCCCATCATTATGACAGCTCCTTTAGCGAGCTCACCTTTCCAGCTTTCTGCGGAATCGACAGGATCTTTGAATCACAAGTGAAATGGAATGAACTAATACTGGACTCATCCTGTAATCAAGTCCTATGGAATTGCTTCTCTATAACCAAGGAAGGGAGTATAAAAGTTGAGGAAATTGAAAGGTTTTCCATGTCTAACTGAGTAAATGATCAATTCATATGGATTTTGCTTTAAGAATCATAAATATCTACAAGACATTTTTTTATTTCAGTCATTGACAAACCAATATAGCGGGTTTACGCTTGCAATATCATAGAACATGGAGGTTCATATGTACAATGTTGACGATTTCATGGCAGAGCTCGAGAAAAAGAATCCCGCTCAGCCAGAGTTCATTCAGGCTACAAGAGAGGTTATCGAATCCATCATTGATGTAGTTAACACAAATCCAGTATATCTGAAGAACAAGATTCTTGAAAGGATCACAGAGCCTGATCGCATCTTCACCTTCAAGGTTGAATGGGAGGATGACAACGGCGAGATCCAGGTCAACCGCGGATACAGGATTCAGTTCAACAATGCAATCGGACCTTACAAGGGAGGCCTGCGCTTCCATCCAAGCGTAACGCTGGGCACCCTCAAGTTCCTGGGCTTTGAGCAGACCTTCAAGAACAGCCTCACCACTCTTCCGATGGGCGGAGCCAAGGGCGGCAGCGACTTCAATCCAAAGGGACGCAGCAATTCTGAGATCCTGAGGTTCTGCAGGTCCTTCATGACTGAGCTTCAGAAGTACATCGGACCCGAGACTGATGTTCCTGCCGGAGACATCGGAGTCGGCGCAAGGGAGATCGGCTTCCTTTATGGCCAGTACAAGAGAATCCATGACGAGAACACTGGAGTCCTCACTGGAAAGGGACGCAACTGGGGCGGAAGCCGTGTAAGGCCAGAGGCCACAGGCTTTGGAACAATGTACTTTGCCAATGAGGTCCTCAAGGCTCATAACGACACCTTCGAAGGCAAGAGAGTTGCAATCTCCGGCTTTGGCAACGTGGCATGGGGCGCTGTGATGAAGGCTTCCCAGCTTGGTGCAAAGGTTGTCACCATCTCCGGTCCTGATGGATACATCTATGATGAGAACGGAATCAGCACTCAGGAGAAGTGGGACTTCATGCTTGCTCTCAGATCCTCCAACAACGATGTCGTAGAGCCTTATGCAGCTAAGTTCGGCGCTAAGTTCGTGGCTAAGAAGAAGCCTTGGGAAGTTCCTGTCGACATGGCTTTCCCATGCGCAATCCAGAACGAGCTCGGACTTGAGGATGCAAAGGCGCTTGTTGCCAATGGCGTCAAGTATGTCATCGAGACCAGCAACATGGGCTGCACAGCCGAGGCTGCATCTTACCTCATCGAGAAGCGCATCCCATTCGGCCCGGGCAAGGCAGCCAATGCCGGAGGAGTCGCAGTCAGCGGACTTGAGATGAGCCAGAACTCCATGAAGTACAGCTGGTCAGCCGAGGAAGTGGACCAGAAGCTCCATGAGATAATGAAGAACATCCACGAAGCATGCGTCGCCGAGGGCAGAGAAGCTGATGGCTACATCAACTACGTCAAGGGCGCCAACATCGCCGGCTTCAAGAAGGTCGCCGACTCAATGATAGACCAGGGATACTAGTCCTGATTAAATGCAATGCCGGGGGGAGCCTCAAGGGGCTCCCTCTTGCTTTCACTTTACAATCACGCTTACATCGACCACGTTGGAAAATGGCTCAAGGTGCCTGAACTTGCGCACAAGCAGAGGCTTCTTGCTTCTCCATTGCCGATTCTCAAGAGTTAACAGGCTCTTCAAGGCCTCGGGCTTTATGCCCCAGAACATAGATGAAAGCAGGCTCTCCTCCCAGCCAGCCTCCTTAGGACCATCCCCAGACCGGTACCTAAGGATCATCGTCCTGGCTGCCTCCAGTGCCGATCCTGCATCAGTGGCTGGCTTGAAAAGCGTTACGCAATGCTCATCCTCGATTATGGTGTATCCATCACCTTTGTACTCTTTCTCTTCCATACTGGGATAAAGGCAGGAAAATCGGAAAAGGCTCAAGCTGGCTTGAAGAAGATTAGCTGTCGCTGTATTAAAAACAGTTGCGCAAAATCAGATATGTTTTTTACTGTTAGCTGAGTGCAATTTAAGAAACG
>JAQVSP010000026.1 GCA_028700425.1 Sphaerochaetaceae bacterium | reverse complement strand
ATTCCCGGTGTCAAGTGCACCCTTCCAAAAGGAGCCTTCTACATGGTCGCCCAGCTTCCAGTGGAGGACACCCAGGATTTCGCAGCCTTCCTTCTCAGGGATTTCTCCTACAATGGAGCCACTGTGATGGTGGCACCTGCCGATGGATTCTACATCACCAAGGGCCTTGGAAAGAACCAGGTGAGGCTTGCCTATGTGCTGACCTCGGAGGATCTTAAGCAGGCCTGCCTCTGCCTTGAGAAGGGTCTGGAAGCATATAATAGGAACTAGACAAACAGCTCTACTAGTGTTAAGCTCTATTTTGTTAAGGAGTTTGACATGGACATTAGCCAGAAGCTTGATATTCTATCTCGCGATGCGCAGTATGACCTGTCCTGCTCATGCTGCACCAATGACCTTTCTGAACATCGAAAGAAGAACGCAGCAGGGGATGGCTGGCTCTATCCTGTGACAGTCGCTAATGGGGGAAGGGGCATTATGCTCAAGACCCTGATGAGCAACAGCTGCGAGAACGACTGCAAGTACTGCCCCTTGCGCAGCAACCAGGATTTCCTTCGCCTAGGCCTTGGTCCGGATGAGCTTGCTCGGTTCTTTCTCGAAATGTGCGCCAAGAAGGACTTGATAGGGCTGTTTTTGTCATCGGCAGTCGCAGGATCTGCAGACTGCACCATGGATCGCCTCATAGCCACAGCCCAGATCCTTAGGAAAAAATACCAGTACAAGGGCTACATTCATCTCAAGATCATTCCAGGGGCTTCCAAGGAAGCCATCGACCAGGCTCTTGACTGCGCCTCTGCTGTCTCCCTGAACATAGAGACGCCAGGACAGAGGCACTTTGACAGGCTTTGCTCCTCCAAGTCCTATCAGAATGATGTCATTGAAAGCCTGAAGTACATTGCTTCCCAGACAGCCAAGGGGCAAAGGCATTCCAAGGTCAAGACCTCAAGCCAGTTCATAGTAGGCGCAAGCGATGAGACTGACCGCGAGATAGCCGACTACAGCTGGGCCATGTACCAGAGGCTAGGGATGAGAAGGATCTACTATTCAGCCTATCAGAAAGGGCTGGGCGACCCCTCCATTCCTGGGGAGAGAAAGCCGCTGGTGCTTGAGAAGGGGACCTTGTTCCCAGTGAAAAGGGTTGATGACCAGGCCATCAGGAGAGAGCATAGGCTCTACCAGGTTGATTTCCTTTATCGCCAGTACGGATTCAGTGCCTCCGATATCATCACAAGCGACGGCAGCCTGGACCTTGCAAGAGATCCAAAGCAGGTCTGGGCGGACAATCATCCTGAGGCTTTTCCTGTGGACATAGGCAAGGCTAGCAAGGAGACGCTTCTCAAGGTTCCAGGAATCGGGCCTATCCTTGCAAGAAAAATCCTTGCCGCACGAAAGAGCAACTTCGTGATCAGCAAGGATTGTCTTCCAGCAAGAGCTCAGCTCTACCTGGCCTAGGCTTCGGATTTTCCTGCGCTATGCTTGCAGAACGGAGTCTTGACAAGCTTAGCCTTCCTGAGCTTTCCGTGAATCTCGATATCTATGAGGTCACCGAACTTGAGCCCGGTGTCTCTTCTGATCAGGGCATAGCCAACGAACTTGTCCAGCGAGGGGCTCTTGCAGCCGCTGGTTACATAGCCGATCTGCTCGTCATTGAGGTAGACGCTGTAAAGATACCTGGCTACTCCGCCTTCAACCATCTCAAAGCCTCTCAATGATCTTGGGATTCCTTCCTCTTTCTGCTTGAGAAGGGCATCGCGGCCTATGAAGCTCTTGTCGAGCTTGACGAAGACTCCAAGATTAGCTTCCAGTGGAGTTATCTGATCACTGAGCTCGTGGCCATAAAGCGGCAGCTTGGCTTCCATGCGAAGAGTGTCCCTGGCTCCAAGGCCGCAGGGCATAACGCCCTTTTCCAGCAGGGCCTTCCACACCTTCGGCCCGTCAGAGCTCTTGAGATAGATCTCAAAGCCATCCTCTCCAGTATAGCCGGTTCTTGAAACAAGAGCCCTGCATCCAAAGATGCTGGCGTTGACAGAGAAATCGAAGAAGCCAAGCTCTGTGCATCCAGGCCATACGCCTTTCAGCACCTGCTCTGCATTAGGGCCTTGCAGAGCTATCTGGCTGGTTGCATCGCATAGATCCTCGATTGCCACGCCTTCTGGCTTATGGTCGAGAAGGTAGGCAAGGTCCTTGTCTGCGTTCGATGCATTGAGGACAACAAAGAACCTGCTGTCGTCAATGCAGTATACCAAAAGATCGTCGACCACAGTTCCTCTTTCATAGCACATCATTCCATAGACAACGTGGCCAGGCCTGAGGCTGGCCACATCGTTTGTGATCATCCAGTCAAGAAAAGCCCTGGCGCCAGGGCCTGTGACCATGCACTCTCCCATGTGGGATACATCGAACATGCCGACATTCGACCTGACTTCCAGATGCTCTGCTATTATGCCGCTGGAGAAGTTGACTGGAAGGTACCAGCCGCCGAAATCAATGAGCTTGACACCCGGCTCATCCTTATAGCAATCGTAAATTGGGGTTGTCCTAAGTTCTGTCTCGATCATTTGATGGCTACTACCTCTATCTCTACCATGGCATCCTTTGGAAGCCTTGCGACCTGGATTGTGCTTCTTGCTGGAAGCACAGCATTATCCTTGAAGGCTTCTGCATAAACCTTGTTCATGGCAGGAAAATCCTCCATGCTCTTAAGAAATACAGTGGACTTGACCACATGGCTAAGGTCAGACCCAGCTTCAACAAGGGCCGATCTGACATTGGCCAGGCTTTGGCGAGACTGAGCCTCTATACCTTCTGGCATCATGCCAGTCTCTGGGTTGATTGGGAGCTGTCCGGATGTAAATATAAGATCTCCCGCTATAACAGCCTTGCTGTAGGGTCCGACAGCGCACCTGTCCTTTATCATTCTTGTTTCCATTGTGCTTGAAAAGCCCTCCGAGTGCTTATTATAGCCAAAAATAAGGAAAAGACAAACTCATTTGCAGCGACTCAGAGCATTTGCCCCTGCACTTTAGTGATTTTTTGCTATTTGCCCTGTCTTTTAGTGTATGCCTTGTAGAAAAGCATGCCGCCAAGGGCAAGGATGCCTGTTATGGCAAAGGCAAGCACTGACAGCTCCCATTTGCTCTGTCCAAGGAAATGGCCGCCTATCGCTGAGGAGACTATCGATGGAAGCCGTGCCGACAGGCTTATCAGAAGCCACTGCCTGATCTTCAGCGGTGTAAGCCCTACAAAGTAGGTGAGCACGTCCTTAGGGGTTCCAGGAATGAAGAAGAGCCAGAAGACTATAACGGACAGCTTCTTGTCATCCTTGAGCCACTTGAGCTTGCTTATCTGCTCTGGGTCAAAGAAAACCTCTACGAACTTCATTCCAAGCTTTCGTGTAAGAAGGAAGACAAGCATGCCGCCTAGGAAGGTGCCAAGGAGGCAGAGAATGGTTCCTTCAAGTATTCCGAAGGCGTAGCCGGCAGCTATCTCGAAAGGCTCGCCTGGGATGACGGCTACGATTACCTGGGCTATGACCATCAGGACAAAGACAATCCGGCTTCTCCAGCCTGTTTCCTGAACCCATTGGCTGAAAGCCTGGGGCTCCTTGACAAGCTGAACCATCTTTGGGCCCCACAGAACTGCTGCAGATGCCATGGCCCCAATGAAGACCGTCATCGAAATAATCGCCACTATCTTGCGTCTCTTGCCTGAATTCATGGCATAAAGATAGGTTTGTCGGCCTTCTAGGTCAATAGCGCCATAACAAAAGTACAGAAAGTAACTATACACACCAATGTTTGTTCTATGATATAATCTCACAGAAGTCCTTCATGACGCTATTTAAAAAAACAAGGCGTTGTGGTAGAGTCGTAGTGTATTGTCAGTGTTTGAGGTGCTTGTGGCAGAAAATGAAAGTATGATGAGCGAGAACGTTCCAGAGGATGGGATCACAATACAGCAGCTGCTTAAGGTTGTCGTTGATAGGTTCTGGCTCATTTTCATATTGGTAGTTCTTGGTTTAGGCGCGGCGATTGGCTATCTTTACATCACAGTGCCTCAGTATGAGACCAGCGTGACTGCGCTTGTCTCGCCCCTGACCAATTCCTCGGACCTCTCGAGCCTGCTTGGAGGCACCACATCTACAAGGAAGATCACCACTGAAGTCCAGCTCATCAAGAGCTCTCAGTGCATTTCCAGCGCGCTGGACAGCCTGGACCTGTCCAGGTACCTGAACAGCGATGGAGTTCCATACTCCCAGATCCTTTCAAGCGATAAGCCCGACAAGATAAAGTCCAAGATCACCACTGAAGTCTCCGGCGACACAAACCTGGTGACCATCACGGTGACCGATTCATCTCCAGCTTTCTGCCAGGACTTCGCCAACGCCATCGCCGAATCCTTCTCGACGCTTCTCACAGGAATAGCAAAGAATTCCAAGAGCGCACAGCGCCTCTTCCTGGAAGAGCAGATACCACAGAACGAGGAGCTTCTAAGAGAGGCAAGCGATGAGCTTGCAGCATTCCAGGAGAAGACAGGATACATCCAGGTCTCCCAGAAAAGCACAGCCCTTACACAGAACATATTCGCTTATCAGATGCGCCTTGAGCCGCTTGTGTTCCAGAGGGTGGAGCATGAGACCATCTGCAAGGATGCCCAGGCAGCCTTCGATGCCGCCTCTGTCCCGTATCCGAGCTTTGAGGATGTGATGGCTGATGAATCAGCTGCCTTGCTGTCAGAGGACCTTCTTCGCTGGTATACAGAGCTTTTCATGTATGCCAATACCGATGAGGCCAAGACTTCATCAGCAGACACCAATAGGGTGTTCTTCCTCGAGTCCTCAGTCTCAAGCGCCAGCAGAAGCCTTTCAGACCTGGTTCAGGCCCTGGTCCTGGCCCAGGCAGCCTCCAGCGATGCTGCAGTGGCCATAAGCCGCGAAAGCTACAGCAAGGCCATAACTCAGATGATCATAATCGATTCCCAGGTCAACGCCCTCAAGAACCTCCAGCAGGATGCTGAGCAGCAGCTCACGGCCTTCCCAAGCGTTGAGAGCCGCTTCCAGGAGCTGACTCGCAGCGTCCAGGTCTACGAGGCGCTTAGCATAAAGCTCAGGGAGATGCTGGAGGAAGCCAAGCTTCTTGAGTCTGCTGTCAGCGGAAACGTGACCATAATCGATTCAGCTGTCCTTCCTGTCACCCAGGTCAGCCCGAGAACCCTGATCGTCATCGCAGCAGGCATACTTGCAGGCGGAGCGCTGGGCTTTTTGCTTGCTCTCTTGATAGAGCTTACTGACAGGACTGTACGCACTCCGGATGTAGTCAACTCCATAGTCGGTCCATCAATCCCGATACTTGGCTGGACGCCGCTTCTAGAGGTTCCAGCATCGTCCACCCCATTCGACCTTCTCTTCACCTATAGAAACCCCTCATCCTCGCTGGCTGAGAACTACAAGCTCATAGCCAACAACATCTTCTACAGCTCAAGAACCGGAGCGAAGATCCTGGCTGTGAACTCCACGCTGATGAGCGAGGGAAAGAGCACCTTGACAAGCAACCTTGCAGTGGCTTTCGCACAGCAGGGCAAGAGGGTGCTGATCATAGACGGAGACCTCAGGAGGCCCAATCTTGAAGGCTTCTTCAACCTCAAGAAATCTGCAGTCGGGCTTACGGATTGCATTGTCACGAAGCTTCCTCTTCAGGATGCGATAATACAGCCTTTCAAGGAGCTTCCTGGACTTCACGCCCTTTTCAGCGGCAAGACAAGCCGCAACCCTGCTGCCATCTTCTCCTCTCCGGCCTTTGCCAGCCTTATGGAGCAGTTCAGAAGCCAGTATGACTTTATAATAATAGACGTTCCGCCCCTTGGCTTTGCAGCTGAGTTCGCCACAATAGTCAAGCTTTGCGACGAGGTCGTTGTCTCCATAAGGGCAGGCATCACCACAAAGGATTCTCTTGCAAGCCTGATATCCAACATCCGCCTGATAAATGGAGTGATCTGCGGCTATGTGCTCAACCAGGTTGTAAGCGGAACCATGAATGACCGCTATGGCTATTCCGGCTATTATAGCTATGGTCGATATGGAGCCAAGAAGTATGGATACTATTATGGCTATAACAAGCAGAGCAAGAGCGACCTGAAGGCTGTCAGGGCTACCTCGGGATCCATCAAGTCGGTCTATGGAAGACACTACAAGAAGGATCTTATCAACCGAAGGCAGGCTCTTCGCTTTGGAGCCAATGATCCAGTGCTTGCGGCCTCTGGCCAGCCAGCTCCTGTGAAGGTTCCAAGGCCACAGGGGGGCAAGAGGGATTTCCTAAAGGATATTGAGCAAGCTTCGCTTAAGAAGCCTGCAAAGGATAAGTGATTTGAAGCGTCGGCATTTTCGCCGACGCTTTTTTTATAAGGAGGCAATAATGCCCAATACTTTCAAAGGCAGGTCCTTGTGCGAGATCGATGACCTCAGCATCCAGCAGCGCAAGTATCTCTTTGGCCAGGTGGCCAGGCTCAAGGATGCCCTAGCCAGGGGCGATTCCCAGACTGTGGACAGCTTTCGCATCAACGACCCGGACTACGGGATCTATGAGGTCTTCATAGAGGATTCCACCAGGACAAAGGAGAGCTTTCGCAACGCCATAGAGTTCCATCATGCCAAGCTGGTGGAGATGAAGGCCGACAGCTCCTCCTTCAACAAGGGAGAAAGCTATGCAGACACCTTCAACACCCTGACAGGATACTCCAACAGGATATTCATCATAAGAAGCCAGGTAGAGGGTGTATGCCGATGGCTTGAGACAGAGTGCAGCGCCTTTGCCAAGCGCAACGGCCTATGCAGCCCAATATTCATTAACGCAGGAGACGGCAAGCATGAGCACCCCACACAGGAGCTTCTGGATGAGTATACCTTCATAGAGGATAACGATCACTCTACAGCATCAATACATCTAGCCATGATAGGCGACCTCTTCCATGGACGCACTGTGCACTCCAAGGCAGATGGCCTGATGATCTTCGACCGCGTCAAGGTCGACCTCATAGCTCCCCCCGAGCTTTCCATGCCAGACAGCTACGTGAGGCTGATGAAGGCCAACGGCTACGAGATCAGGACCTTCGAGTCAATCGAGGCTTACCTTGAGCAGGATGACATTGCAGACAAGTGGTATTTCACTCGGCCTCAGCTTGAGAGAATGGGAGAGAGAATACTGCAGAAGGCTGATGAGCTGCGTCAGTGCATCACCTTCCGAAAGGAGTTTTTCGACCGCCTCAAGCCCGGCACCAAGTTCTATCATCCGCTTCCTCGACACAAGGAGCACCCAACGATTCCAGTATGGCTGGATGACACGCCCCTCAACGGCTGGGAGAAGCAGAGCATAAACGGGATGTACACAAGGATTGTCCTGCTTGCCTTGCTCGCTGGAAAGATCGGAGATGACTACAGCGGGCCAGGTCCTGCCAGTAGCTGCCTTGATGAGCAGTACATCTTCCCAGCTCCTGTATCATCCTCCAAGCCCAAGACAGTCAGCGAGGGCGTGAATCCTATTTCAAGCGGACTTGTCATTGACCATATTCTCAAGGGCGAGGATCCAGCAGCCATAAGAGCCCATATGAGGCTGATATGCCGCGTCATGAAGCTTGATGACCTCAAGGGAGGCGAGTGGGTGTCCACAAGCTCTGATGGGCTGTACAAGGGCCTGATATTCCGCACAGGAGAGATCGCCTTCAGCCCCAAGGAGCTTAAGAGGCTTGCAGCGGTGAGCCCCGGCTGCACCTTGAACTTCATCAGCGATTCAGCTGTCAAGGAGAAGTTCCGAGTCAAGATGCCCCCAAGGATCTACAATTTCGATGACCTTGAATGCAAGAACACAGCATGCATAAGCTCATCAGCAAGCTCAGAGAACGCACCTGCTCTTTTCATAAGGACAGAGAATGGGGACTACCGCTGTGCATATTGCGGCAAGATACATACTTTCAAGGAGATATGGAGATGAACAGTCTAGATCAAGGCAAGCAGATGCTTGCAGAAATAGCCTTGAAGCTTGGAGCTGTCAGGCTAAGCGTCCAGAAGCCCTTCCTTTGGGCTTCCGGCTACTACATGCCGATATACAACGACAATAGGAGCTTTCTGGCCCTCCCTGAGGCTCGAAAGCTCATAGCCAGCCTCTTCGAGCAGATAATGAAAGACCATGGCCTCAAGCCTGCCATCATAGCCGGGACAGCTACAGCCGGCATCGCTCATGCCACCACCCTTGCCGATCGCCTTGGGCTGCCTACCTGCTATGTGAGGTCAGCCTCCAAGGATCATGGGCTTGGCAATCAGATAGAGGGACTGGGGCTGGCAAAGGGGTTTGACAAGGCAGAGGTGCTTCTTATTGAGGACCTGGTGTCCACAGGCAAGTCCTCCATCGCTGCTGTAAATGCCATAAGGGACGCTGACGGGCTTTGCTCATGCTGCCTTTCAATCTTCACCTATGGCCTTCCAGCTGCCCAGGCAGCCTTCGATGCACTGGATCCAGGCTGCCAATGCTTCTCTATCCTTGACTACGATTATGTCATTGACAGAGCGGTGAGAACACATTATATAAGCGAAGAGGACTGCAAGCTGCTGAGGACCTGGAGACTAGATCCTTTCAGCTGGGGCCTTAACAACGGCTTTGAGCCAAGACTCTAGGAGGCTTTGGATGAATTACAGGGAGAAGCTGATAGCTTCCTCATCAGAGAACTGCCTTTGCCTGGGGCTCGACCCCCAGGAGGCTCTTTGCCCAATTGAACTTGAAAGCATGTATATAAGGCTTCTTGAGGCCTTGTCCAGCAGGGGCCTGGCTCCTGCTGCCTTCAAGCCAAACATTGGCTACTTTTCAGCCATGGACAGGCCAAGAGAGCTTTCCTTCAGAGGCAGCAGGCTTCTATGCACCTTGCTTGACATGATTGAAGACCTTTTTGACAATGTGCCTGTGATCCTTGATGCCAAGAGAGGGGACATAGCCCGCTCATCGGAGAACTATGCCGCTGAGGCCTTCGACTGCTGGCTCTGCGATGCAGTGACTGTTTCGCCCTACATGGGCAGCGACTCGGTCATTCCATTCTCAAGGCCTGGCAAGGGCGTATACATCCTCTGCAAGACAAGCAACAAGGGCTCAAGCGATCTCCAGGACCTAGAGATGAAGGATTCCAGGGCACTGTACCAGAGCGTAGCGCAGACTGTGCTGGCCTGGGATGCCTCCAGTGAAGGGTCTCTAGGCCTTGTGGTTGGGGCAACTCATCCAGAAGAGCTTGAGGAGCTTGCTGCCATGCTTGCCCAAAAAGGCTCTCCGCTGCTGATTCCAGGAGTAGGAAGCCAGGGCTCCGATGCCTCGGAAACGATGAGCATCCTTAGACGGAGCGGCTATGACCCAAGGCTTGCAAGAATCAACAGCTCCAGCGCCATAACAAGCCCTTGGAGGAAGACAGGCTCAATGCCTGGCTCCGGTTGGCTTGACATGTGCCTGAAGGCCTTCGAGGATACAGCAAGGGCTCTGTCATGCTGATAGACAAGGACCCTTCCATCAAGCTGGCCACCGTCAGCGGCGTGGCCAGCACTAACGCATCCATGATCCGCTTTTTGGACCAGGAGGCAGGCGCCTTGTCCATCATAACCACCAAGAGCTTTCAGCTGAAGCCCAATCCAGGCAACCGTGAGCCAGTGATCTGCTCGATCAAGCCAGGCTGCTTTGGCAATTCGGTGGGCCTGAGAAACCCTGGCATGGAAGCTGCGATAAGTGAGATCAAGTCTCTAGGAAAGCTGAGATGCAAGCTCAATATATCCTTGTCGGCAAGCAGCCCGGAAGACTTCATAGCCCTTCTCAAGGGCATGGAGAGCCTCGGCGACAGCTTTGAGCTGAACTTCTCCTGTCCCCATGCCCAGTCGGGATTCGGCTCGGCTATAGGAAGCGATGCAAGAATCGCAAGCTCCTTCGTAAGAGCCATACGAAAGGCTCTCAGCGATTTTTCAAAGGAGATATTCGTAAAGCTGACACCTAATGTGGATGACATAGGCTTCATTGCTCAAGCAGTGATGGAGGCTGGTGCCTCCGGAATCAGCGCAATAAACACAGTAGGGCCTATCGATCATATAGACCCAGTCTCTGGAGCTTCCATTCTCCTGCATGGCAAGGGAGGCTGCTCGGGAGCCTGGATCAAGGACCGCGCCCTTGAGGCTGTGAGCCAGATAAGGTCTGCAGTAGGGCCTGAGGTTCCCATAATAGGCATGGGAGGTGTTTCCAGCCACGAGGATGTGAAGGCCATGCTTGAAGCCGGTGCCAATGCCGTAGGAGTGGGCTCCAGCCTTGCCAGCGTGAATCAATCTGACTGGCCAGCCTTCTTCGAGAGCCTGAAAACCGGAAGCAAGCCGCCTTTCATCGACAAATCAAATAGGATGAGCTATGAAAGGCATGTGGTCATGGCAAGGCGTGAGGCTGGAAGCAATGCCGTTGCCCTTGACCTGGATGGCAGCTATGAGTGCAAGGCCGGACAGTTCGTCTTCCTGTGGCTGCCAGGGGTGGGGGAAAAGCCTTTCTCTGTGGCTCGCAACAAGCCGCTTAGCTTCATAGTAAAGGCCAAGGGTCCTTTTACAAAGGCCTTGTGCTCCTTGGCTCCTGGCTCGCAAGTGTTCATCAGAGGCCCTTATGGAAGGCCAGTTGATGCCATAGGCTCCAGGCGAGCCCTGGTCTTGGCAGCTGGCACAGGAGAGGCTGTGCTTCTTCTTCTGGCCCAGAGGCTTTCTGGCCTGGGCAAGAGCCTGGATATGCGTCTTGGCCTGGTGGATGGTCAGTCCAGCATGCTTGAAAAGGAGCTGAAAGCTCTCGGATCCTTCAGGACAGTCTACGACCGTGGAGTCCTTGGACGCATGATAGCCGAGCTAGAGGACCAGGATCCCAGGGACCTGGCCTGCTATTTGATAGGGCCTATGGCATTTATGGAGAAGGCTGCGCTCAGGCTTGAAGAGATGGGCATAGAGCCCACAGAGATAATGCTTTGTCTTGAGAAGAACAGCCTGTGTGGAGTTGGGCTTTGTGGACAATGCAGTGTTTCAGGGCGTCTTGCCTGCCAGAGCGGCACCTTCATGAGCTGGGATTTTGTGAAGGCAGCCGATGATTGACCCCCATGTACATCTAAGAGACTGGAGCCAGCAAGGCAAGGAGACGATTCTTCATGGCCTTCTGTGCGCTCAGAGGGCTAAAGTGGACTGTGTCTTCGACATGCCTAATACAAGTCCTTCCATAACAACCGAGGCTCTTGCACGAAAGAGAATTGCAGATGGGAACAAGGCGTGCGACCAGGTCCTTGAGCTTACAGGGAAAAGGCCGTCCTACCATATTTACCTAGGCCTTGAAAGCGATCCGGCCCAGGTTCAGCAGATGGTCCGTGTTCACAGCGAGCTCTTTGGTCCGGTTGTTGGGCTCAAGCTTTTTGCAGGCCCAAGCACAGGCAACCTAGGGCTTGTCAGGAAAGCCGACAGAGAGATGGTCTACAGGACGCTGGCCCAAAGCCGCTACACGGGAGTCCTGGCGGTCCATTGCGAGGATGAGAGCCTGTTTGTCAACGGAGAGCGGCCACCTGAAGCTGAGGTGCGCAGCATAGCAGAGCAGCTTGAGCTGAAGGAGCGCTATGGCTGCAGGTTCAACTTGCATGTGTGCCATATCAGCACCAAGGCCTCCCTTGACCTGATCCGAGGATCGGCGACCTGTGCATGCACAGCTCATCATTGCCTGTTCAGCCAGCCTACGGAACTTAGGATGAACCCGCCGATAAGAAGCGATAAGGACCGAGAGGCAATCTATCAAGGCCTGCTTGAAGGACGGATTGACTGGATAGAGACAGACCATGCTCCTCATAGCCTAGAAGACAAGCTCAAGGGCAGTGCGGGAATTCCTGGCTGGGCCAACCTGCTTAGGCTGCTAAGGCGTCTCAGGGAGGATGGGATTGGAGAGGATGCGATTAGAAAGCTTACCCAGGACAACATCGAGAGAGCATTCCAGATCAAGGCTCCTGCCTACAGGTCCAGCCTGGCCTCAGACCAGGACATCGCCTACCTGGATGGCCAGTATCCCTTACATGCCCTGGATTGAGGCTTCATCATTTTCATCGTTGTCGCAATCGGACAGCTTCTTGAGCCTGACGATTCCGTCCTTGTTCAGGACTACCAGGAAATGATGGAGGTTGCAGAGATCTGGATTGGTGAGGCATTCCTCCTTGATCACAAGGTGAAGGTGGTAGGTCCTGTTGCTCTTGTCTCCTACGACAGGCTCATCCCTGCTTTCAAGGGCCTGGAAGAAGGTGTGGGTGTCATCCATGTCCTTTAGATAGTCGTCGATCCTTATGCGGGTGATTAGAGTCAGGTTCTTGACCCATGGAGTCTGTTTCTCATCCTTGGCCTTGAAGCGCTTGATGTTCATGAACCTGGCATAATGGACCACATCCTCTGTGGGCATGAGATCCCTGAAGGGATTGGTGTCATCCTTGCGGGCCTCGGCTATGTCCTTGGGGACCTTCTTGGCATCTGTAAAGAAAAGCCTGGTGCGGTTTCGGCAAAGCACACGCCCGCTTCTTGGGCTCTTGAATATGGATATCTTGTCTGCAAGCACACGTGGCAGGAATATGTTGATTATGCTCCACAGCCCATTCTTGATCCTGTCCTTGAAGATGTAGGCTATGATGACTATCATGGCCCAGCCAAATCCATTCTTGGTGAACCTGGTCTCGGCAAATATGGATGCAAGGGTAGCAAAGGTCATGGCAATGCCGGCAGCAATGCCTGACAGGATTCCTGCAATATACTTGGGGCTCTTGGTCTGTACGGGATCCAGGTAAAGCACGCTCTGGGTCCACTTCTTGAGAACTGCATTGCGGTAGGTGAACTGCTCGGTCTTGTTGTTGGTTGAACTGACGTTGGCGCTTAGGAAGCCCTGCTGGACCCTGTAGGAAGCCTCTGAGCGGCTTATGTCAAGCAAGCCTGCCATGCTGTCGGAGATCTCGTGATAATACGGCTCGAGCCTGAGATACAGGTCAAGGGAATCCTTCTCTGCGAAGATGCTCAGCGCCTCATCACCCCAGGCGAAGGCTTGTACAATCAGGCTTTCGGGGCTGAAGATGTCCTGGGCAACCTTCTGGATTGAGCGATAGCGCTCTATGACAAGGTTGGATTGCTCAGACCAGCCCTCTGCCAGGACCTTCAGGACCTGCCCGCAAGCACCCTGCTTGATGGCAAGGTTGCACCTTGCAACGGTCTGGCGGCTTTGATGCCTTATGGTGTTGCACAGCCCCTGTATCTCATGGATGACCCTTATCTCAGTGCAGTTCTTGAAGAACTGGGTGGACATGTTCCAGAGAATGGTCAGCGGGCTGTTGATGTTCTGGAGATCCACAAGCTCCTCGATGGTGAATTGAGGTGAGGCATAGCGTCCGTGGGTGACGAACTTGTTGAGCATGTCGATCTTGTTGGTCTCCTCGTTCCTGATGTTCAGCTGAGCCGGAGAGAAGATATAATAATGAAGATCGTACTTATAGTTCCTCTTGGTAGCCAATGGGAGCACAAGCTTGGTTTCTATGTGTCTTGAGGAATGTATACGTACGTCGATCATGGTAAAGCAGAATCTTAGCACACTAGTTTCTTGTTGTCTATGGACAAAGTGCACACATTGTCCCATATGCCGCCCCCTCATAAAAGAGCAGCTTCCCAATCCTGCGAGCAGCGTTGCTCTCTGTATCTTTTTCTTGATATCGGGTATAAGGTCTCATAAGGTTTTTAATGAAAAAAAGTCTAGAAAGGTATTTCGGGACCAAGGCATTCTACAAGATGCTCCTTGCGGTGGCGATCCCGATCATGGTGCAGCAAGGCTTCACCAACTTTGTCAGCATGCTTGACAACATAATGGTTGGCAGAGTGGGCACCGAGCAGATGAGCGGGGTGGCGATAGTCAACCAGATCATATTCGTCTACAACCTATGCCTCTTCGGCGGCTTGTCCGGGGTTGGCATCTTTACAGCGCAGTTCTTTGGAAAGGGTGACAAGGAAGGCATCCGCAATGCCTTCAGGTTCAAGCTGATGCTTGGATTTGGGCTGACAGCCCTGGCCATAGCAGCCTTGAGCATATTCTCCGAGCCCTTGATAATCCAGTTTCTTCATGACACAGGAGATGGGGGGAGCCTTGAGGCAACCTTGGCTTATGGAAGACAGTACATGAGCGTCATGCTCCTTGGCCTGCCTGCCTTCATGATGGTCCAGGTCTACTCAAGCACTCTCAGGGAGTGCGGAGAGACAATCATTCCCATGAAGTCAGGAATCGCTGCAGTGCTTGTCAACCTGGTCTTCAACTACCTGTTGATCTACGGCAAGCTTGGCTTTCCCCAGCTTGGAGTGACAGGAGCTGCAATAGCGACTGTCATGTCGCGCTATGTTGAAGCCGCCATAGTCATGGTCTGGACACACAGGCACAAGTTTGTAGTCGGTGTCTATAGAAGCATGAAGGTTCCTAAACAGCTGGCGAAGCGAATCATCCGCACAGGCTTTCCTCTTCTTCTCAACGAGACCCTTTGGTCTGCAGGCGTTGCCATTCTTACCCAGTGCTATTCCACCCGAGGTCTCAACGCAGTGGCTGCCTATAACATATCCAACACGCTGACAACGCTTTTCAACGTTGTTTTCATTGCGATGGGCAACTCGGTTGGCATCATTGTCGGGCGGCTTCTTGGCTGCGGCCGCATGGATGAGGCTGTAGAGACAAATCGCAAGATCATTTTCTTCGACGTGCTTCTTGCATCAGGCATTGCCTTGGTCCTGGCGTCCTTCTCCTCTGTATTTCCGCTTGCATTCAACACCAACGAGCAGGCTAGGATGGTAGCTAGGAACCTGATTCTGACAGCTTCGCTCTTCATGCCATTCTCCGCTTTCAAGAACGCCTCGTACTTCACCTTGCGTTCAGGAGGGAGAACGCTTATAACCTTCCTGTTCGATGGAGGGTTCATATGGGTCGTCAGTGTCCCTATAGCCTTTCTTCTAAGCAGGTTCACCTCTGCAAGCGTGGTGGTGATCTTTGCATGCGTTCAGCTTGGAGATATCCTCAAGTGCATACTGGGCTATGTGCTTATCAAGAAGAGGATATGGCTGAGGACAATAGTCTCTGACTAGAGGATGCAGACCTTGTTCTTGCCAAGCTCCTTGGCCTTGTACATGGCATTGTCAGCCTTGTTGATCCATTTCTCATAGTCGTTGTCTGTGCACAAGGCTGCGCCTATGCTGGCTGTCACATCAAATCCCTTGTTCTTGAGGCTCTGTATGTCTATCCTCAGGGCCTCTGCGACCTGGGTCAGGTTCCTTGCCTTGCCCACCTTGTAAAGGCCAACGAACTCCTCTCCGCCATAGCGGTAGAAGTCACAGAAGTCCTGGTAGTGCTTCAATATCATGCCGATCTTAATCAGGCACTGGTCTCCATTATGGTGCCCGAAGCTGTCGTTGTAGAGCTTGAAGTCATCAGTATCCACCATGAGGACAGCCGAGAAGCTTGCATTTGGGCTCTTGATGTCCTCATATAGCCTGCGCCTGTTGTACAGGCCTGTAAGCACATCTGTGGTCTTCTCAATCTGAAGCTGCCTGTTGGCTTCAAATCCGCTTATGATCAGAAGCTTCATGGTATAGGCGATGATTGAGCCTAGAAGGGCGAAGATGCATGTGTTGAGCACATCCAGCAGAGCCCTGTCGAACTCCTTTAAGCTTGAGGCCAGGACAGCATGGATGACTAAGATCGCCGTCATGAATATGGAAGAGCGGACAGTGCGGTCAAGTATGCATACAGGACCGATGCAGAGCATGCCAATGAACACTGCTGTACTCTCTTTTGAGCCTCTCAGGCTCAGGCAGATTCCAATGATATAGGCAAGGGATTCGATGACATAGATCAGCGCAAGGCTGTGCTTGTTAAGGGGAGTGAAGGCCAAGGCAGCCAAAATCAGCAGAAAGAGACCTGCTGCTGTGAGAAGACCGGCCAGGCCTAAAGGCCCTGAGCTTTTGGAGAGGAAGCTTAGGATGCTCGTAAGAAGGCACATGAATGCGCCTATGGATGCCAAGGATCTTGACATAGTGCAATTGAATGCATCAACTGCATCCTGGTTCCTGCAGAACAGGACCTCAAGCTGTTTTCCACCCACCTTTTTCATGTTCCAGGTAAACATATTACATCCTGTTTCCATTTCTCGCAAGCTTCTAACAAAACATCTAACAAAAAAGGCAATCTTGTAATATGTGCAGGCACACAATGTGGAATCCTGAATCCGCCAGCCTAAGCCCTGCTTGCCTGCAACATTTTTGCAAAGAGAGAAAAAAATCCTAGCAGGGGTTTTCACTGAAAGCAATTATTGATAGAGTGAAGCTGAAATAATCAAGAAGGAGGTTGCCATGTCATTATCAGACGACGGCGGGGGTAGTCCGAAACCCTGCAGACAATCAATCAATTATCCTTCGAGAAGCAGAAGCTAGTTACTTCGGTTCCTCGAAATGCCTAGGAGGAACCCTATGATAACAATCAGGGATGATCTTGTATCGAATTTCACCAGAGGAGATGGCCAGAGAGTCGACTACCGCTGGGTTGATGTGCGCCAGCTAGACCGTGAGGATGTGTCCATCCTCAGCGAGGAATACGGAGTCAACAGCGAGTTCCTCGCGGATGTTATGGACCCCGATGAGCAGTCGCGTATTGAGAAGGACGATGATGTCCAGCTCATTGTCAGGCTTCCAGTTCTTGCAGACGACACCATAAGCCCGGCACAGTCCACTGTGCCGCTGGGAATCATTCTCAGGGCAGGCTTGGTCATAACCATCTGCCAGGATGATTCCATAGTGCTCGAGGACCTTGCCAAGAACCGATATCGTCAGTGTCCACTGAGCACGAAGGAAGGCTTCATCCTTTCCATAGTCGGAAGGGCTGCCATGGTGTTCATTCGTCTTCTGAAGTACACCAACAGGCTCAAGACACAGGTTGAGGAGAAGCTTCATACCTCCATAAAGAATGCTGAGCTCATCGAGCTGCTTGACATCCAGAAGACCCTGGTCTACTACACCACAAGCCTGACCAGCAACGAAGGCCTTCTTGAGAAGCTGGTGAAGATTCCATACTTCTCGCTGAACAACGAGGATGAGAAGGACTTCCTGGATGATATCATCATCGATAACAAGCAGGCTATCGAAATGGCCAACATCTATGCAAACATCCTTACCGGCACAATGGATGCCTTCGCCTCCGTTATATCCAACAACATGAACCTGATCATGAAGCGCCTGACAGTCATCTCGATTGCCTTGATGCTGCCGACGTTTCTCACCAGCTTCTATGGCATGAACGTCAGCCTTCCGATGATGCATGCACCCTTTGCCTGGCTCTTCTTGCTTGGTTCCTGCCTTCTCACTGCAGTAGCAGGAGCCTGGTTCTTGTCTGACAAGAGGAATCACCGCATATTCGAGGACAAGAGCGCGAGGAAAGCCAGGCAAAAGGCCTCCAAGGCCCGCAAGAAGAGAGTCAAGGAGCTCAGCGAGGAGAAAAGAGCATGAAATGCACAGCAGTCATAAAGGCCGGCAAGGAAAAGCAGCTTGTCCGTCATCATCCATGGGTTTTCTCCAGGGCTCTTGAAAAGACTCCAGAGGAGGATTCCTGCATAGCCCAGGTTCTCGACAGCAATGGTGTCTTCATAGCCTGGGGTGCATGGGACTCCCAGTCTCATATTCCCCTTCGGCTCATGAGCTGGAAGCAGAGCGAGGAGCCAGATGAAGCCTGGTTCCGCGAGCAGGTGCATCAGGCCCTGCTCAGGCGCAAGGAGCTCTTCAAGAGCGAAGACACCAACGCCTTCCGCCTTGTCTTTGGAGAGGCTGACATGCTTGGCGGCTTTGCAGTGGACCTTTATGCCAGGATCATACGCATAATTGTCAGCTCTCGCTACGCCTGGTCGATGAGGGAGGTCATGGTAAAGGCCCTTCAGGATTTTCTCAAGCCAGACCTGATTGTTCTGAATACAGACAGCGCTTTCTGCGGCATCGAAAAGCTCAAGCAGGTCACAGCCTACTACAAGGACGGAATAGAGTTCACTCCACAGGAGGCTTTCGAGCCAATATTGATCAGGGAAAGCGGCTTCTTCTACTCCTTTGTTCCTGGAACAGGCCAGAAGAGCGGCTTCTATTGCGACCAGAGGGAGAACCGAAAGGCTGCTGCCTTCTATGCCAAGGACAGGACTGTTCTTGATGTCTGCTCCTATACAGGAGCCTTCACCATTCATTGCCTTGCCGCGGGAGCAAAAAGCGTTGACGCCCTTGACCGAAGCGACGAGGCCTTGCATCAGCTTCTGAGCAATGTGCACTTCAACATCGACAGAGGAACCATACCTGCTGATTCTATTAGCCGGGTGACCACAACTCGCTGCGATGCCTTTGAGCAGATGCGCCTGATTGAGGAGAATCACTATGACATGATGATCCTGGATCCTCCAAAGCTTGCCATGACTCCTGACGGAGTCGAGGCGGCGCTGAAGGCCTACAAGGACCTCAATCGTCTTGCAATGGCCAAGATAGCCAGCGGCGGCATCC
>JAQVSP010000132.1 GCA_028700425.1 Sphaerochaetaceae bacterium | reverse complement strand
CCTGGACAGGAGCTTCTACTGGGGCGGGTGCTGATGACTCAGGCTCAACCGCTGCTTGCGGGACTGATGCCTCTGGCTCTACGACAGGCTCTACCTGGACAGGAGCTTCTACTGAGGCGGGTGCTGCTGGCTCGGTCTCAACAGCTGGTTCCTGAACTGGCTCTGGTTCAGCAGCCAATACCTGGACAGGAGCTTCGGGTTCCAGTACAACAACTGGTTCAGCTACAGGCTCTGCAGGCTCAGTCTCAACAGCTGGTTCCTGAACTGGCTCTGGTTCATCAGCCAATACCTGGATAGGAGCTTCATGCTCAGGTTCAACAACCGGTTCAAGCACTGGTGCTGTCTCAGTCTCAACTGCGGGCTCTGGCGCTTTTGATGCTGGTTCTGGCTCAAGTGTCGGCTCCGAGACTGGGGAGGTTTCTTCTATTGGGCTTTTATAGCTATAGAGAATGTCAAAAAGCTTGCTTGACACAAGACTGGCTGTCTCTAGGTCTATGTTCCTCTGGGTTGTGAGCTTCAGGGACTCTCCGTCATCGCTCAAGGTGCATGGCTCCAGCTTTGCTGCCAAGTCAGGCTCCTGGAGAGCAAGCTGGCCGATCAGGTCAAGAAGAATCGGGACCTGATCTGCTCTTGTGTAGATGATTGACATATCAGCTTTCTGCATAAGAAAGACAAGAAAGTCTCCATCGAAGACAAGTATGGAATAGAAGGTCTGAGGATCAGGTTCCTTGAAGAGCCTGGCAAGCTCCTGGACAAGGGCATCAAACAGGCCTTGGGCTTCGTCCTTGAACAGCCGCACGCCAAGCCGGGCCACTGCTGTTGAGCTTGTCAGCTCAAAGCTGTCAATCTCAATGGAGCTTGCCTGGGAGAAGTCATAAAGTGCTTGCTGGAGCATATCAGCTTTTACATAGCCGCTGTATTCGATTGATAGCACCTTGTCCTTCAAGCTGAAAGTCATCAGGGAGTCGCCAAGGTCCAGTGTGGCCTGGCTGCTGGCAAGGCTGTCTATGAAGGCCTGAGCTTCTGAATCGATGGATGAAGCTGCAAGCTTGGCATCCTCAAGGCTCAAGGAGTTGGATGCATGGACGGTTAAATTTCCGTCCTCAATGGCGTAGCTGCACTCTCCAAGCTTGTACATGAGCACTGGATTGTTGGCTATGAAGCTTTCCCTGACCAGTGCAATGGCCTCTTCGTCTGTGCCTTCTGGCAAGCTGATTGTTATGGTCTGCTCATCAAAGGTTGCCGTCATGCCCGCAATTCCCAAGGCCTGTGAATAGGAAAGAGCTTCTGGAGCCTGGACTGCAGGCTCTGCAGTCTCCAGCTTTATCTCTTGGGGCATAGGTTCCTCGCTGACCTTCGCAGTAGAAGAGCAGCCTATTATCAGCGCAAGCGACAGCAGCATGGCAATGACTTTGAAAACAGCCTTCATAAGACCTCCACCTCTGCAATCATAGCACATTGATTGGTCTTGTGAGCAACAGAGAAAGCCAAAGGGCAAAAAAAAGCCCGTTATGAAAACGAGCTTTCTACATATCTGTCTGAAGCGACTACATCAGGTCCTTTACCTTGCGAGCGGTATTGCCTGTCTTCTCGCAATAAGCGACATGATGAAGCTTTCCATTCTCGAAAACGGACTTCATCTTGATAGCGCCGCCCCAGCGGCTCCTGATCACCTTTTCACCTTCACGGTGAGCGTTCTTTGATACTGGACCTGCCATATATATTCCTCCAGGAAAAAGTTTCTTGTTCCGACCTGAAACTATAGACTAAAGATAAGTTTAAGTCAAATGCTTTGTAAATAGTATTGAAATCTTTTTAGCCTGTACTTATGCTTTTGTCATGACAGACAAAGCGAAGAGAATCCTAAGAGCCATATACCTTGGGCCTGTATACCTATACCGCAAGACTCTTTCCGCCTATATGGGCAGGGATTGCCTTTATGAGCCAACCTGCTCTGCCTATATGATTGAAGCTGTGTACAAGCATGGGATCTTCAAGGGAACCTTGCTTGGAGCTGCAAGGATCCTAAGATGCAACCGGCTCTTCATGGGCGGAAGCGATCCAGTTCCGCCTGTCTTCTCCTTCAAGGCCATAAAAAACGATTTCATCATCTACAGAAGAAGAAGGTGATCAGTCCTGCTTTGACAGCTCCCGAACAAAGGGAATAAGCACAGACAGCGCATTCTCATTGTAGCCGCCTTCTGGGATTATCAGGTCAGCATACTCCTTGGTAGGCTCAATGAAGTTGAAATGACCTGGGCGCACCACATTCAGGTACTGCTCTATGACAGATTCCGTTGTCCTTCCACGCTCAAGGATGTCTCGCTTCAGGCGCCTGATGAAGCGTATGTCATCAGGAGTGTCTACATAAAGCTTGAGGTCGATGAGATCGCGTATGCGCTTGTCATAAAGCACCATTAGGCCTTCAACGATAATCAGTGGCCTAGGCTCGACCAAGACTGTCTGGGTGCATCGCCTGTGATGAACAAAGTCGTACTGGGGCATCTGGATAAGCTCAAAGCGCTTGAGCGCCTGCAGATGCTCAACCAAGAGCTCAGTGTCGAAAGCATCCGGATGATCAAAGTTGAAAGCCGTGATGTTGGAGTTGTTGATGTACTCTGCACTTCTATAGTAGCTGTCCTGGGCGATGAACACAAAGTCCGGGCAGACCTCGCCTATCTTCCTGACTATTGTGGACTTGCCGGAGCCCGATCCGCCTGTTATGCCAATTATCTTCACTGGTCTCATTTGGTCACCCCGAAATCCAATATCGTCGATTGCTCGTAGAGCTTACCTGGCTGAAGGATGCATGATGGGAAATTCTCCCTGTTAGGGGAATCAGGATAGTACTGGGTTTCCAGGCAGAAGCCTGAGAAGCTCTTGTGATAGCCTTCCCTTCCAAGGTATTCGCCGGTGTAAAGCTGAACAGCAGGCATGCTTGTCCATACCTTGAGGGTTCTTCCGCTTGTCCTGTCCACTGCAAGGGCTATTGGACGCACCTTCTTGATTTCCTTTTGCCAGCCATCAACGCAGAAGCAATGGTCATAGGCTCCTGACCGCTTGTCGCCGATCAGTCTTGGGGAAGTGAAATCAAAGTCTGTTCCTTCAACATCCTGCATCTGGCCTGTTGGGATGAGCTCGCTGTCCACTGGAAGATAGCTGGAGCAGGCCAGCACAAGCTCAATGTCCTGGACCCGGCCCTTGTCCTGGCCGCCGAGAGCGAAATAGGCATGGTTGCAGAGATTCACAGGACAGGCCTTGTCAGCTGTGGCGCTGTAGCCGATTGAAAGCCTGCCATTTGGGAAGAGCACATAGTCCACTTCAATATCCATGTTCCCAGGGTATCCTGCCTCGTTGTCGGGACTATGATAGGAGAACCTGATTCCCAGGTTGCCATCCATCTCGAAGTAAGTCGAAGAGAAGACCTTGAAGGCTATGCCGTCATAGCCGCCATGAAGGCTGTTTCTCCCATCATTGGCCTGCAGCTTGAAGCTTTTCTGCCCAAGGCTGAAGCTTGATCTGGCTATGCGGTTTGCAAAGCGGCCGACTGTCAAGCCCATATAGGCTGTCGATCCAAGCAGGCTGTCCAGATCAGGGTAGGTCAATGTAATAGTCTCGATCCTGCCCTTTGCATCAGGAGCCTTGACATAGGCAATGCCAGCTCCTATGTCCAGCAGCCCTACTGTGTAAAAGCCGTTGGTCAACTCATGAAGATGGATCTCTGTGCCATCCTTCATCTTCCCATATAGCATCTTCATCTCCTATTGCTCGTTGTCAGTGCTCTTTAGAACCGCCAGGAAAGCCCCCTGAGGAATCTCTACGTTTCCTACAAGCTTCATGCGCTTCTTTCCTTCCTTCTGCTTCTCAAGAAGCTTTCGCTTTCTTGATATGTCGCCGCCATAGCACTTGGCTGTAACATCCTTTCTAAAGGCGCTGATTGTCTCTCTGGCGACGATTGAGCCGCCTATTGCAGCCTGGATAGGAATCTTGAATTGCTGTCGCGGAATCTCATTCTGAAGCCTTTCACAGACTATGCGTCCACGCATCTGCGCATTGTCCTTGAAGACCAGCTGGCTCAGTGCATCGACGCTCTCGCCATTGACAAGGATGTCCATCCTGACAAGCTCGGTCCTTTTATAGCCCTCGATTGTGTAGTCGAATGATGCATAGCCGCGGCTGATGGACTTGAGCCTGTCGTAGAACTCAAACAAGACCTCGGCAAGGGGCATGTCATAGATCATCTCCACACGCTTGGAATCAAGGTACTCCATTGAAACCTGGGTTCCTCTCTTCTCCATGCAAAGGCTGATGATAGGGCCGACATACAGGGCCGGAGTGATGATGCTTGCCTTGATGACTGGCTCCTCTGCGTAATCTATGCGCATCGGATCGGGATAATCCAGGGGATTGTCCACTTCAAGGACCTCTCCGTTCTTCATATGAATCAGGTACTTTACAGAGGGGCTTGTGAAGACTATGGATAGATCGAACTCCCGCTCTATGCGCTCCTGGATGACCTCAAGATGAAGCAGGCCAAGAAAGCCGCATCTGAAGCCCTGTCCAAGGGCAGCGGAGCTGTCCTTCTCATAAACTAGAGAGGCATCGTTGAGCTTCAGGCGCTCCATGGCCTGGGCAAGCTCCTCGTAGTCGTTGGTGTCCACGGGATAGATTGATGAGAACACCACAGGCTTGACATCCTTGAAGCCTTCGCAGGCC
>JAQVSP010000025.1 GCA_028700425.1 Sphaerochaetaceae bacterium | reverse complement strand
GTTTAAGACATTCGCTCGTGGTGGCGTCCATCCTCAGGACAAGAAGTCTCTTTCAAAGGAGAATTCTATCAAGAGGATGCCGATTCCTGGCGAGCTTATCATAGCCATGGGCCAGCACCTTGGGGCTCCTGCAAAGGCTATGAAGGTCAAGGGCGATCGTGTAGCCATGGGCGAGAAGATCGGAACAGCATGCGCCTTCATCTCTGCTGAGATTCACTGCCCAGTTGATGGAGTCGTCACTGATGTTAGAAGGGTGACTCTTGCCAACAGCGTCACCTGCGATGCTCTTGTAGTGCAGCCTGATGAGAGCCAGGACTATGACAAGTACAAGAGAGTCGATTACAGCTCAATGGACAGCCAGGCGCTTTTGGACAAGATAAAGGACTATGGCATCGTAGGGCTTGGCGGAGCCACCTTCCCAACTCATGTGAAGCTATCCATTCCCAAGGGAAGGAAGGTCGACACCCTTGTGATCAACGCAGTTGAGTGCGAGCCCTACCTTACAAGCGACTACAGGCTTCTTTTGGAAAGGACCGAGGATGTTCTTGAAGGAACGATGATAATAGCCAAGACAATAAGACCTGACAACATCATCATCGGCGTAGAGGCCAACAAGCTTGATGCAGCCGATGCTCTTGAAGCAGCCATTTCAAGGCTTTCGTACCCAATCACTGTGCAAAGGCTCAAGGTCAAGTATCCACAAGGCGATGAGAAGCAGCTTCTCAAGGCCACAATAGGCAAGGAGATCCCATCAGGCAAGCTTCCTCTGGATATCGGAGCCGTGGTTTGCAATACAGGCACAGCCTTGGCTGTCTTTGAGGCCATAGCCATGGACAAGCCGCTCTTTGAGAGAGTGGTCACTGTCTCTGGCGAGAATGTTAACAATCCATCCAACATACTCGCCCCCATAGGAACCAAGACCAGCGACCTGATAGCTTTTGCTGGAGGGCTTGTCAAGGATTCAGACAAGCTCATTTGCGGAGGCCCGATGATGGGCTTTGCCTTCTATGACGAGGAAACCCCTATGACAAAGGGCACCAGCGGCATTCTTGCCATCGATGACACGCCAAGGGTTCAGACCGCCTGCGTCTCCTGCGGCAAGTGCGTTGCTCACTGCCCGATGGGACTTGAGCCTACCAAGCTCTACAAGTACATCACAACCGGCAATTATGATTTGGCTATGAAGGCAAATCTTATGGATTGCAAGGAATGCGGCTGCTGCGCCTACTCGTGCATGGCAAGCCTTCCGCTGGTCCAGGCTTTCAAGTATGGCAAGGTAATGGCGAGGAGGAAGTAGCATGAAGAAGATAACAGCATCACCGCATATACACAGCAACTGGTCAACACAGGCTTCAATGCTCATGGTTGCATTGGCTCTTCTGCCATCCGCAATCTGGGGCATTGCAGTTTTCGGTCTTAGGGCTCTGCTGGTGATTCTTGTGAGCATTGCCAGCTGCATGGTCACAGAATGGGCGCTTGGGCTGATCAGCAAGCAGTCAACCCTCAGGGATTGCTCTGCTCTTGTCACTGGCCTTCTGATCGGCATGAACATGAGTTCCAGCGTGAAGCTCTTTATCCCAGTCATCGCATCAGTCTTTGCAATGGCCGTGGTAAAATGGATCTTCGGAGGCCTTGGCTGCAACTGGATGAACCCAGCCTTAGGGGGCAGGGTGTTCGTGTTCTTCAGCTTCACAAGCCTTATGAGCGACTTCAGGCTTCCTGCTATCCTGGGAGCCAATGCAGTCTCTGCAGCAAGCCCGCTTAGCTTTATCAAGACAGCAATAGCAGCAGGAGAGGTCTCCAAGCTGCCAGCGGCCATTGGAGCCAATGCCGTCTCTGCCGTCTCTGCAGCAAGCCTGGCATCCACCCAGGTCGCAGGGCTTTCCTCGGCAGAGATACTGCAGGCTGCTGAGTATCCGGCGACACAGTTTGCCCAGAAGCTTGCATCAAGCCTTGGAATAAGCCCTTACACGATCGATTCCTTCCTTGGCTTTGAAAGCGGATGCATCGGAGAGGTTTCGGCCCTGATGCTGCTTATTGGCGGAATCTTCCTGCTGGCGACAAAGGTCATAAGCTTCCACATCCCGGTTTCCTATCTAGCCACCTACGCAGTGCTTTCCAAGCTCTTCGGAGGATTCCCTAATGGAACAGGATTTGGCACCGGCGAGCTCATCGCTCCTCTTTTCAGAGGCGGCCTTATGCTTGGAGCCTTCTTCATGGCAACCGACTATGTCACCACGCCAATTACCTTCAAGGGCCAGCTGGTCTTTGGCTTTGGCTGCGGGGTGATGACATTCTTGCTGAGAACCTTCGGCTCCTTGCCGGAGGCAGTATCCCTTGCCATCATATTCATGAACATCCTGTCTCCAACAATCGACCGCTACATCGTTCCAAAGAGATTTGGCGAGCCTAAGAGGATCAAGGAGGTCAAGGCATGAAGACTTATATCAAGGTAGCTCTTATTCTAGGTTCAATATGCGCCGTTTCAGCCTTGCTTCTTGCATTTGTCAACCAGGTCACTGAGCCAGTGATCAAGGCATTGGCAAGCCAGGAGGAGATAGCTGCTCTTTCTGATGTAGCAGCTGGCATGAAGATCGGAGCGAAGGAAGCTGTAGCCGACAGCGATCTTGTCAAGGAGCGCTACAGCCTTGGAAACAAGGAGGGCTGGATACTGAAGATGGAGACCAACGGCTACGGCGGACCCATCTCGCTGGTTGCCAGCCTGCTCAATGACGGCTCAATAATCGCTGCAAAGGTTGTAAGCTCAAGCGAGACCCCGGGACTGGGCAAGAAGAGCGAACTGCCTGGCTACATGGACATGTTCATAGGAAAGGGAGCTTCCTCTCAAATACCAACCAGCAAGGACATGCTCAGCTCTGAGGACTCTCAGGCTGTCAGCGGAGCAAGCGTGACCTTCACTGCCATATCAAAGGCTTTGGACAGCGCTAGCGCCTATGTAAAGTCCATAGGAGGAAGATAATGAATATCAAGGAATTCACAAAGGGGCTTTTCAAGGAAAACCCGACCTTCATAATCATGCTTGGAATGTGCCCGACACTGGGAGTGACGACTCAGGTCGTCAACGCCCTTGGCATGGGCGCTGCAGTCATATTCGTCCTTACCTTCAGCAACATCCTGATCTCCGCTCTAAAGAAGATCATCCCAGATTGTGTCCGCATCCCGTGCTATATAGTAGTGATAGCATGCTTTGTGTCCATTGTTGAGATGGTCATGCATGCCTACCTGCCATCAGTCTTCAACGCCTTGGGCGTCTATCTTCCCCTGGTTGTTGTAAACTGCATCATACTTGGAAGGGCTGAAGCCTTTGCAAATAAGAACAGCGTAGGCGACAGCGCCCTTGATGGACTGGGGATGGGGCTGGGCTTCACAATGTCCCTTACCTTGATTGCCTTGATAAGGGAGGTCATTGGAGCAGGAACCATCACCTTGATCCCAATTGGGTCATTCTCTGGGACAATCACGATTCCAGGCCTTTCAGCCAATCCTGTGAGAGTCATGAGCCTAGCCGCTGGAGCCTTGCTGCTCATGGGCCTTCTCAAGGCTTTCTTCCAGTATCTTCAGAACAGAAAGGAGGCTAGGTAATGAGCTATATTGCAATATTGCTGACTTATGTCTTCATCAACAACTTCATTCTTGTGCAGTTCATGGGACTTTGCCCGTTCATCGGCGTATCCAAGAACAATGAGACAGCCATCGGAATGGGAGTTGCCTTGACCTTTGTCACCGGCGTCTCCTCAATCGCCTGCTGGGTTGTGTACTACGGGCTTCTGATGCCCTTCAACCTCACTTACCTGAGGACGGTCGTCTTCATCCTGGTCATCGCTGCCCTGGTCCAGCTTGTGGAGATGATCATCAAGAAGATGAGCCCAGCCCTTTACAAGGCCCTTGGAATCTACCTTCCTCTGATCACCACCAATTGCATAGTCCTGGGAATAGCCATCATCAACATCGACAAGGGCTACAACCTTCTTGAATGCTTTGCCTCTGGAATTGCAGCAGGCCTTGGCTTTACCTTGGCCATCATCCTCATGAGCAACATACGTGAGAAGATCGACCTCAACCCTGTGCGCAAGTCCTTTCAGGGCGTTCCAATCGCCTTTATATCAGCAAGCCTCATGGCCCTGGCCTTCATGGCCTTCGACAAGTCGCTTCTGGCAAATCTTCATCTGGTCTAGGAGCGTGCCATGCCAATTTTATCAGCATTTCTAGTAATCACGCTTCTTGCCCTTGCACTTGGCTTTGGCCTTGCTGTTGCAGACAAGAAGCTTAAGATCGAGAAGGACCCCCGGCTCGAGGAGCTTGAGTCCATCATGCCTGGCGCCAATTGCGGCGGCTGCGGCTTTGCTGGATGCGCGGCCTATGCAGAGGCTGTCTACAGCAAGACAGCAGAGCCAGGCCATTGCGCTCCAGGCGGTGCAGCGCTTGCAAGGAGAATGGGCGAGATCATGGGCGTCAGCGTAGCTGATGTCAAGGAAAAGGTGGCTTATGTCCATTGCAATGCCCATTGCGAAGACAAGGTCAAGGCCTACGACTACCAGGGAATAACGGACTGCAATGCAGCCTCCATTCTCTTCAAGGGCGACAATGTCTGCAAGTATGGCTGCCTAGGCTGCCTGTCCTGTGCTGCCGTATGCCCAGAGGCCGCAATATCAAAAAGCTCAGAGGGAATCGTCTCTGTAGATCCAGACAAGTGCATAGGATGCGCAAAATGCATCAAGGCATGCCCCAATGGCGTCATAAGCCTCATTGACAAGGACAGCCCATATGCAATCGGCTGCAACAGCAAGGACAAGGGACCTTCTGTGACCAAGGCTTGCTCAAAGGGGTGCATTGGCTGCAGGATATGCGAGGTCAAGTTCCCTGAGAGCGGCATAAAGATCGTTGACAATCTTCCTATATTCAATCCTTCTGAGCCCCATGGCCAGATAGCCGAAGCTGCTGCAAAATGCCCTAAGGGCGTGATTCTGAAGAGGTAGCTCTTGAACCTCGTACTTGGATTCTACAGTCAGCTTACCTTGCCAGCCACAAGCCAGGTCTATGATCAGCTTTATGATCGGGCCTTGGCTCCAATACTGCAGTCGCTGTACAAGAATCCATCACAGAAGATCATACTCAGCCTCGGCGGGCCTGCTCTGGAATGGATAGAGAACCGTCATCCTGAGCTTATGGCATTCATAGGCAAGATGGCCAAGGCCAAGCAGATTGAGATGCTTGCCAACTCATTCTACGGCACAAGCCTGGCGCTTCTGCCTCCAAGCGACAGGCTTAACGCAGTGGAGACCTCCATTACCTTTCTGCGCCAGAGATTTGGTGTCAGGCCAAAGGGCTTCTGGGCCTTTGACCAGATCTGGATAAGCTCAATGGTCGGCCCTCTGTCCCAATGCTCACTTGACTACCTGATCATCTCAAATTATGACCAGGTAAACTCTCTTAAGCTCAAGAAGCCTTGCTTCTATATGAACGAGCTGGGAAAGATACTCAATGTCCTATGCTTTGACCAGGATTATTCTGATATAGTGGACAAGGGCTTTGAAGCCCAATGGAGCTCTCTTGCTCTCAGCCTGGAAGCCGAGAAGCTGAAGAGCAAGGACGAAGACTGCTGCATCATGCTCAACCTTGACAAGCTATGCAACCGTGATGGTGCGGCCCTTGGTTTCTTTGAGTTCATCACCAGCTCTTTTACCCGGCGGGGCTATGCCTTCCGCCTTCCCAGCGAGCTTTGCCAGGGAATTGATGACAGGGACTTTCTCTATTCCTCCACCTATGGATCCGACTACGTATCTTTCTTCAGGACCCCTTTCCAGGCCATAGCCAGCAATCCCTTGTCAAACAGGCTCTACGGAAGGCTTGCGATAATACGCGATGCCCTTAAGCTGTGCAAGGCAGACAAGGCAGTCAAGAAGGATCTTGAGCTGCAGGTCTTCAAGGCATCAAGCTCACAAGGGCTTCTCAAGTGCCTCAGCATGGCTTCCGAAGCCCAGGCTCTCAGCTGTCAGCTATGTGCGCTGGAGGAGAGCCTGATGCACAATGGGTCCGTTGACTCAATAGCGATGGACATGGACATGGACAAGCGCAAGGAGCTGTATTTCTTTTCAAAGTCCTTCAACCTGATCATAGATTCCAAGGGAGCTAGCCTCGCAAGCCTTTATCTCAGGGAGTCGAGGGTCAGCCTTATCGGAGTGTCGCTTAGGAACATGTTCTGCGACACCTTTGTCATGAAGTCCAGCTCCTTTGCCTTCTGCAGCAAGGCCTTTAGCTTGGATGATGAACAATGGTATACTTGCCTGGACAGCCAGCGAAGTGGACTTGAGATAGGCAAGAGCTATAGGATAAAGAGCAATACCATAGCCTTGAACTACAGGATCACCAACACGACAGGCAAGGAAATCGAAGCCTCGTGGCAGATCTTCTGCCCAATGTACCTGGAATCAAGGTTCAAGATGTCAAGCGAGCCTACCTTCATATTCCGCGACAAGATACGCAAGGACGGCAAGTACCTGAGCCTTTCCAGCACAAGCAGGCCGTTTATGGTCTCCTGCCAGGAGGAGTGGTCAGACAAGGTAAATCCCTATACGAGAGGCCTTGAGTACTATTGCACGCAAGTCAAGCTGATATTCGACTTGAAGCTTTCTGCAAAAGAGACTATTAATGAGACAATAACGTTGAAGATATAGGAGTGAATGATGAATCTTGAGAACAAGGACAAGCTTGACAGCATGAAGGAAGAGAGCGCCGGCGTTTGGAGGCGTCTTTGACCCCGAAGGATCCAGACAGAGAATCGAGGAGCTTGAGAAGCAGACGCTTGAGCCTGGCTTCTGGAATGACAAGAAGGGATCGGAGAAGGTCTTTGGCGAGCTCAATGGCATTAAGGAAAGCCTGAAGAGCTGGGAGGACATCATCAGGAGAATAGATGATGTCTATGCGCTGATTGAGCTTTATGAAAGCGAGGAAGATGGAGATCTAGCCTATCAGCATGAGGTAGAAGGCGAGATTGAGACTCTTTCCAAGGATTTCGAGGAACTTAAGCTGAAGACGCTCTTGAAGGGCAAGTACGATAAGGGCGATTGCTTCTTGTCGGTGCATGCGGGAGCAGGCGGCACAGAGGCCTGCGACTGGACAAGCATGCTGCTCAGGACCTACATCAGATGGTGCGAGAGACACGGATACAAGGCTGATATACTAGATGCAGTGGAGGACGAAGGGGGATACCGCAGCGTCACTGTGCAGGTGAAGGGCCCCTATGCCTTCGGATACCTCAAGAGCGAGGCTGGAGTTCATAGGCTCGTAAGGATATCGCCCTTTGATGCAAACGCAAGGCGCCATACATCCTTTGCATCGGTGTACATCAGCCCGGTTGTCGATGACGACATTGAGATCAACATCAAGCCTGAGGACATAAGGATAGACACCTATCGTTCCGGAGGCGCTGGCGGCCAGCACGTAAACAAGACTGACTCTGCTGTTCGAATCACCCATTTTGAGTCAAAGATCGTTGTTCAGTGCCAGAATGAAAGAAGCCAAATAATGAACAAGGATATGGCATTCAAGATGCTTAGAAGCCGCCTTTACGAGTACTACAGGCAGAAGAAGGCTGAGGAGCACGAAGCCGATGCTATAGCCAAAAAGGACATAACCTGGGGCTCTCAGATTCGAAGCTATGTCTTCCAGCCTTATACTCTGGTCAAGGACCTCAGGACAGGGGAGCAGACAGGAAACATAAGCGCAGTGATGGATGGAGACATTGATTGCTTCATCAGCGCCTTCTTGCGCTGGGATCCGGAGTCCAAATGAAAAGAATAGGTCTAGCTGCCATTCTTGCCCTGTCAGCCCTGCTGCCGCTGTTTGCCTTCAAGCTGATGGTGGTGGAGGATTGCGAGCTGCTGAGCATCAAGGCAGCAGATCTAGTCTCCTTCTTCCCCTTCAAGGATGAAGAGAGAATTGAAGCCATGCCCCTGTCAATCGACAAGCATCAGCTTGAGATCCTGCTTGAATCGGATGAAAGGCTGCTAGAGTATCTTTTCATCCAGAACAGTGCAGATGCCTTGCTTGTGCTTAAGGCGTTTGAAATGGGCGGCCTGATAAGATGCCAGGCCTATTATGCAAGCAAGGACACTCTTGATCTTGAATGCATTCATGACAGCCTCACGCCCAAGCTCCAGGAAAGGGATCTGAAGGCAAGGCTGCTGTTCAGCCTAAAGAGCCTTTTCATGGAACCCTCAGCCCTCATGGTTTTTGATGTAACAATTCCAGGCTTGAAAATAAGCCTTGATGGAGATGAGCTTGAGATAAGAGACAACATGCTCTTCTGTCCGCTGGGAAGCGGCGAGCTTGTGCTTGAGGCTCTTGGGTACGAGAGAAGATCGATTGGCCTTGAGTTCACTGATTCAGTCATCCATGTGGACAATTCTCTTGAGAAGAAGCTCTTTGAGAGGCTTCTTGTCAGCACTCCTGGTATATTTGCCCAGATGAATCTTGGAGATAGGATCCTCCAGAGCCCCTTCGTCCTAGATTCTTATTCTCTTCCGTTGCATCTGATAGGCTCAAGGGAAGGCTTTCTTGACTCGTCTATGCAGCTTAGCCAGGAAGAATCCTCGATTCAGATGAACTTCTATCCAGAGGCCTTCTCTGACATTGAAGTCTACAAGAAGCAGCGTGAAGGCTTCTATGAGAGCTTTGCAGCCAGCCTTGCGCTTTTTGGCCTGCGTGTGCTCTTTACAAGCCTCAAGAGCGTAAATGAGGATGTCTTTGCTCCGCTGGCGGCCTTCAGCGATGGCCTTGTGATTGTGAGCCTGGGAAACCTTGCCTACAAGCTGTACAGTTATTGGAACTCCGGCTTTTGCTCGGTTGTCTGATATCTTGATTCTATGCTATCATCTCGACAGGAGTGAAAATTGAAAAAACTAGGTTTTGGAGCCAAGCTTGCAAGCTTATTTGGCTTTAGAAAGGAGATAAGCGAAGAATTCTATGAAGATCTTGAGGATACTCTCATAGAAGGGGACTTTGGCTCTGTAAATGCCATGGCTGTCAGCGATGCTGTTCGCGCTGCCAAGCCCAAGACCAAGGATGATTTTCATAAGCTTGTATATGACAGCCTCAAGGACAAGATACAGGGCTTTGACTTTGATCCAGATCCGAATAGAATCAGCCTTGTGCTTGTTCTTGGCGTAAATGGAGTCGGCAAGACCACAACCATTGCAAAGCTAGCCGCCTACTACAAGGATAGGGGCTTTAAGCCGCTGCTTGTCGCAGGGGATACCTTCAGGGCAGGAGCCATAGACCAGCTGGAGATTCATAGCCAGAGGCTTGGCGTCAGGCTAGTCAAGCAAAGCAGCGGAAGCGATCCAGGGGCAGTGGTCTTCGATGCCATAGCCTCTGCCAGGGCAAAAGGCGAGAACCTCATCCTCTGCGACACAGCCGGTCGAATGCACAACAAGGAGAACCTGGTCAACGAGCTGAAGAAGATCGACAAGATAATCTCAGCAAAGCTCAGCGATGGACTATGCACAAGGTTCTTGACCATAGATTCCACAACAGGCCAGAACTCAATCAGCCAGGCAACTCTCTTTGGCCAGGCTGTCCACATCGATGCTCTTCTTCTTACAAAGACAGACTCGCTTTCAAAGGCAGGCGCCCTTTTTCAGATTGGATTGCCTATAGCCTTCACAACAAGCGGGGAGAGCTACAAGGATATAGAGAAGTTCAACAAGGATTCCTTCATAGAGGCGATTCTAGGCCAGAACTGATGAGACGGCTTTTCCTGATCCTTCTTCTATGCCCCTTAGCCCTGTACGCCCAGACCTACAGGTCCAACATGCTTGGCCAAAGGCTTGAGGGTGCAATTGAGGATTATCGGCTTGAAGATCAGGACGGATTGCAGAATCTCTATAAAGGGGACGAGCTTGTCTTTTCGATTCAGAGGATTCTTGCTGATGATGAGACTGAAGTCAGGCGAACAAGCGCTGATGGAACTGTTGAAAGCTGGTTCTATGACGGGGATGGGCGCCTTGTTCGAAGCCTCCGGGGCAATGAGACAAGGGTCAACATATATCTGGATGGAAGGCTTGCAAGCACAGTAGTCAGCGTTGACGGAGAGCCAAGGGAGGCTCTTCTTTATTTCACTAGCGCTTCTGGGCATCTGATAGCCACTCAAAGCCTTATCCCCAGTCCCAGCTGGACCATTGTCTCAGAAGGCTTTCTGAGCAGCGATGGATATTTGATAACAGAGCCCTCTGAGGGCCTTTTCATATCTCAGAGGATTGAGGATGAGAAGACGCTGGAAGTCCTGCCAAGCTCCTTTATAATCTCCACCCCAGAGCTCAGGCAGACCTACAGCCTGGAAGGCTATCTCATTGAAGAGCAGCGACTGAAAAATGGAAAGCCTGAAAGCTCCTCCTACTATAGCTATGATGAGGAAGGCTCATTGAAGGCAGAGATCATAGAGAAGGGCCAGAGCAAGGTTGTCAGGTCGTATGATAAAGGCTCTGTCACAGTCGAGGAGACCTATCAGAACGGCATCCTGGAGAAAAGGACAAGCTATTCAGATGCCATCTATGTCGACCTGATGGAGAATGGGATGCCCTATGCAAGAGTCAAGTATGCCTTGGATGGAAGGAGGGTGCTGGATATCCAGTACTACTGATATCCTCAAAAGCCATGAAACTTTCATTTATCCTTGCATTAAGATACAGCTTCTCAAGAACAAGGCATCAAAGGGGTGCAGCCTGGATGACCATAGCTGGCCTCTGTGTAGCCTTGATGGCCCTGGTTCTTGTCATAGGTGTCATGAATGGCCTTCAGAGCAGCCAGCTCAGGACAGCCAGGAATCTTAAATCCTTTGATCTAATAATACAAGGCGAAGGTCTTGACGAGCAGGATTTCAGGCTGATCAAGGGTGTTGACAAGGCCTATGAATTCTGCTCGGCTGGCGCCATGATCGCAAGCTCATCTCAAAGCCTCAGCCTTGATGCGAGAGCATTCAAGGATGAATCCTACTTTGAGGATCCAAGGGTCATGGAGGACCTTGTGCTTGCCTACAGGGAAAGCGATGAGCTTTTTGCACTATCCCAGAGCATTGCCTACAAGTCTCTCAGGCTGAACCTGGGCTCGCAAGTCAGCCTTACAGTCCTTCGAGCGGGAGCAAAGATGACCTTGGTGCCTTATACCATGAGCCTGGAATACAGCAGCGCCTTTGCATCCTCAAGCGCCGACTTCAACAGCACAGCAGCCTTCATGGACTGGGAGCGCCTTAGGCCGCTTACAGATCAGGGGACCTCCAGCATAGGAATATTTCTTGAGAAGGACAAGGACCAGGAATCAGTGATCCAGTCTGTAAGGCAAGCCTATCCAGAAGCCAGGATAACCCCATGGCAAGAGGCCAATGCCCTAGTATACTCGGCCATGATGCTGGAAAAGTCCATCACCTTCATATTCCTTCTGTTCATATTGCTGATCATAGCCTTGAGCCTGAAGAAATCCACAGCCAGGCTCATTGAGGCCAAGAGAAAGGAGACAGCCATCATGCTTGCCTTTGGATTAAGAAAAAGCCAATGCATCATGGCCTATGTCATATCCGGCTCAATCATAGCCTTTATTGGCACATCGCTTGGACTAGGTATCAGCCTTCTGCTTGCACGGAACATGGATGCGGTATTTGCAGTGATAGATGCTGTCATATCAGCCTTCACTGGCAATGGATCCATCTTTGGCTATTATAGCTTCAACATACTGCTTAAGGCTGGCGAGGTTGCCCTTGCAGTCCTTGTAGTGTTTTCTTCTTCAGTTATTTTCACAGCTCTTGGGGCTGTGAAGGCGCTTAAGCCATCCTTGATGGAGGTTCTTGATGAGTAATGATATTCTTCTGGCACTGGAGGGAATCTCAAAGTCCTTCGACAAGCCCTCAGGCGAAGGCAAGCTTGTCATACTGGACAGGCTTTGCCTGGAGGTTCCAAGAGCCTGCGCTATCTCGGTCATAGGCAAGTCCGGGTCCGGCAAGAGCACTATGCTTCAGATAGCAGGCTTGCTTGAAAACCCAACAGAGGGCAGGGTGATCCTGAATGGAAGCATCTGCTCAAGCCTGTCTGAAAACAGGAAGGCAGAGCTTCGAAACACCCATATGGGCTTCATATTCCAGTCAAACCTTCTTCTTGAGGATTTCAACGCAATAGAGAATGTGATGGTTCCAGCCCTGATAGCCGGCAAAAGCTTCTCCAGGTCAAGGCAAAGAGCCTTGGACCTTCTATCAAAGGTCGATCTCAAGGACAGGCTTGAGCATTACCCAAGGGAGCTTAGCGGAGGAGAGAAGCAGCGCATCGCCATATGCAGGGCCTTGATGAATGAGCCTGAGCTGATACTGGCTGATGAGCCCACTGGATCGCTGGATGAAGCCAATGCCTCAATCTGCGAAAGCCTGCTTCTGGACCTGGCAAGGGAAGAAGGAAAGACGCTGCTGCTTGTCACTCATAACATGGATTTTGCCAACAAGGCTCAGGCTGTATACCGCCTTTTGCATGGAAGGCTTGAGAGGATTGCAGAGTGAAGTCGTCAATAGTAGGAGTCTGGACGCTCAAGCGCTTGAGAAGGCCGGGGCCAGTACTCAAGTGCGCCTTGATAATCCTTCTTGTCACAGCTCCGATGATAGCTGCCTTGATCTTTGTTGATGGAATGATCGAGGGCATAACCGAGAAGTTCATCTACCTATCCAACGGCCATGTTCAGCTTTCTGAGTTCAGCGACCTGGAGACAGCAAGAAAGGCTGCTGAGATGGATGAGGTCCTTTTCTGCAATGCTACGCTTAGCAGCTACTGCCTTCTTTACTCAAAGACAGGCACTGCAAGCCTGCTTGTAAAGGCTGTAGAGAAGGATTACTTCAATGACATGAGGAAAGGCCAGCTTAGCCTGGAAATGGGAGAGGTTGCTGGAGGCAACACCATTATCCTGAGCAAGGTCACTTCCGAGGCCCTTGGGATAGGCATTGGCGACAGGCTTGCCATGATGACAGTATCCAGCATAAGCGGGAAGGATGTCATCAGGCCAGTGCTTCTGAAGGTTGCAGGCTTGTATTCATCAGGCTACGAGCAGCTGGACACAAGCCTAGCCTACATGAGCTATGATTTTGCCCAAGGTGTGTTCTCATCATCTCCAGTGCTTGAGATCCTGGTGACAAAGGGCTCGACAGAGACAGTGAAGAGAAATCTTGAAAGCCTTGCTGCTGGCCTTGTCACGGACTATGGTGATTACAACAGGTCCATCTACGACAACTTCATAACAAGCAAGCAGGCTATATTGATCATCTTTCTTCTCATAGCTGCTGTGGCTTGCGTCAATACAGCCACTGTTGCCTCTGAGATGATAAATGATGACTACCGTACAATAGCTGCCATGAAGATCCTTGGCCTTGACAGCAGGCGCATCATGCTGTGGGCATTCTGCACAGTCTTTCCAATCAACATGGCAGGCCTTGCCTGCGGCCTAGTGCTTGGAATCCTCATAGCCGTCAACCTAGGTCCTTTCCTTCACTATCTTGGAAGGCTGGGAATACAGAGCCTCTCGTTCTATCTGCTGGATTTCAAGCCCCTTGTCAGCCTGTCATCCATTCTGATAGTCTCCTCTACAATTATTCTTGTCTCGGCAACCTCAATACTGATAGCTCTGAGATCAGTGAGAAAAATCAGCCCAATGCAGCTCTTCAGGCAGGACTGACCGTGTTGTCTAAAAAACGCATTAAAGCTATAGTCTAGCCATGAGCTTTGAAGTATCAATCATAGGGACAAGCGGAATGATGCCGCTTCCAGGCAGATTTCTCACCAGCTGCATATTGCGTCGCAATGGCAGGCTCATGCTGTTTGACTGTGGAGAAGGAACCCAGGTATCGCTGAAGATCCAGGGCTTCCACTGGAAGAAGATCAGCGACATCTTCATAACCCATATGCATGCAGACCATGTCACAGGGCTGGCGGGGCTGATGATGCTTTCCAGCCAGGTCGAGCGCACAGAGCCTCTTAACATCTGGGGGCCAGCCAAGCTTGAGCAGTATATAGAGGCAAACCGGAAGCTTCTGGATATGTACATCAACTATCCAGTCTATTTCCATGCTGTTGAGCCAGGGGTGATTCTTGAGGATGAAGAGATAAAGGTCTCAACAGTGCCTCTGCTGCATACCAAGCCCTGCTTTGGCTATGTTCTTGAGGAAAAGCCAAGGCCTGGTGAATTACATCCTGAAATGGCCCTTGAGCTGGGAGTGCCTAGGGGTCCGATGTGGGGCATGCTTCAGCATGGCCAGAGCGTCAGGCTCGAGGACGGCAGGGTAGTGGAGAGCTCGCAGGTCATGGGACAGAAGAGAGACGGGTGCAAGTTTGCCTATGTGACAGACACACTCTATCTTGGCTCTATTGCAGACTATGTGAAGAATGCAGACCTTCTTATATGCGAATCCATGTTTGAAAGCGCTCTTCTGCCTGATGCAACCCAGAAAAGGCACATGACTGCCACGCAGGCAGCCATGATAGCTCTCAGCGCCAGGGTAAAGTCGCTGGGCCTCACCCATTACTCTCCTCGCTACAGTGAAGCAGAGCTAGGCATCCTTCTCAAGGAAGCCCAGGCAGTGTTTCCAAATACCTTTCTATGCAAGGAAAAGCAAGTCATAGAGATTACCTCAGAGGACTAAAAAAGGAACCGGCCTAGGTCGGTTCCTGGTATCCTATAAGGCCAGTGCAGATCGAATCTCCAGCTTCAGCTCGCTATCCCTGAGGGCTTCTCTTGCCTCTCTTTCATCGTAGAAGGGGATGATCATGACCAGCTCGCCGGAGCTGACCATAAACCCATCTCCAATCTGCTCAAGCTGAGCCTTCAGGGACTCAAGAGCAAAAGACTCGCCAAAGGCTCGGACAATGGTCAGGTCATAGCTGTTTGCCCTTGCGCTTCGCATTTCATCCTCAAGAGCCTCATCAAGCAGTTGCTGCTGTGTCTTCTCAACTAAGGCCTCAGCAGGCTCAGGCTGCTTCTGCACAGCAGGCTCAATGACTGGCTCAAACTCAATCTCAAGGGGCGCTGCAAAGCCAAGCTTCTCGCGACTTAGGAAATTTTCAATCTCCTGCTTGCTGACAACAACAGGCCTTGTCTGTGGGTAGGAAGGAACTGCCTTGGCTGTTATATTGCCAAGGAAGGCCGATGCAAGGGGCTTCTCAGGCTCAAAGGTGACACCTTCAAGGCTTCTGTCGATGGGGCCTTCATCCTGGGTGACTGCAACTTGTAAAGCAGGCTCTGGCTCTTCCTTGACAGGCTCTGCCGCAGCAGTTTCAATGATCGGCTCAATTGGCTCTATGACTGGGGAGGGAACTACATCCTCGATGTCCTGGGTCTCTTCCTCTTCTGTCTCTTCATCAGGAATTCCAGATCCGGTGAGCTTGGCTATCTTTCGCTCAATCTTCTCCTTGTCCTTTATCAGGAAGTAGCGGTCATCCTCAAGCTTATGGATTCTGTTGATGGTCTTTCTAGACTGCCCCTGTGAATCAAGAAAGCTTATCTTATCCTCATCTTCGTTAATGGCCTGGATGATCTCATCAAGCTGAGCCATAAGGCTGCGCACCTTCCTGGAAGCAGGCTTTTCAGGCTTTGCAGAGCTTGCAGGATTGTCATCCTTGGGATCGGAAAAAAGTGAATCGGGACCAGCTGACTCAAGATAGTCTCTTCTTCGTCTTGAATTGCCGATAATCGAGGCAAGAACAAGAAAGGCTACGCCAAGAACAAAAGGCAGGCATGCCCTGGCGATCTTATTGATCAGAAGCATTTGCTGACCCTCAACCGGCAAGACCCAGACAATGATGCAAATGGCTGCAGACGCCAGAATCAGCAGTACAAGAACAGCAACAGCAATAGCGCTGCTTCTTGGTGGCTTCTTTTCGTTATCAACCATCTCATTCCTCCGCTTTACATTTAGTTGTTGTTTCAGTATAGTTTTATATCATTATATAAAACTTATAGTGCTATGACAAGAAAAAAAATTTTTGATTTCCTATTTATCTGGTTTTTCCTATCAATTTTGATGGTCGCTTGCTTGTCAGACTATGGTTTTATTGCAAATGCAAGGCTTAAGCAGATATTAAAAGCCCAGGAGGCTGTTTACCAGCACTATTCTGAAATGCTTGAAAAGCAGAGGGCAAGATCGGCCTACCTTCAAAGCGAGGAAGGCCTTCTTATGTCTGCCATGGCGCTAGGCTACGCAAAGCCTGGGACAAGGATCTGGTATTTCAGCTTTGATGAGCCCAACCTCCAAAGCCCCTTTGACAGTGCAGCAAGCGATGCAGAAACAATTGAGCCATTCAATGGCGTTGCTGAGTGGGCCTGCAGTCTCATGGCCCTCGCATTGACGGCCGCAATCAGCTTGACAATGCATGTTTTTTTAAAGTTTAATCATCACAAAGAGAGATAATATGATCCTGAACAAAGCAAACCCAGAAACCCTGAGCATAGTAGCCAAGGCGCTAAGAAATGGAGGAATCGGCGTAATTCCATGCGATACCATGTATGGTCTTTGTGGCCTTATGGGAATAGGCGAGAAGCCTCTTCAGTATCTAAAGAACAGGGAGGCAAAGAAGCCTTTCCTGGTTATAGCCACTCTTGAGCAGGCCAAGGAGCTTGCTGCTGAACCTCTTCCTCAGCCTCTCCTGGACACCTGGCCGGCTCCCTTGACAGTGATACTAAACTCCGTAAGCGGCGGAACCATAGCGATAAGAGTGCCAAAGGACCCTTATCTGCAGAAGCTTCTTGAGATTGTGAAAAAGCCAATCTACTCAACCAGCGTAAATATGTCCGGCGAACCAACTCTTGTAGCCTTCAAGGATATCCAGCAGCGTTTCGAGAGCCAGGTTGACTTTCTGGTCAAGGCCTCTGATGAGCAGGGGACTGTCCCTTCAACCTTGCTTGACCTGACGCAGAAGCCTCCAAAGGTGCTCAGGCAGGGAAGCTTTGACGCCTCATCTATCATCGCCAGCCTTTCTTAGCTCGCTTGCCCCTCCAAGATAGCAGCCAGCAGGCTTGCCTGTCTTGTCGGCAAGCACCAAAAGCCTGATGATTCCCTTCCTTGAACCCTTTATCCGCGCTTCCTGAACGCAGAAGAGTGAAGCCTCCTTGCAAAGTCCTGCTTTTCTGAGGCAGGTGCAGGGATTGCACTCGTCCAGGTCATCGGTAAGGGAGAACTGGACAAGAAGGAGATCCTTCTCCTCAAGGCTGTTGGCTTTCATGACTGCTTCAAAGAGCTGTACAGAGGCTCTTGCTATTGAAGCCTCATCATTTGCTGCGTCTATGGCTCCTCTTATCGACATCATAGGATGGCTCCTTTTGTAAAGATCGCCTGTAGGCTGTTGATGAGAAAGGCGTTTACATAGCCTAGAGCCATTGCCAGTGCGCTGAACACTGCAAAGCGAGGCTTGGACCTTGAAAAAGGAAAGACCAGGGCAAGGCCGATAAGGCAGGCAGCGCCTCCAATCAGGCAGAACCAGCCCAGCTTGTTTGCAAGAAAGCCTAAAACAAGGCATAAAGAATCGCTGAAGGCCAGATATGAGCCAAGAAGATAGAGAGCTGTCATGATGAACTGGACAGCCAAGGCTGCAAGAAGGGTCAGCGCAAGGACCTCTAGTGCTCTACGAAGATTATTCATGACTAGATAGTAATTCATTTGGCCTTTATTGAAAAGATGCACTTCAGCTGTAATTTTTTTCATTAATGTTATTCTTGCAATAATGCCGATCCCATATTATCATAAAATAACATACATAAATGCAATAAAGAGGACAATCATGAAATCGATCAAGCAAAGACTGAACAAGATCGGCGTGGAGCTTCCAAGCCTGCTTGTTCCATCAGAATCAATAGATGCCAGGAAGTGGGCTGTCGTAGCTTGCGACCAGTATACATCACAGAAGAGCTACTGGGAGGACCTTGACAAGGAGGTAGAGGACAGTCCATCCACCTTGCGCATGATCTATCCTGAATGCTATCTTGGAGACGCTGATTCCCATAAGCGCATTGTGGCCATAAACAAGGCCATGGAGAGCTATTGCTCATCAGATATTTTCAAGGAATTCAAGGATTCCTTCATGCTTGTAAGGCGAACAGCCAATTCCCGTTCCAGATGGGGCCTTATGGTTGCTCTTGACCTTGAGCGCTACAGCTGGGAAAAGTCCAACAGGACCCTTATAAGGGCCACTGAAGGCACAATTCTCTCAAGAATCCCGCCAAGAAAGGAGATCCGAAAGGATGCACCTCTTGAGGTTCCTCACATACTTGTCCTTATCAGCGATGAGGCTAGGTCAGTCATCGAGCCGCTTGCAAATAAGATCAGCAGCCTTGAGAAGGCCTACGACACTGACTTGATGAAAAATGGAGGGCATCTTGAAGGCTGGGCTGTCAACAAGGCCTCCGACCTTGAGCAGGTCACCAAGGCCCTTGAGGCCATGGAAGCCAGGCTCGATCCAGAGAACCCGCTGCTCTTTGCAATGGGGGATGGCAACCACAGCTTTGCAACCGCAAAGTCCTGCTGGGAGGACATCAAGAAGACCCTGTCCGAGAAGGAGAGGGAAGGCCATCCTGCTCGCTATTGCCTAGTGGAGCTGGAGAACATCTTTGATGAGGCCATGGTCTTTGAGCCGATCCACAGGGTTCTCTTCAAGACCAGCTTTGACCAGTTCATTGGAAAGCTGGCTCTCTACTGCGATGGCTTTGAAGCCTCTCTTGTAGACAGCCTAAGTGAACTTGAGGCCTTTGTCAGCAGCAATGATGGAAAGCAGAAGTTCGGGCTTTGCAAGGCTGATGGGCTTTATGCAATCACGCTGGAAAACCCGGTTGCAACCATCGCAGCAGGGACTCTTCAGAATGTCATCGACGATCTAGGCCGTGAAGGCCATGAGGTGGACTACATTCATGGAAGCGATGTCACCAATGACCTTGGACGCAAGGAAGGCAACCTTGGCCTGATACTGCCTGCAATCTCTAAGGCGACCTTCTTTGATACCATCATCAAGGATGGAGCCCTTCCAAGAAAGACCTTCAGCATGGGTGAAGCCAATGAGAAGAGATACTACTTCGAGGCTAGAAAGATAAGATAGATAAAGCAAGCGTTAACGAGGAGGGCCTGGATTCCAGGCCCTTTTCTATGTGCCTGGGCATGAAAAAAGGCTCATGCACGTTTTCGGTGGAGACGGTTGTACATCCTGTCATCAAGTCCCTTTCGTGACTCATCCCAGATCTTCAGGAAGAAGCACTCGTCATCCCTGAACCCATAAGCTTGTCTTCTGAGGGTC